>JALGSW010000030.1 GCA_029821635.1 Candidatus Zipacnadia bacterium
GCACGTGGATGCCGAGCTCGCCCTCCAGCACCTGCGGATCGACTGCGAAGTCGCCCATGCCGTCGAACACGTCGCCGATCATCAGCACGCGCATGGTGCTCAGCGCCCGCGCGCCCCGCATCGCGCGGCATGCCAGCGCCACGTCCTCGTGCAGGACCGGGTCGTCAATGTGCCCGACGGAGAGCAGGAACGGTCGCTCGCGCCTGCGCAGCACGCAGGCGAGGTCCTGCACACCGTGGATGCCGTGGTTGCGGAACATCATCTCCTGGTCGGCGTCCTCGCCGAACGCGGGCGAGGGCGTGGTGTCGAGGAGCAGCAGTGGGCGCCTGGCGCGCACCAGTTGGTCGATGATCTCCAACGAAGGCGAGTAGGCGAGGTGGACGGTCAGCAGCGCATCGAGGTCCTCGTCGCCGAGCAGCGAGTGCATCTCCTGCTCGATCTGTGCTCGCGCGGTAAGCACGGGCGTACTGACTACGTTGAGACCGAGGCCCACGAGCATCTCCTCGACGCGCGCGGCGAACGCCTGCATGTCCGGCCGCGCGTCGGGCCGGACCTCATCGTAGAGTGCCAGGTAGAGCGGCAGCAGCCCGACACGAGTTGTGCGGGTCATCAGTGAGCGCCTCCTCTGTCTGGGGCAAACGGCGGCAGGCAGGGATGCCTGCCCCACGAACGACTCATGCTGCTATTGCCGTTATCCTCGCAGTCCTGTGCATCCTGTAAGAACCACCGTCGTCGTCACCCCAGCGCGGCGGGGTAGATCCGCTCCATTGCCTCGCGATAGGCCGCGTATGCCGTCTCGTATGCCTCGCGCAGGTCATCGTTCGGCTCGTAGCGCTCTCCTGCGCGGTAGAAGCCGCGCGCGGCCTCCTCAATCGAGCCCAGCACACCCGCGCCGACGCCGCCGAAGATCGCCGCACCCAGCACCGCCGCCTCTGTGCACGTGGGCACCGCCAGCGGCGTGCGCGTCGTGTCGGCCATCGCCTGCATCCACCACGCCGACTGAGCCGCGCCGCCGAGCATCCGCAGCTCCTCCACCGGCTGTCCGGACGCGCGCGCGAGCGCCAGCGCGTCGCGTGCGCAGAAGCATACCGCCTCGGCGACCGCCCGCGCCATCTCCGCGCGGCCGTGGGCGAGCGTCAGGCCCACGAAGCCGCCCCGCACGTCGCTGCGGAAGCTCGGCGTGCCGGTGCCGGAGAAGTGCGGGAGGCAGACCAGGCCGCTGCAGCCAATCGGCGCGCGTTGCGCGTCGGCCAGCAGCTCCTCGTAGCCCTCCGCGCCGAGCAAGTCGCGCAGCCACGTCAGCAGCACGCCCGAGGTCTTCGCGTAGGTCAGCAGGAAGCGCAGGCCAGGCACCGCGTGGGCCCCGTGCAGCACGCCCTCGGGCGGATCGCCGGGCAGGTCCGTGGTCGCGACGATCGCCATCGCGGTCCCGGCTGTGCCCGACGCCAGGCCCGGTGCGACGTTGCCCGCGCCGATCGCTCCCGCAAGCTGATCGTTGCAGCCCAGCGCGACGACCGCGCCGGCGGTCAGGCCCAGCGTCTCCGCTGCAGCGGAGGTCAGCTCTCCGATCGGCTCGCCGGCGCTGCCAAGGGGGCTGAGTGCCTCCTGCGGCACCCCCACCGCCTGCAGCGCCGCGGGCCACCACTCCCCGCGGGAGCGATCGATCATCGCGGTCGAGCCGGCGTTGCTCAGGTCGAGGCGCAGCTCTCCGGTCAGGCGCAGGCCGACGAAGTCTGGCAGCATGACGAGGTGTCGCGTGCGCGCCCAGATATCCGGCTCGTTCTCGCGCAGCCACAGGATCTTCGGCGCCGAATCGACCGCGTTGATCGCCGCCGCGCCGCGCCGCCTGCGCAGCTCGACCGGGTCCAGCGCCTCGTTCAGCCGCCGCGCCTCCGCCTCCGCGCGGGTGTCCAGCCAGACAATCGCCGGGCGCAGCGGCTCGCCGCCCTCGCCAAGCGGCAGGAACGTCTGCCCCTGGGAGGACAGGCCGATCCCGAGCACCTCCGGGCGGCCGGCCTGCTCGTGGGCCTGCCGCACGGCCCCCACGGTCGCGCGCCAGTACTCCTCGCCTGCAAGCTCCATCCAGCCTGGATGCGGCGAGGTGGGGGAGTATTCCGCGCGCGCGACGCCGAGCATCTGTCCGCTCTCGGCCGCGAACACCCCGGCCTTCACCGCGGTGGTGCCGAGGTCGATGCCGAGCAGCGCGGCGTGGCTGTCGTTTGTCGTTTGGCGGGGCCGCCCCGAGCGGAGCGAGGGGTTGCGCGAAGCGCAAGGTTCCACCCCGGCCCGGCCTTCGTCCGGGGGGGAAAGGCCGCCCGAACGACGCACGGGCGGGACGCCCGTGCCACGGTGATGAGGCTGCGGCGATGGGGGGAAGAGGCCCGCCACCCTCACCACGCCTCCTTGCGCGCCAGCACCTCGGCAATCTTCGTCCGCGCGTTGGTGCGGAAGACCGCCTCGATCTCCGCCTCGCCGTAGCCCAGCGCGAAGATCGTGTCAATGCACGCCGCCATCTGCTCGTAGAGCGACAGCGCGTAGGTCGCCTCGACTTGCGGCGGCTGGCGGTCGGTGTTCCAGGCGTAGTCGCCGCTGGTGAGGTTGATGTAGCGGTCGCCCTCCCAGCGCCGCCTGCCGCGCATGTAGAAGATCGGGTGGTCTGACGCCCACATGATCCGTTCGGGGCCGAAGCGGTCGAGCGAGAGCGCCTGCACCGCCGGGTTGAGCACCGCGGAGTTGTCGAAGAGGATGCCCGGGTCCTCGGCAAGCGCCGGGAAGCCCTCGCGCGCGTAGCGGCCTGCGTACGTCCGCCCCAGGTGCGCGATCACCAGCACCACGCGCGGGTAGCGGGCGCGCAGCTCCGCGATCTCCAGCACGTTCTCGCGGTCGGCGAGGCGCTCTTTGCGCGGCAGGTGCAGCGTGAGCCACGCGCCGAGCTCGTCGAGGATCTCGAGCTGGAAGTGCGGCATCAGGTCGAAGATGCTCGCGTCGCCGCCTTCGAAGCCGGGGATGAGCCGCTCGTAGGGCTTCACGCCGATGATCGCGGGCCTGCGCAGCTCCCGCAGCAGCACCTGCGGCTCCCAGTCCGGCCGCACCAACGCCAGCCCGACCGAGCCCGTCCCCGCGAACTCATCCGAGACGTACGCGTTGTTCGCCACGCAGTCGCAGTTGCTCTGCGGTGAGCCGAACGCGAGCATCTCGACGTTGCGCCCGGGGAACATGATCTCGTAGCCGAGGCGCGCCATCTCGACTGACTCGGGCCCGGCGATCCCGTCCGGGAACGCCCCGCGCGCGAAGGGCGCCTCGGCGTCATCGAGGTGTTCGGGAAGCTGCACATGGCGGTGCGCATCGAAGATGTACTCAGGCAGCCACGGCTCCAGCCGCTCCTCGAAGAAGCGCCGGTCTACGTCATTGTACTCGAAGTAAAGGTGGTTCATGTCTTGCCCACTGCCTTTCTTGACTCCCGCAGACGGCGACGGGCAGGATGCCCGTCCTACAAACGGATCACGGCAAACGGCGGCAGGCAGGGATGCCTGCCCCACGAACGACTTCAGCAGCCGTCGTTGCCGTACACCGGCCTTGTCGCTATCCTGTTGGCGCGAAGCGCCATCCTGTCCGGCGAAGCCGGAATCCTGTTATGCCGTCATCCGTCCCGCAGCAGCCCCCGCATCGCCTCCGCCGACCACTCCACCGTCCGCTCGTCCATCGGCAGCGCGAACTTCGTCAGGATCGTCGAGTGGCCCTCGTGGTAGGCGTGCGCGCGCAGCCACAGCCCGCGCTCGACCGCCCGCCGGTGGAAGCTCAGGCAGTCGTCGCGGTCGCGGAACTTCAGCCCGGACATGTGTCCGATGCCCCGCGCCTCGACGAGCCGGTCGCCGAATTCCTCCGCGATGGCCGCCAGCGCAGCGTGCCATGCGCTCCCGACCGCCTCGATCTCGCTCGCGTTCCGCTCGATCAGCTCAATGCAGCCCAGCGCGATGAGCGCCGCGAGCGCCGCGTTCCCATTCGTGGAGATCGCATCGTACTGCTCCAGCACGTCCAACTTCCCGCGGTAGACGAGCGCCGCGAGCGGGTGGAAGCCCGCGGTCATGCCCTTGCCCAGCACGACGAAGTCCGGCCGCAGGCCGATGCGGGCGCAGTAGATCACCTCCGGGAACCAGAAGGCGGTCTGTATCTCGTCGATCGCCATGAGCGCGCCGGTTTCGTCGCACAGCTCGCGCGCGAGGTGCAGGTACTCCGGCTCGATCAGGATCGCCTCGCGGTTCATCATCACAGGCTCGGCCCAGAAGCCCGCGATGTTCCCGTCGTGCTGCGCGAAGGTCGCGCGCAGCTCCTCCGGGTCGTTCGGCTGCACGGGCACGATCGTCACGTTGCAGAAGATCTCCGGCCACATGCCGCGCAGGCGCTGGGCGAGCACGTCGGTGCCGTGGTAGTTGCCGTCGAGGACGATGAAGACCGGGTCGCCCTCGCCCGCGTGGTGCAGGAGCATCATCTTCATGGCGGCCGCGCAGGCGACGGTGCCGGTCGCCACGCCCGCGAGCACGGTGTTGAGGCTCTCCGGATCGTCCTGCAACTCGCCGAAGTCGCGGCCGGGGTTCGCGAGGGCCACGAGCTTCTCGGTGAGGCGCTTGACCGGCGCGGAGGGGATGTTCGAGTGGTTATCCCAGACGATGCCGCGCTCGATCCCATCGAGCAGCAGCGCGGTCAGCTCCGGGTGGGCATAGCCCCAGGTCATCTGATAGTGCCCGGCGGTGCAGTCGAGGAAGAGCTTGCGCTGCTCCGTCAGGTAGAAGAGCCCGTCGCCGACGAGCAGGTCCTCCGGCTCATCGGTAACGCAGCGGCCGTAGGAGCGCTGAAACCAGCGTTTGTCGGGGCACCGGGTGGCCGGCACTTCGTCGATGGCGCTGCCGACGCGGCCGAGCAGCACCGCGTGCGACGATGCGCGCAGGTAGCCCTGCCCGGCGGCCAGCGCAGCCCCCAGGCATCCGTCGTAGTCACCCACGAGGTGCTCGAACTCAAGCGACATATCCCGCCACCTCTCCCATTGTCGTATCCTGTGCCGTTGTCGTCCAATCCTGTCCGGCGAAGCCGGAATCCTGTTACGAGTCGTGTATCACGGGAACACCCGGTGCCCGACCCGGCCGGTGATCGCGTCCACGATCAGCCACAGCCCCGCCACCGAATACTCGCCCAGTACCAGCCCCAGGAACGGCGCCTGCAGCGCCCGGTAGAGCCCCACCGAACCGTAACGCGTCACCAGTGCCTTTGCGCTCCAGCCCAGCAGGAACGGGAACCACATGCGCGACGCCTCGAAGCCCGTCCCTACCACGTACGCCACCGGATGCAGCGGGAACCACAGGAAGAGCTGCCGCATGCGGATCAGCCCCGCGCAGATCGCCCCGCCCGCCAGCAGCGCGATCAGGCGCGAGAACTCCACGCCCGTCTGGTTCACGATCATCTGCTTGAGCAGTTCCGCGTTCCCGCGCGGGCCGCTGATGAAGAACCAGCTATGCATCGCCAGCGCGCCCTTCGAGTACGCGATGCGCAGCGACGCCCAGTAGGACACGCCGATCGCAACCGCCACCGCGATCGCCATCGCGTAGTACATGTGCCGCCGGTCGATGCGCGCCTCATCCGAGATCTTCAGCCCGTGCATGATCTGCGGCATGAGGAAGCTCTTCAGATCGTACATGTACACGTACTCGGTGAAGCTCAGGATCGTCAGCGTCGCGGGCGTGAAGCTGCCCGAGCCTGCGAGGCCGGTCAGCAGTACGCTCGGGCGCATCTGCACCGCCTTCGCGAACAGGATACCAGACTCCACCACCAGCCGCGACATGCCCCAGCAGATCACGAGGAAGATCAGGTACGTGAGCAGCGCCACCCACAGCGCCATCCCCGCGACGTTGAGCCAAATGACCACGATCGCCCCACCGACGATCAGCCCCCAGAAGGCCATCGGTGGCGACATCGCCTCATGCCGCGCGCCTTCCTTCAGCGGCGCGCCTGCGAGGAAGTCGCGCCACATCTCCGCCAGGTGTCCGCGTGCCACCCACAGCCCGTAGGCCACGTAGATCAGGAACGCGCCCTGGTACTGATTCTCCTCCACGCGCGCGAGCACCGGTTGGCTGCCGAATGCGTCGAAGAGCACGTGCTGGAAACGCCCCAGCCACCAGAAGACCCACAGCGACAGGGAGATCTCCGTGGTCAGGAAGTAGGCGAAGCCCGTCACCGAGAAGTGCAGGTAGATCGGTGACTGCAGGAAGCGCCACGGGCGCGCGGTGACGCCCGAGAGGAAGCGGATGCCCTGGAGCTGGAGCGTCGGCACGCCGGGATAGTAGGCGGCCAGTGCGTTCAGGTTGTGGATAATGAAGGGGATCGCGAAGCCGATCCACAGGAGCTTGTTGCGGAAGAACGGGACCGCGGAGATGCCGTGGCGGTTCGGCAGGATCATCTCCAGCGGAAGCTGCACCAGCGGGAAGATCAGGTTCTCCCGCTCACTCCACTGCCGCCGGACCAGCGAGCCCAGCGAGAACATTACGAGGTAGAGCCCCGCGGTGAGGATCGTCCACGCCAGCAGCGGCGTGGCCCACTGATCCCACGGGAGCCGCGCGCCGGGAGGGGCGCCGTCGTAGAACCAGCGGATCGCCGTGCTGCCCGGCTCGGGTGCGATCCACTCCGGAAGGTACTCGAAGAACGTCTCGGCCCACTTGTTCTCAGGCGACGCCATGTAGAAGGGCGCGGTGGTGATCGGGAAGAGGTAGAGCGCCAGCCCGAAGGTCGGGATGCCCGCCGCCACGAGCATCATCGCAGTGACGATCAGGTTGTCGGTCGGCCGAAACGCGAAGCGCTGCGTCAGGCGCGTGCTGATCCACGCCACGGGCAGCACGAGCACCAGCAGCAGGAAGACCGGTCCGACGGGGAAGTGGCAGCCGCCCAGCTCCGAGGCGTACATGAAGCCGGTGGTGTAGGGGATCGCAACGCACAGAATGACGACGCCGACGAGGCCCATGATGAGCGCTCGCGGCGTGAGTTTCGCGACCTCTGCTGGTGCTTTCTGCTCGTCCCTCGCCGACCTGTGCTCGACGCTCAATACTTCGCCTCCTGATCCTGTCGGTCATTGCTCGTTGGGCGCGGTCAGCCCGCCGTTTCGCCGATGGATCGCGCGGGACCTGCAGAGCTCAATCCACGGGCGGCGCCGACGCAGACGAGCCGGATGCCGCCACACCACGGGAGGGGCGCGCACCGCGCCTTCCCCCTCGCTCCGTCTGGCGCCTGCGGCCCGACCTCCTCCGTGCAGGAACAGTTGTGCTGATCCGGCCTGAGGGTGTCTCCTGGTGCAGACCTTAGCAAACTTTTTTTTGAGTGTATCTTGAGTGTATCAGGAGGCATTCTGGAGCGCCTCAAGAGTCAAGGCTCCCTTGATCTGGCAGGCGCGTTGAGGCAATCTTGAGCGGGACGTGAGCTATAGCAGAGGCGGAATTGTGCCTGGCACAAGTTTCAGCGGGTGCTTGACAGGGAATTGTTGTTACGTATACTAACCAGTGCACCATCGGGTCACAACCTCTTGAGGAAGCCTTGAGCTTTCTCTGCGGCGGCAGGCGAGCCCACCAGGGCTCCCCCCGGGAACCGCCGGGCGCAGGACGATCCGTCCGAGCAGAGCGCTGACCCGAGCACTCGAAGCTACGTGAGGAGGCGGACAGAATGTTCAAGCTGTGGAAGGACGAAGAGGGTCTCACCACCGTCGAGTACGCGCTGCTCCTCGCCCTGGTCGTTGTCGCTGGCATCACCGCGTGGAACACCCTGGGCGACACCGTAGGCAACGCCGTGAGTGACTCGGCCAGCACCATCGCCAACGCGAGCGGGTAAGGAGACACTCCGGCTGGGCGTCGCGGGTAGTAGACGTGGCGCCGGAACCGGAGCTTTCCCTGTCCCGAGTGGGTTTCCCACGAGGGACGGGACGTCCAGCCGGCGGTCGGTGAGGGAGCGGCTGCCCCGCTCCCTCACCGCGTCAAAACAAGAGACGCAGCGCGCTTCGCAGCACAGACCGCGCACGTCGGAGCCGGCCGGACAGCGACCACAGAGGACGCGCTGACGACGTAATGACCTGTGGCGCAGCGACCGAGAACGTACTCGACATGACGAGACGAGCGAGACCGGACCCGGAGGTGGCAGCCTCCGCGACAGTGGCCTCGCTCTCGAGCGGCGATAACACTCGCAGCCTGGGCGTGACGACGCGCCTTCTTCCCGGAGGTGGTGGCTCGTGGACCGCGTCTTGATCATAGCAAGCGTCGTCCTGGCACTCGCAGCCGCCTACACCGACATCCGGTGGGGGAAGATCTTCAACGCACTGACGGTACCCTTCGCTGCTCTGGGCCTTGTCCTGAACACCGTCGGGAGTGGCCTTGAGGGCCTGCTGATGAGCCTCGCCGGAATCGGCGCAGGCTTCGTCCTGTGGCTGATCAGCAACTTCCTCGGTCGCATCCTGGGCGGCGGCGACATCAAGCTTCTGATGGCCTTTGGCGCCCTCATGGGCCCGCTGTTCATGCTCTGGACCTTCGCAATCGGAGCGGTGATCGGGGGCATCATCGCTGTCGGCGTCTCACTCCGACACGGACTGCTCGGGAAGATCATCAAGCAGATGGGCACGTCGATCTACCTGCGTGCCGCCTTCTCCGAGCCGATGGAGATCGCCGACGGAGCCGGCGAAGTTCGGCTTCCCTACGCCATCGCACTCGGCCTCGGCGCGCTGATCACGATCGGCGTGCGGATATGGAGCGGGTAGGGAGTTTGAGACTCCCAGTCGGAGTCAATCAGTTGCAGTGACGTGCCTGGGAACCTGGAAACGCACCAACTCAAACGTTCGCGCGCGCGACGCGCGAGGGATGTACCGAGCCGCGGCATCTGAAGGCAGGCGGGCGCGCTGCAGGGACGCAGCACAGGCGGGCCGCCGACCCGACGGACGCTTCCCGGCCGTTTGTCTCGGGAGGTGACACAGACCATGATTACCAGGATACGGACAACCGGGAGACGCGGAGCCACCACTGTGGAGCTTGCTATGGTGGCCCCACTACTGATCTTCCTGCTGTTCGGTATCATCGAGTTCGGGCTCATGGTGAAGGACCTGGTCGGAGTGAACCAGGCCGCGCGTGAGGGTGCGCGTTCGGCGGCGGTCGGCGCGACGCCGACTACGCTCACGACACGCATCGCCGGCGCGGCCCCCACCATCAATGCCGGCAACCTCAACGCCACCTACCACTACCGTTCCTTCAACGAAGGTACCGGGGCGTGGGGCAGTTGGCTGTCGCTGGGCATCGACGGCAGCGAGAACAACGCGCAGGCCGGCGACCAGATCCGCATCACCATCCAGTACCCCCACCAGCTCGTGACAGGCGGGCTGTTCGCGGGGCTGGCCGATGATCCCGAGAACGGGACGATCACACTCAACACCGCCATCGTGATGCAGCGCGAGTAGCATCCGCGCTACATCGCGATCGACGGGCCAGGACCGCGTCAGAGCGACGCGGACGCCAGAGTTGCACGTGCGTACCGCGGATGCGCTCGAGCGGGCGCGCGGTGGGACGGACGGAGAACTCGGCAGTGGCATCGGCCGGAGCACCGGCCGGAGCACCGGCTACTGAGCCGATGCCTTGCCTTTGACGGCGGGTGCAGGTATAATGACACGTGGCAGATCAGACCCACGACAATATCTCTGCCGGATGGAACTGTTAGTGGCCGAGCAGCAGCCTACAGCGGACGTCAGCGATCGCAGCCTTCACTACACCAATGCTAGAACCAATAATGGAGCCACCCACTCACAGGCGCAGCATTTGCGTGCCCTCCGGTGGCACTGCCGCCAGGGAGAAAGCGCGGGGACTCGCGACCGCGCAATTCGACCCTGTACCTGCATCGAACGTCCCGTCGTCTTCGTCGCGCCTCCTCGCGCACGCATGGTCCACTGACGCGTCACCCGACGCATTCGTGACGTGTCCGGACCCGCGAGCCGCTACGACCGTTTCCGCTTCCGCACCCGCCGGCTGCCTGGATAAGCCGACTCCGCGTGCCCGACCGTGTATGGGCGTCGCAGGAGCAACGCGTGAAGGCTTCGCCACTCGCCCGAGCGCGAGCGTGGTCCGGTCGGAGCTCACCTCCGCCCGGAAACGGAGGCGCGAACCATGAGACAGATGCTCAGCTCCAGCAAAGCGAAGCGAGCCGGCCTCGCCGGCGCGTGGCTCATCCTGGCCTTCCTGGCGCTCGGCGGCGCGGCGGCCATGTCGGTGGACCTCGGCCGGTTGGCGATCGCCGTTCAGCGCTGCCAGGACGTGGCGGACAGCGCCGGGCTCGCGGCCGCCACACAGCTCCCCTACGAGACGCACGCGCGCACTGCCGCCTTGCGCACCGTTTCTGCGAACAGCACGGAAGGTTGCGGCTGGCCGGTGGATTGCGCGGACGCGGACATCACCTTCGTGGGGCCCAACGGGACCATCGACGGACTGACGCTCGGGCCCTGGGCGCACGCGTTCAAGATCACGACGCACTGCTCGGTTGACTTCACCTTCTCGCGCCTGTTCGGTCTCATGGGCACGTCCGCTGAGCGCTCCTGCACGGTCGTGCGCGCGCCGGTCGAGGGCATACCGATCGCCACGATGTGGATTTCATACAACACACCGCCGGTCCCCGGCGAGGAGATCAACATGCTCATGGCCGACGGCCCGCACTGCGCGGGCATCCCCGGCTCATTCGGCTTCCTCAGCGCGCCGGTCGGGTGCACGACCGACTGGTTCTCGCTCCTTCAGGGCTACGGCCTCACGCCCGAGGACCTGGAGACCTCCTTCGTCAATCTCGGCGACTCAGTCTTCGCCAAGACCGGCGTCGATGTCGGCCACTTTGTTATGGCGCTGGCGAGCGACCAGGGCTGCGCCCGTCTCGAGGTCGGCACGAGCGGCGATTTCGCTGGTGACACGTTCAGTGACCACCACCCCGACAACCCGCGCATCATGCTCGTGCCGCTGGTCACCTATCTCGGCGACACGGGCACGAACGCGGAGTTCCGGATCGAGAAGTTCGGCGCGTTCTGGCTCGAGAGCATCAACCAGGGGCAGAAGGAGATATTCGGGCGCTTCATCGAGTACGACATGCCCGGGGGCGACCCGAACAGCCAACTCACACTAGAGACTGGCGTCTATGCGACGGAGATGATTCGCTGACGCGATTGGCTCATCGCCTAGCGGGGTATGCCATACGTGCACTTCATCCCTGACTCAGGTGGTGGGAGCAATGATCCGTACTCGAACAAGCAGGAGGGGCGTCATCGGCGCATGGGTTGCCGGGGCGCTCGTCGTATTGGCAGGCGCAGCAGCGATGTCAGTGGACCTTGGCAGGTTGGCCATAGCTGCGCAGCGCTGTCAGGACATAGCGGACAGCTCGGCACTGGCGGCCGCGACGCAGCTCCCGTATGAGACATCGGCGCGCGCCGCGGCCCTGCGCACGGCCGCCGCGAACCACACCGAGGGCACAGGCTGGCCCGTAAGTTGCAGTAATGAGGACATCACATTCTGCGGGCCGAACGGGACGATCAACGACCTGACGCTCGGACCGTGGGCTCACGCGATGAGGGTGACGACCAACAGCGAGGTAGAGTACACCTTTGCCCGGCTCGTCGGTCTCACCAGCGCAACGGTTCATCGCTCGGCCACGGTGGTGCGCGCTCCGGTCGAGGGCATACCGATCGCGACCATGTGGATTGCGTACGGCACGCCGCTGGCCTCCGGGCAACTGATCAACATGCTCATGGCGGACGGCCCGCACTACGCGGGCATCCCGGGCTCGTTCGGCTTCCTGCAGGAGCCAACAGGATGCACTGCGACCTGGTTCGAGCTGCTGCAGGGCTACGGGCTGACGCCGCAGGACATCGAGACGTCCTTTGTCAATCTGGGCGACTCAGTCTTCGCCAAGACCGGTGTGGATGTCGGTAACTTCAAGAAGGCGCTCGTCAGTGATGGTGGCGACTCGAGGATGGAGCGCGGCACGACCGGTGACTGGACGTATGACACTTCCACCAGCTACCGGCCGGACAACCCGCGCATCATGCTGGTACCGCTGGTGAGCTACCTCGGCGACACCGGCTCGAATGCGGAGTTCCGGATCGAGAAGTTCGGTGCATTCTGGCTCGAAGGCATCAATCAGGGCCAGAAGGAGATATTCGGGCGGTTCATCGAGTATGACATGCCGGGCGGCGACCCGAACAGCCAGCTTACTACCGAGACTGGGGTCTACGCGACAGAGCTGATCCAGTAGAGGGTGCGGGGGCCGTCGCTCCGCAGACGCCCTGGGCGGGCGATAGGGAGAGCATGCAACCGGTCATCGACAGGAAAGGCGTCGCTGGCGCGTGGATGATCGTTGCCATACTGGCACTGATCGGAATGGCCGCTCTCGTCATTGACATCGGGCGTATGACCGTGGCCGCCCAGCACCTGCAGAACGTTGTGGACGGCGCGGCGCTGGCAGGGGCGAAGAAGCTCCCCGACCGCGACGTCGCGCAGGCCGCGTTGGGGGGCATGGTCCAGGTCAACAATCAGGAGACGCCGGCGTGGCCGGTCGGGATCACACCACAACAGGACGTGCAGTTCTTCGGCGAGGGCGTTGTCGTTCAGGGCTACGGGATCCTGGGGCCGAACGAGGAGGCCGTCGAAGTCACCGGCCACGTGGTGGTCGATTACGTCTTCGGGCGAATCTTCGGCCTGCAGACGGCGACGGTGACACGGTCGGCCACCGCACTTGCGTCCGGCAGTCGCGGGCGCGGCTCGGGCCTGTTCTTCGGGGGCTCGAGCGACCCGCGTGAAGAGGGCATCCGCTGCACCGGCTCAAACCTGAACGTTCAGGGCAACCTGCACTCCAACACGCAGGTCACGGTCACGGGCGGCGGCCACAACATCGATGGCGATGTAGAGTACCTTAACAGCTATCAGATCAACGACCCCAGTGGGATCGCGGGCGATATCCTCGAGGACCAGGTGCGCCCCTACCCGGTTGACTACACGTGGGCGCAGTTCGACGTGGGCCCGTGGGACCACGAGGAGTGGGGCGACCTCCGCGTCCAGCACGGAACGCTGGCGCCGGGCAGATGGCGCATTCATGGCGACCTTGAGATTCAGCCCGCAGGCGCGTTCCTGCACGATTGTCTTATCGTGGCGGACGGGGAGATACGCTTCAATGGCTCGGGCGTCATCCTCGACCGGGTGACGCTGGTCGCCGCCGGACCGATCAGATTCAACGGCGCCACCGAGCGCTTCTCGCACTTCCAGGACGACCTGTTCGCGTTCTCGCTGTCATCGGACAGGCGCGCGATCAGGATCAATGGCAGCGACTCTGACACGTGGGGCGTCATCTACGCCCCGAACGGTGGCATTGAGTACAACGGAGCGGGCCAGGAGATACACCACGGCGGACTGGTCGCACTCACTATCGATGTGCATGGCGCCGGGTCAACCTTCACGGGCCTCGGCGACGGGGGAGCAGGAGGAGTGAATTCGATCCGTCTGATCCGGTAGAGCATGTCGAGCCGGGCGCGGTGGCGCTGAACATGTTGACCGCAACAGGCCGACAGCAGTCGCGAGCGGCACATTTCACTGATAGGACAGCGGGAGAGCACTTGACTAAAGCTGCCTGAAAGTCACACAATACAATTAACTGCGCCAGCAATCGAAGCAGACGTCACAGCAGGATGTGATCACAGTGAGGCTCACGCGAAGGCAGGCGTTCACGGTGGCGGCGATCATCGGGGTGATCGTCGCCGGGCTCGTTTACGTCGTGCTTAAGGGACAGACCGGCACCCCCGAAACGCCGGAGCCGCAGACGGTGACCGTGCTGGTGGCGAAGCAGGACATCGCCCAGTACGACGCGATCACCTCAGAGATGGTGGGGACGACGGAGATGGCCTCGCAGGCGGCGCCATCTGGGGCGCTCACCGCGCCGGGCCAGGCGGTGGGCAAGCTCGCCCAGACCGCGATCTTCGCGGAGCAGACGCTAACGACGGCGGATGTGAGTGAGCGCAGCGCCGCGCAGGGGCTGACCTTCGTGATCCCGCAGGGGATGCGCGCGGTCACGGTCGCTCTCGACCCGATCTCGGGTGTGGGCGGCTTCGTGATTCCCCACGACCGCGTTGATGTGCTGACCACCTTCCAGCAAGGCGAGGTCGCGATCACCAAGACGATCCTGCAGAACATCGAGGTGCTCGCGATGAACGAGCAGACCTCACGTCCCGCTGCACGCGGTAGTGGTGACGGCGGCACGCAGACCAGTGATGAGGGTACGCAGAGCAGCACAGAGGGCGGGGCGCCGGCGACGATGCAGGTGAAGAGCGCGACGCTGTCGGTTTCGCCGGATCAGGCGCAGGCGCTGCTGCTCTCGGGCTTCAAGGGCGCGATTCACCTGGCGCTGCGGCCGCGTCAGGACGACGTTCTCGTGTCGCTGACCGGGCAGACGGACTGGGCGCTGGTGGGCCTGGAGCCTCCGTCGGACGAGAAGCCCGAGGAGCAGGCCGCGCAGCCTCAGCCGATCATGCCACCCGGCTGGCCGATGTACCCGCAGCCCGCGCAGCCGACCGCGACGCCGGCGCCGCAGCCCGCGCCTGCGCCCGAGCCGCCGTCCACGATCGAGGTCATCAGGGGCGGCGACCGAGAAGTCGTCACAGTGGAGTAAGTCCTCCGGGACGCTCCGGGGGCGAATTGACAACCGACGAGGCGACCGGTCCCATCGCGTCGCCTCATTGAGCCGAGACATCGAACCAGTCAGGCGGGCACCGGACGCGCGCCCGCAATCGCAACAGCGCACGCAGCAGATACCGTCGCATTCTGACGCCTCGCGCACTGCGCGGGGGTCAGGGGGTGTAACCGATGCAGAACGTCCATCGCAGCACGATCGCCGTAGCACTACTCGCCATCGTGGCGCTGGGAGGGCTTCGCCCGGTACCCGCGACTGCCGGCGAACACCGTGACTTTGACAACACGCGCCTCGGCAGCTCGCAGACGCTGATCCTTGAGTACCAGCGCAGCATTGTGCTCAAGTTCAACGGCCTGCGCCGCGTGGCGGTGGTGGACCCGACCGTGGCGGATGTGCGGGTGATGTCCGCGACTGAGCTGCTGGTGATGTCGGGCACGTCCCCACCACTGCGCGATCAGAACCACACAATGCTCTACGTGTGGGACAAGGACGGTCTGCACAACTTCGCAGTGACGATTGTGGGCATGCGGCTTGCCGAGCAGATCGCGGTGGAGCTGCAGCAGTCACTGAGCCCGAACCTCAACGTCGAGGTCGTCTCGGACACGATGGTCGTGGTCGAGGGCGAGGTGGCCGACAAAGAGGCGAAGGAGAACCTGACAGCGCTCCTTGAGGCCGCCTCCACCGACGACGTCAAGGTCGTCGGGATGATCCAGACCACCGAGGACGGCAGCTCCGAGGCCGCGCGCGCGGCGGATGCCCTCACGCAGATACTCGACCCGCGCGTCAAAGTGAGTTCGTGGGGCGATGAGGTGATCGTCGTCGAGGGCGAGCTCTCCTCGCGCGACGAGGTACAGCGCGCGCGTGAGACAGTCTCGGCGGTGACCGAGGGCCTGCGCGTCGTGGACATGATCACGCTCATGGGCGAGGGCGTGGGCGGCCTCGCACCCTCGGCCGAGATCCAGCAGCTCCTCGGCCCCGGCTTCACCGTGACGCCGCTGCGCGGCAACGCGGTCGCGGTGGATGGCACGGTCGATGACGTCGCCGGCCTGCAGCGCGTCACGCGGCTGCTCGAAGCCTACGAGGACGTGCAGACGATCAACATGGTACAGGTCGTGCCACCGAAGGCGGACCTGGAGGCGGCGCGGCGTGCGCTCGACGCCGCCATGCCCGACACGATCACCGTCACGCGCGTCGGTGACGAGGCCCTCATGCTGGAGGGCTCGGTGCCGACCGAGGAGGAGCTGGAGCAGCTCGGGCAGGTCACGGGGATGTTCCATGGCCGCGTCCCGATCCTGAACCTCGTGACTGTGGTCGAGGCGGAGAAGCGCCAGGTGCTGGTCGCGGTCAAGATACTCGAGCTCACCCGCGGCGCCGATGAGGACCTCGGCATCGACTGGGGCCAGTACACGGGCACCCAGTTTGCGGACGCCAGCTTCCGGTCGCAGCCCTTCCTGTTCGGGCAGGTGCCCGGCAGCAGCGGATGGCCGGAGCTCTACCGGTTCGCGTCACAGATACACGCGCTGGTCGTCAACCAGAAGGCCCGGATACTCTCTGAACCCAACCTGCTCGTAAACGAGGGCGAGGAAGCCGAGATCCTCATCGGCGGTGAGATCCCGGTACCGATCGCTCAGGCGAGCGTGGGCGGGGCGGCGGCGATCACAGTCGAGTGGAAGCCGTACGGCGTGAACCTTCAGATCAAGCCGACAATCGGCCCGAACAACGACCGCGTGAAGCTGGAGGTGCGGCCGGAGGTCAGCTCGCTGGACTTCGGCAGCGGCGTGTCGGTCGGTGGGCTGAGCATCCCCGCGCTGCGCACGCGGCGCGCACAGACAGTCGTCAGCGTCCCCGACGGCGGTGTGCTCGCCATCGGCGGGTTGATCCAGTGCGACCAGTCCAAGTCGGTCAGCAAGATCCCGATCCTGGGCGATCTGCCCATCATTGGGCAGCTCTTCCGACATGACAGCTTCCGCAACGACCGCAGCGAGCTGATCATCCTGGTGCTGCCGCAGATCATAGGCATGGACGGCCGGCCGCTGCACCCGATCCCGGTGCCGGAGGGCGTGGACCCCGAGCGGTTGCTGGAGTTCGGGAACGCGCCCTGCGAGAAGCTCGACGTCGACGACTGAGGGGCGCGTCGAGCCTGCGCACTGAACGGCCGCCGAGCGGGCCGCTTCCGCGGCGCGTCACGCCCGGCGGCCGTGAGCATCAGAGCGAAGCCGAACGATGAGGGGCAATTGATGGCACACGATCAGATCGTCGGGAACATCCGGATCGTCGTCACGGAGCCGCAGCCCGGCGCCTCGGACGAACTGCAGGCTCAGCTCGCCGAGTACTTCGAGACGCAGGGCAGCGGGAACGTGGACGTGCTCGCGATCGCCCATGACGGCCTCGAAGCGGCGCAGATGGCCGCGCAGTTCCAGCCCGACGTCATCCTCCTCGACGAGGAGATGCCGGGCATGACCGGCTACGAGGCAACGGAGCTGATCTCGCTCGCAGCCCCCGACGTCGCCTCCGTGCTCATGGTCCCCGAGGGGCGCGCCGACCGGCCCGAGGTCATCGGCCAGGCACTGCGCGCCGGGGCCCGTGCGGTCATCGACCCGGGCATCAAGCCCGACGTCCTCGTCGATCTGCTCGCGCAGCTCAGCGACCTGCAGACCGCCCGCTCCCGGCCGGAATATGAGCTGATCACGGACCCGGCCAAGATGCCCGTGACCATCGCGGTGACGGGAGCCAAGGGAGGCATCGGCAAGAGCCTCATCACCGTGAACCTGGCGGTGAGCTTCGCGCGCGAGTACCCCGGACAGGTCGTGCTCATTGACTTCTACGGGCAGTATGGCAACGTGCCGCTGATGCTCGACCTGCAACCGACCTACAACATCGGCGAGCTGGCCTCATTCGCCAGCGAGCTCGACAGCACGATCATCGAGACGCACCTGGTCACCCACCATGACTCGGGGCTGAAGGTCCTCGCGGGCGTCCCCGGCAGTGCCGGAGTCGGCGGCAGGCTCTCCGAACACGACGAGATGGCCTTCCTCGCCGACCTCATCGGCCTCCTGCGCCGGCAATACCGCTACGTCTTCTTTGATGTCCCGCCGCTGATCGGCAAAGCCAGCGAGTACGTCTTCTCACGCTCCCAGTTCATCGTGCTGGTCAGCGCCCTCATGGACCTGTCCGCGGTGCGCGACACCGCCACGCTCTACGAGCAGTTGCTCGCCGAACGTATCGCGCCCGAGCGCATCAAGCTCGTGGTCAGCCGCTACGCGCGCACCAACGAGCTCTCCGTTGAGGATATAGAGCAGGCCAGCGGGGCGAAAGTCGCGCAGGCGATCCCCGACGACCCGCAGGCCGCGGTCAGCTCGGTCAACGAGGGCTCGCCGGCGGTCATATCCCGCCCGAACTCGCCGCTCGCTCGCGGGATGCAGGAGCTCGTGGCGATGCTTGAGAGCGCGATGGCCGAGGAGCGACGCAAGCGCGAAGCGGGAGTGTGAGGCGCGCCGGAGGCCGGCCGACCGCCTCCCACACCGTCGCCGTCCGCCCGCAACGCACCGTGGTCTCAACAAGTCATTCGCGGTGCGTGAAGGACCGCGTGGCGGTCAGCGAGAAGAGTCAAACTGGAGCTTATGTCCAAGGTTCGTTGACACGTCGCATGAAGCGTGAGGAGTTGCGCCCAGATGGCTCAGATGGCGGAGCAGGCCGTGCAGGCGTCGGCGGTCCTCTACTCGGCTGAGATGCTCAAGGTGCAGAGCGAGATCCATCACCGCCTGCTGCGTGAGACCGACTTTAACACGCTCGAGCAGATGACGCGCGAAGCGATGACCGAGCACATCCGGCGGTTCGCCAACGCCGTGTTGGGCGAGCACGATATGACGCTGCCGGTCCGCACGCTGAACCTGCTCATGGATGCGGTCATTAACGAGGTGCGAGGATTCGGCCCGCTGGAGGTGCTGCTGGCCGATGACAGCATCTCGGAGATCATGGTCAACGGCCCTCAGCAGGTGATCGTCGAGCGCAGTGGCAAGCTCATGTCAGCGCCGATTCGCTTCGCCGACGGCGAGCACATCATGCGCATCATCGAGAAGATCATCGCGCCCCTGGGCCGCCGCCTCGACGAAGCCGTCCCGATGGTTGACGCCCGGCTGCCGGACGGCTCGCGTGTCAACGCCATCATCCAGCCGCTGGCGGTCAACGGGCCCTACCTCACCATCCGCAAGTTCGCCGCGGACCCGCTCACCGATGAGGACCTGGTCCGCTTCTCCTCCATGAGCGCGCAGATGCGCGACTTCCTGCTGCTGTGCGTCAAGGGCAAGCTCAACGTCATGGTCTCCGGCGGCACCGGCTCGGGGAAGACGACCACTCTCAACGTGCTCTCGTCCTTCATCCCGAAGGGCGAGCGGATCGTCACGATCGAGGACGCCGCCGAGCTGCAGCTCCAGCAGGACCACGTGCTGTCGCTGGAGAGCCGCCCGCCGAACCTGGAGGGCACCGGTCAGATCACCATCCGTGACCTCGTGCGCAACGCCCTGCGCATGCGTCCCGACCGGATCATCATCGGTGAGGTGCGTGGCGGTGAGGCCCTGGACATGCTCCAGGCGATGAATACCGGTCACGAGGGCTCACTCTCCACCGCTCACACCAACGGCCCGCGCGACTGCCTCTCCCGTCTCGAGACGATGGTGCTCATGGCCGGGACCGAGCTGCCCTCGCACGCGATCCGGCAGCAGATCTCGTCCGCCGTTGACCTGATCGTCCACCAGGACCGCATGCGAGACGGCTCGCGTAAGATCACCTACATCACCGAGGTCCAGCGCATGGAGGGTGAGGAGATCATCACCCAGGACCTCTTCACTCTCAAGCACCACGGCGTCGATGACGACGGTCGGCTGATCGTCGAGCACCGCGCGATGGGTATCCAGCCGCTCTTCGTGGACAAGCTCGCCGCCGAGGGCGTGCAACTGCCGCCGAACATGTTCATCGTGGACGACGAGCCCGACCGGCAGCGGCGGAGCTTCTTCGGGTAACGACAGATAGCGGCGCGTAACGGCTGGGACGGAACGGCGGAGAGCCAGGAGGCAAGGAGCGAGACGATGGACCCTCTCATACTGGCAGTCATCGGAGGCACATTGGTCTTCGGCCTCATCGTGGCCATGCTGCTGGTGTTCGCCGGCGGCCCCTCCGCCAGTGACCGCCTGGCGGATACCGCCGTGGTGAGTCAGGAGGTCGTCCACCGGGAGAGCCCCGTCGTGGGCGCGCGCTCGGACCCTCTCCCGCAACTGAGCGAAGCTCTACGAGGCACAGCGTTCTGGGATGAGATGCAGGTCAAGCTGCTGCGCGCGGGCCTGCTGCTGCGTCCCTCCGAAGCGCTTATCATCAGCGCGATCTCCATGACCGCCGGCCTCGTGATCGGCTGGCTGGTCACCGGGCAGCCGATCCTGGGCATCCTGACCGGCGCCCTCGGCCTCGGTGCCCCCTACGGGATCATGATCCAGCGCGCGGCGAGGCGCCAGGCAGGGCTCACCAGCCAGCTTCCCGACGCCCTCGACATGCTCAGCTCCGCGCTGCGGTCCGGCTACGCACTCACGCGAGGCTTCCAGGTCGTGTCGTCGCAGATGCACCCGCCCATCTCAGAGGAGTTCCACCGAGTGTTGCAGGAAGTCCAGGTCGGCATCTCGGTGAGCGATGCGCTGAACGGGCTGCTCACACGCTCGGGGTCCTACGACCTCGAGCTGGTCGTCGCCGCCATGCAGACCCAGCTCACCATGGGCGGCAACCTGTCCGAGGTCCTCGACAACATTGCGGGCATGATCCGCGAGCGCGTAAGGCTGCAGGGCGAGATCGACGCCGCCACCAGCGAGGGGCGCATGTCGGCGGGGATCCTCGTCGCGATGCCGATCGTCATGGCGCTGCTCATCTCCGCGGTCAGCCCCGGCTACCTCGACCCGCTCTTCGAGGAGCGGCTCGGGATCATGATGCTCATGGCCGCCGGCGGCCTGATGCTCATGGGCGTGCTCATCATCAAGAAGTTGCTGGACATCGACATCTAACGGCAGCGAACGGCAGCACAGTGATTGCGGGAAGGCCGGAAGGAGGTCCTGACGCGTGGATCCGCTGATTATTCTCATCGTCGCACTCGTTTTCGCAATGGTGCTGGTGATCATCATGGCGTGGCTGGCCGATGAGCGCAGGCTGCGCGTGCAGGAGCGCGTCGAGCGCCTCCACCAGCGCCCGCGCTCGCCACTGGTCGAGGAACTCGCGCTGCCCTTCCACGAGCGTGTCGTCAAACCCATCGCGCAACGTTTCATCAACGCGATCGGTGCGATGGCGCCTGCCGAGGCGCTCGAGAACGCCCGGCAGGAGCTCGAGAAGGCCGGCAACCCGATGGGGCTGAACGCGCAGTCCTTCATGACGATGCGCGTCTTCACAGCGATCCTCGGCTTCGGCGGGGCATTCTGGCTCTACACGAACCCGGCGCTCGCCGAGAACTACCGCCTGCCGCTGGCCGGCCTCGCGGTCGTGATCGGCGTACTCGCGCCGCATTACATCCTGCAGAAGAGCATCCAGGGACGCCACAACCAGATCCGCAAGGGCCTCCCGGACGTCATCGACCTGCTTGTCGTCTCGGTCGAAGCGGGCGCGGGCCTCGACGGCGCGCTTGCGGAGGTCGTGCAACGCAAGGAGGGCGTGCTCGTCGAGGAGTTCACGCGGCTGCTGGGCGAAGTGCGTGTGGGCAAGACCCGGCGCCGCGCGTGGCAGGACATGGCCGAACGTGTCGGCGAGGATAACCTCAGCGCCCTCGTGGCATCACTTGCTCAGGCCGAGCAGCTCGGCGTGAGCATCGCCAAGGCGCTTCGTACGCAGTCCGACTCGCTGCGCACTCGCCGGAGTCTGCAGATCAAGGAAATCGCGGCAGCCCTGCCGGTGAAGATGCTCTTCCCGCTGATCTTCTTCATCTTCCCCTCGCTGTTCGTGATTCTGCTGGGCCCCGCCCTGTCGTCGATGACCGGGCTGCTCGACATGCTCGGCGGCGGAGGGGACTAGGCCGGATGGCCTGAGGTGTCGGATGCAGGACGCAGTGCCCGAGACCACAAAGAGGCCGTGTGAGGAGGACGCCGGCGAACTCCGCAGGCGCCTCGAGCTGGTGCAGGCCGATGAGCGGCGCGCGCAGGCGTTGCTTGATTCCGCCGCGTCGCTGATGGCATTGCCCGACGCGGTCTCGGTAATGCGTGGCACGGCCGAAAACGCCGTGCGGCACGTGGGCTTTCCGCACGTAAGCATCTACCGGCTCGATCATGACGTGGGGGTGCTCGAAGAGGTCGCACGGGTTGTGCTGGACACAGGCGCGGGGGAGATACACCTGCCGGGCATGGCGCCGGTCACCGCGCTGCCGGTCGATCCCGAGCCCATCGAGTTGCGTCCGGGTCACCCGGTGGCGGAGTTCGCGCTCAGCGATCAATCGCACCGTCTGCTCCCGCCCGACGAGGCCACGGGAGGGCGCGGGGAGCGGCTGATGGTGCAGATGCGGGTCGTCGGACGCTCCAGCGCAGGCAGCGGAGTGCTCCTGGGCGTGATCGTCGCCTCCGGCGATAGGCCGCCCACGGCGCACCAGACGGGCCTGCTGCGCTCGCTCGCGTCGCTGGCCGCCGCGGCGGCGGAGGCCGCGCGCGTCGAAGAGTTCCGCCGGCAGCTCGTCTCCGCGGTCTCGCATGAGCTGCGTACGCCGCTGGCGGCGATCCGCGCCTACAACGAGCTGCTCCTGGACGAGGACGCCGGCTCGGTCAACGACGAGCAGCGGCTCTTCCTCCAGCGCATCGAAACGACGTGCATGCAACTCGACCGCATGGTCGAGGACCTGCTCGACCTGTCGAAGCTGCGCGCCGGGGAGATGGTGATCTCCCGCTCGCCCGTGGACGTGGTCGGGGTCATCGAGCACATCATCGACACTCTCTCGCCCGAGGCCGCGCGCCGGCACGTGTCGCTCACCGAGGAGATCATCGGCGAGCTTCCACTGATCTCCTCGAACTCCGACCGCCTGGCGCAGGTGCTCTTCAACCTGGTCGGGAATGCGGTCAAATACGTTGACGAGGGCGGATCGGTGCGCGTGCGCGCGAGCGTGTGCGAGCCGCGATCCTGCCGGAGGTTGGACGGCGTCAGGAGCCGGTCCGAGGAGTCGCCCGCCAACAGCGATGGCCGCTGCCTCGTCATCGAGGTGATCGACGACGGCCCGGGGATCGCGGCGGATGAGATGGACCGGGTCTTCGACGAGTTCTTCCGCGGGCGGCTGACCGAGCGCACAACCAAAGGCTCGGGGCTCGGGCTGGCAATCTCCTCGCGTCTGACGAGGCTGCTGGGCGGGGGCGTAGACGTCGACAGCACGCCCGGCGAAGGCAGCACGTTCTACCTGATCTTCCCGATCCACTCGATCGATTCCGTCGATAGCGATGAAATCACGTAGAAGGGGACGACGCCATGGTGGCAGGAGGAGGTGCCCGAGTGCGCGGCTCGACAGTCCTGATCGTTGACGACGATGAGATGCTCCGAGATGCTGTCCAGCGCAAGCTCGAGGGCGAACAGTTCAATACCGTCACTGCCGGGACCGGGCAGGACGCGCTGGATTACATGAACAGCAACGACGGCCCATCGCCGGACCTGGTGCTGCTCGACATCATGCTTCCGGATCTCGAGGGTACCAGCGTGTGCCAGCAGATCCGGCAGAAGTCATCGGTGCCGATCATCATGCTCACCGCCCGCAACGAGGAGGCCGACCGCATCCTCGGACTTGAGCTCGGGGCCGATGACTACATCACGAAGCCCTTCTCTCCACGCGAGCTCGTCGCGCGTGTCAAGGCGGTGCTGCGCAGGGTTGGCCCCGATGCGGCGCTCGCTCAGAAGCGAGTGCTCGAGGGCGCCGACGTGCGGCTCGACCTTGATTCGCGCGAGGTCACTGTCAACGACGAGTCCGTGGACCTCACGCCCACACAGATGCGCCTCCTGCAGGTGCTGATGGAGCAGCCCGGGCGCGTTTTCTCGACCGACGAGCTGCTCGACACCGTGTGGGACTACCGCCAGTACGATCCGCACCTGGTTGAGACGCACATCTCGAACCTGCGCAACCGGATCGAGGACAATCCGAAGGACCCGCAGCGGATCGTTACGGTCCGCAGCTTCGGCTACAAGTTCGTCGTGGAGTAGAGAGACGCGCGTCGCGGATCGAGGATTCTGCCGGAACGCTTGACGCGCGCGCCGCGGCGAGTACAATGCCAGTCCCGGCTCGCACGAGTCGGCGAGATGAGTACAGAGAGGTCCGATCCCGACCGCGTGCCTTGGGTGGGCTCCGCAGAGATCCGCGGAGCCCATAGTCGTTAAGGGCCGGGAGCAGGGGGGCAGCTACCGCCCCGCGGCTCGCAACAACTGCTCCATCTGATGCTGCCACGCGAGCTGATACGACCGCTCACGCAGCTCGCGCGCCAGCACCGCAGCGTCACGCAACTCGCCGATCCCCGCATCCGCCGCCCCATCCGCCGCCTGCTGCACCCGCGCCCACGCCAGCACCGTCCGCTGCGCATCGGCCTGGAGGGGATCGCCGTCCGTGGTCGCCGCCTGCCGCAGTGTCGGGAGGAACTGTTCACCCGCCGGAGCCAACTCCCGCACCTGCGCCACCAGGTACGCGCGGTACTCCGCGTTCAGCTCACGCTCGGCCGCCGCGCGCAGCTCCGCCGACGGCGTCTCACGCCGCAAGTCGAGGCCCGCGTAGCTCGACGGCTCGTAGAACGCCGCCCGCAGCGCCGGCCAGCAGGTGAACTTGTCACCGCCAGACGCGGTCGTGTAGATGTTGCGGCAGAACGCGATCCGCCACTGTGCGTCGAGTTTGCGGTCGAAGCCTGCAAGCGGGATGCTCAGCTCGATCGAGTAGTCGCCCTCGCCGCGATGTGCCGCCGCCTGCCAGCCCTCGACCAGCTCCGCGCCCCGCGCTCCGAGCCTCGCCCCGCCCGCGCCCACCACGAACTGGTACGCCACGCCGCCACGTCCGGGCTCGACGAAGATCTCGACGCTGTCTTCCATCCAGACGGCGTCACCGTCGCCGAGCTGCGGCTGCATCTGCGCGCTGTCCGGCTCCTCGCAGACCATCGCTACGTAGAGGTGGCCGGCGTCGCGACAGACCAGCGCGGATGACTGCTTCGCGACCGTGTACCCGCCGCCCAGGGCGTAGAAGCCGCCGACGCGCGGGACGTTCGCCCACGCGCCATCGCCCTCGACGACGCCGTCGATCGCAGGCGCCTCGCCGACCTCGAAGCACGGGTAGACCGGGCGCTCGTCGGCGAACGCCGGAAGCGTGATGAGCACTGCGAGTGCGAGCGTCAGTTGATGGCGCATCGTCGGTCCCCTCTCGCGGCCGTGAGTCCGTGAGTAGGACAGGCTTTCGGGCCTGTCAGCCGTCCCTCCGCCCCTCGCTACCCCGCGAGCTCAACCTGACGCTCGGCGGTCACTCCCGTCGCCACGTCGGTCGCGCGGATCGTCCACGTCCCGGGCGTGTCGTCGAGCGCGAAGGTGAACTCACCGCGCCCGCGGCCGCCATCGGCCTGCAGGTTCCCTGCATACCACGCGCGCTCGGCGCCGTCCGGCCCCAGCACCGAAACGTGCACGATGTGCGGCCCCGGCCCCTCGCCGTCCGTGCTGATCTGCGCCGCGTAGCTCACGCGCTGGCCCGGCGCCACTTCGCGCGGCGCGGTCAGCTCCACCGCCTCGACCCGGTAGGGCAGCAGCGCGTAGAGCTGCGCCACCCCCGCCTGCAGGCCCGTGCTCAGCGAGTCCTTGCGGCCGAGGTATTTGCCCGCGCGCACGTCGTAGAGGTGCCCTTCGACCGGCAGCGCGATCGTTACCCGTTCGGGCCCGGGCAGTGTCGCGACCTCGTTCGTGTAGTCATCGCCCGGCCGCGGCAGGCCCTGCACGATCCCGATGTAGCGCGCCCCACCGGCGTCGTAGCGCGCGATCTCCACGTGCGGTTGCGTGGGCTCGATCGTCACGCTCTTCTCCACGCCGGCCCGCTGCAGCAGCGACCCGAGCCACTTGCGCCACGCCGCCCCGTCGCTCCAACCCGCGAAGTCGCCCTCCTTGCCCGCCGGATCGACCAGCTTTGAGTAGCCCGCGAACGTGAAGTTCATCAGCACCGCGAGGCCCTCGCCATGCCGCTTCTCTATCACCGCGGGCGCCTCGCCGATCACCGATGCGCTGCGGCCGTCGGTCACCGTCACGCTCGCATCGGCGACGCGGCCCTCCAGCGTGCCGCGCTTGCGCGCGATCTCCTCGGGCTCATCCGCCGAGCGCAGGTCGCCGGTCACCGGCGCGAACTCCGCCGGGGCGATGGTCACGCCGAACAACTCGTCGAGCGCACAGGCTGCGCGCGCCTTGCCGTGCTCATCGCGCACGCCCGGGCGCAGGTCGGCGATGACCGTGCCTCCGTCGCCCGCGAAGCGCTCGATCGCCGCCACCTCTGCGTCGGAGAGCGCCTGCGCGCCGGGCAGGAGCACGACCTTGAACTCATCGGTGGTCAACGCGCCCTCGGCCAGCTCCGCGTAGGCCATCACGCGGCACTCCAGCCCGAGGTCGTGCAGCAGCAATACGGTGTCATTGAGGATGTCATTGAGCTGCGGGAAGCCGTCGGTGAGGTGGTCCGCGTGCATGCTCGACGCGGAGAACAGCAGTGCGATGCCGTCGTGCCGGCGCTGCGCGGTGTTGAGCATCAGCCCCGGCCCGCGCTTGAACCAGTTGATCTCCTCACACGCCGCCTCGAAGAACGGGTAGAGCGACAGGTCCGGCGCCATCACCCCGCCTGCACCGCCGTGGCCCATCCAGACCCAGAACGAGTTGCTGCCCTTGAGCAGCGTCCGCCACGGGAACCAGCGCATGTAGGCCTCGCTGCGGTTGCTCGCGTAGCCGCCATACCAGCCTGCACCGAGCATCGAGCCCGGCTCGACGAGGTCCATCCACGTGGCCGAGACGAAGTCCCGGTAGTAGATGTTGTTCAGGTCCATCACGCGCGAGAGCTTCCAGTAGTCCGTCGCGCGCAGGCTCCGCACGTAGACGTCCGAGCCCTCGTAGCCCACACGCGCCTCGGGCATGACCTCGCGAATCACGTCGCGCGAGTAGCCGTGAATGCCCGCCCAGACGCTGTCGATATGCCGCCGATGATCGACCCACTGCGCCCAGCGACCGGTGGCCTTCGCCTCGTCCACCGCGATGGGCACGACCTCGGCGAAGCTCGCGTAGTCGGTCTCCCATTCCGCGTTGAGCGCGGCGATCGACTCATACTCGGTCGCGCACCACTCGCGGAAGTCGGCAACGCAGGTGTCCGAGAAGCACAGATCGTAGTTGCCCGCGACGTAGTGGTTCTCGTCGCCGAGGCTGAAGTCGGAGGTCGAGTAGGGTACCGTGCGCTCGGCGACCGTCGTGAGCGTCTCGCGCACCTCGTCGCGATACGCCGGATCGGTCAGGCACGGGTCGCGGACGTGGTCGTCCTTGGTGCGCGTCGGCGTCCCGTACCAGTCGGTCTTGCGGTCGAAGTAGCGGATCGCGTAGGGGATGTGCCACATGTCATTGAGCGGCGCGAGCGCGTGGAAGTTGGTGTACTGCGAGTCGATGCCCCAGTCGGCGAACGCGCGCGCGATCATCGGGCTGATGAAGTCATTCGCGAGGCTCTGCCACATGACGTGGCGGATGGCGTCCGGCTCGGCCCACAGGTCGTTGACCGGGTAGGACGCCCGCTCTACGTCGAGCACCTCATCACCGGCGCGCAGCTCGGCCCGGAGGTGGTGCATGATCGTGACCGGCTCCGTCGGCTGCAGGCTGAACGCGACCTCGCCGGCCGCCGCCGGCACCTGCGCGACGGCCTTCAGCCGCCCGTGGTTGTCGCGCAGCTCCACCGACAGCGTCGAACCCGCGGGCGCATCGGCGAGCGTGGCCGTGCCCGTGACCGCGTCGCCGCCGGAGAAGCTCTCCGCGCCGAGCGCGAGCGCCTCGATGCGTGCATCCGCAGCGACCGTGATCGCGGCCGCCGCGAAGCTCGCGACCTTCCCGTCGCGCAGCAGCCACAGGTCGGCGAAGTACTCCCCCTCCGGCACCCGCGCGAGCGGCAGAGCGGCCTCCGATGGGCCCTCCGGCACCGTTACGGCCTCCTCGGCCCGAGCCGCCACCTCGCCCGCATGGTCGCGCAGCTCCATGCGCAGGCGGCAGGCGCCGAGGCTGCGGACCGCGCTCAGCGCGACGGGCAGCTCGCCCGGCAGATCGGCGCGGGCGACTGCGCCCTCGCCGGGCACCTCGATGGTCGCCTCGGGCTCCTTGCGCGCGCCCCAGAGGATCGCGCGGATCGCCAGCTCGAGGTAGTGATCGTACTGCGTGGTCCACTCGCGGAACTCACCCTCGGGGCTCGGGGTGATGATCTGCCGGTTGCGCGGCCCGATGCCCGGCATGAGCGCGATGCGGCCCTCGCCGAAAGTCGTGACCGCGAAGGCGCGCGTGGCGAAGTCCTCAGCGCTCGCGTACCGATCGAAGGCGGGCAGCGCGCGGAACGGGATGCCCTGCACGAGCTGCGCGGCATCCGCGGACGGCTGCTCGAAACCGGGGTTGGGGATCAGGTTCGTATCATCGCCGATCTTGGTGAAGCTCACATCGTCCCACCAGACGGTCCCGCCGACGCCGCGCGTGAACAGGTAGGCGTTGACCGCCTCCGCGTCGCCCGAGTTGAACTCGAAGGACGCCCACGTCCAGTCCTTCGCGACCGGCAGGTTGAGCTGCGCCCCGCGTCCGGGGAGGACCGCCAGCCACGCGTAGCCCGCGGTGAATTCGGTCGTGCGGTACCACGCGCCGAACTCGTAGTCGGTGTTGGGCTCGACCGCGATCTTCTGGTTGTAGGCGGCGTAGGGGGAGGCCTTGCTGCCCGGCTCGGCCTTGATGCCGACGACCTGCGCGCAGGCGCGGCCCGAGTGCGGGTTGTCCGTGGTCAGCGAGTTGGCGAACTCCCCGACCCCGAAGTAGTCCTCGATGCCCGCCGAGGCGCCGGTCCAGACGTGCCAGCTCCAGTGGAACTCCGCCCCGGCCATCACGCGCCCCAGGTAGGGGTAGTCGGCCTTCTGCACGCAGCCGACCAGGCCGGTCCCCTTGCTGACCTGCTCGAGGATGCCGTAGCGGCAGTCGATCGGGATCTCGTCGAACTTGACCGCGCCGAGGACGATCACGTCCCAGCGTTCCCTGAGGAATCCGCGCAGGCGGTCGGCGATCTCCTCGGGCGAACCGCCGCGCACGAGCTGCCACGTCTTCGCGTCGGTGCCGGGGCCGAACTGGTTGCGCTTCTCCATCGCGAGAACCCGGTAGTCCATCTGCAGGCGCTGCGCGATCTCCACAACCTCGCGCATGTCATTGCGCGCGCAGATAAAGAGCGCCTTCACCGGGCCTTGATCGTAGGGCTTGGCCCACGAGATGTGCGGCGTTACGACGGCCTCGGACGGCTCGAAGAACGTGTCATCGTAGAGGGGGCGCTGCCGCTCGGCAGCGTGGACGGCGGTGGTGACGAGCAGCGCCGCAAGCAGGGCGATCGCTCTGCGCATGGCTGGACCCTCCCCGGGGTCGGTCTGCGGTCAATGCACCGGGGAGGTTCCGAGGCGAGGGCGCGCGCACCTGCCTCGCCTGCTACCGATCGAGCTTCGCGTTGTACTCGAACCGCAGGCGCGCGGTCGGGGGCGCCTGCGCATTCTGCCACTCGGTTGAGCGATAGCTGAGCAGGTGCAGGTCGTCGGGCACGAGGTAGCTGTCGCCGGGGCCGGGCTCGCGCAGCAGGTAGCCCGCCTCCAGCACGTGATCGCCCGCGTTCGCGTGGTTGGTCCAGCCGTAGGAGAAGCCGTCGCGCAGGATCAGCGTCTCGTCCATGCGCGTCATGAGGTCGGCCATCGTGGTCAGGCGCTCGTCACCGTAGGCCTCCCAGTGCGGGTTGTTCAGCGGCAGGTCCACGAGCGCGAGGGCCTTCCAGCATTGGTAGCTCGCGAAGCGCTCGTCTGTGTCGCGGTCCTCGTAGACGCCCTGCTCGAAGGAGCGCACGCTCACCCAGAGGATGCGGTCGCCGCCGGCGGAGACGCGTCCGGTGACGTTGACCATCTCCACATGGCCGCCCGCGCCGTCGGGCTGCAGACCGTACGCGGTGAAGATGTCGCCGGTCCACTGCAGTGGGCACTTCAGCGGCGGCCCGCCGGCCCCTCCCTGGAGGTAGTTGTCGATCTCCCAGCCGAACCCCGTCGGCCACTCGCGCTGATAGCGCGGATTGGTCTCGAAGCAGTCCATGCGGCCCTGCAGCTCCACCTCGACGTAGTTCATGCGGTGCAGGCCGCGGGCGAGCAGCTCCGACACGTCGCCGGACGGCTCGGGCGCAGGGACGACCCACTCCGGGGCGCTCAGGTCGAGCGGCGCGCTGCCCGTCAGTTCGGGAGCGGGCGGCAGGTCCGGCGCGCCCGAGGCCTCTACCGGTGCGTCGGGGGTGTAGGGCACCGTGGGCGCGACGGGGGCGGCGGCAGGCGCGCTGACGGGCGCAGGCGCGAGGTAGTCGAGGTCGCCGGCGAGCACCGCGAGGTCGTACTCGCCCGTCTCGCCGGGCTTCGCGCTGGTCACGAGGAGCGTGGCGCTGCCGTCGCGGTCGGAGATCCAGGTGAACTCCGGGTCGGTCCCATCGGTGTCATCGACGTCCACTGGCTCGGCGCCGGGCCGCGCAACCACGATGTAGGCGTCGAACGGCGCGCGCGCGCTGGCCGCCACGAAGACGATGTAGGCGCGACCGGCCTCGACAGGGAATTCGTAGGTGTCCGCGAACTCCCCGCTCTCCAGCACGAGATCGCCCTCGGCGAGTGAGTCCTTGCCAACGACCGGCGCATCGGGGTCGCCCTTCAGCGGCAGCAGATCGACGGTCAGGCGGAACGCGCCCATCTCTCCGGCCTCGGCGCTCGTGACGATCACCGTGGCCTCCCCGGCCTGGAGCGCGACGAAGGTCACCTCCCCCGACGGCCCCTCGAAGACGCGCTCGCCCACGGTCGCGATCAGATACGGCCCGAAGCCCTCGGCTTCGCAGGCGCAGACGACCACGTCCTGCTCGCGCACGGGGATGGTGAACGTCTGGTAGCGCTCGCCTGTCGGGAGCTCGGGGGAGTTCGCGTCGAGCTGTCCGGTCTGATCGAGCACCAGCGCCGCGTGAGCGGACAGACTGGTGGCGATGAGGATCGCGATGAGGGCCGTTCGCATGGATGACCTCCGGAAGCGTCCGAGATTACCTCGTATTGCCCCCGCAGGCCACAAATATTTCGCCGCGCCGCCCTCTTTGGCCTGCTTCGGCGGGGCGTGGCCACCGCGCGAAGGGGAGATTCGGCGCTCGGCGTCGAATACACCCATGCCGCGCCGCGGAGCACCGTCGGCCGCGCTTCGTCGAAGACGCGCAGGGACATCTCACCCGCCCCGAGGTGGCACAGAACATGGCAGTCAGCAGTCGCAGCAGCGCAATCGAGATCTGGCGGAAGATCGCCATCGGTGTCCTCTTCGCAGTCGTCGTGGGCGGGTTGTTCTACCCGCCGCTTGGCCTCATCGCGGCGGCGATGATGGTGACGCTGCTCATCACGTCCCTCTTCCGCGGCCGATACTGGTGCGGCAACCTCTGCCCGCGAGGGGCGTTCCTCGACATGATCGTCCGCTACATCTCGCCCGGACGGCAGTTCCCCGGCTGGGCGCGAACGCTGCGAGTGCGCGCGGTCGTGCTCGTGCTGCTGATGAGCGGCTTCGCATGGTCGCTCGCGAACCTGCCGCTGCACAATGCCGCCGACGTGCCCGGCGGCGTCTGGGGCGTAGTCGGCGCGGTCTTCGTGCGCCTGTGCCTGATCACCACGCTGGGCGCGATCTTCCTCGCGCTGGTCAGCCAGCAGCGCGCGTGGTGCGCGATCTGCCCGATGGGCACGATGCAGCATCTGGTCGATCGGGCGGCGACGCGCAGGCCCGCACGCGCGCGCATCGCCACTGACCCGGAGGCCTGCCGAGACTGCGGCATCTGCGAGCGCGCCTGCCCGATGGACATCCCGATCCGCGAGCATCTGGAGGCGGGGGAGATCGATCACCCCGACTGCCTGCGCTGCGGCGCCTGCGTGGACGTCTGCCCGACCACGGCGCTCAGCCGCGTCACGTCCGGAGCGCCCGACGCCGCCGACGCGCCGTAGTCGTTGGCGGGCCGCCGCTGCCGTCCGCCATCCCTCACTCACGCGGCCCGCGAAACGGGCAGATGCCTGTGATCGCGCACCGCTCGCGTCCCGCCGGACAGTGCTGCGGCGGGGCATAGCGCCGGCGATGCTCCTCCTCACCGAACACCACGCGAGCCTGCTCGGCACTCACTACCTCGCTCGCCGTCGGCTGCGCGAACCACTCCGCCGGCGACAGCTCCCGCAGCGCCTCCTGCAGCCGCGCCCGTGCGCAGCGCCAGCGCGACTGCACCGTGGTGCGTGGCAGGCCCAGCCTGCGCGCGATCTCCGCGGTGTCGCAGCCCCACAGGTACAGCCGAGCCACCTCCCGTTGCGAGCGGGTCACGAGGTTCGCGGCCACCAGCAGGCGCGCGATCAGCGCCTGCAGCGACGCGCCTGTCGCTCCTGACGGCTCCGCTCGGCGCTGCGCCCGACGTCCGACCGCGTCGTAGCGGTCATCCAGAGAGTGGATCTGGTGCGAGTGGTGCTCGAGGTCGCGGCGGAACGGGTACTGTGGGTCGTCGCCGGCGATGCGCAGGACGATATCGGCGAGGCGTTCGAGCTCATCGGGCTCCAGCCGCCCGGCGTTCCGCTCGCAGTGTCGGCGGACGCGGAGCAGGACCTGATCGATATGTTCGGCTTCGACACCGGCGTGCTCAGACATGGGCTGCTCCAGTGAATGCGACATGGCATGTCTCCACTGGCACAGGCACGGCTGGGCGGGAGATCTTGCATCGCGCGAGAAGATTTCCCCGAATCGGGGGTCGCGACGGCGGGAATGAGGTAGTCCCGCAAGACGCCGGAAAGCAATCGAGATACCCGTGACCAATTGGTCGCGCATTCTGGACATGGCATGGCGTTCGGGATACAATTCTCCTACGCGCAGCTCCTGATAGAGCCTCGCTGCGTCCGCAGACGGGAAGGGGGGTGCCGCCGTGCCCGAGCCTCAGGCGACGAACTCGCGAACCCGCTTCGCGCCCTTCCCCCACGTACCTCCCGAACGCCGCCCCGGCCCTCTGCTGGCGCTGACCGGGGCGGACGAGGCGGAAACGGCCGCAGGCCGTCCCGACACCTACCGCCACGACGCCTGGGGGGTGCTGCTGGGGCGGACCGGCAGCACCGTCAACCCGCACACCTACATCGGCCGCGAGCGCTACTACCGCATGCCGAACGCGGAGATGTACCATCTGGGCTTCCGCGACTACGCGCAGGGGGTGGGGCGGTTCACGACGGTGGATCCGCTTCGCTATAGCGCCAACTGGTATCAGTACGTGATGAACCAGACCTGCCAAAGGCGCGATCCACTTGGGCTGCTCATCCTGGAGATGCTGAGGCGGCTCGCGATAGTATTGGACGTCGAGGCGCACTGGGCGATTGGTGGTGGCAGGGGTGTGTTGCTGTGTTGTGACGAGGACTGCGACAGATGGTACGGAGAATGGAAGAAGCACTGCGAGGGCATCATCGCCAACGTTACTCTGTTCAGTTACCAGCGGGTGGCCAATATGTTCGGTGAGAACTGCCCCTGGGAGTTCAGTGGCCTCTTCCTCGAAGTCATGTATGGAGCGTTCTCAGCCTAGGTGGATGTGCCCAGTGACTTCGATTGGTGGGATGTTGGTGACCTCTGGGACTGGCTCCGCAACATCCTGCACGAACCGTTCGGTGGTGGCGTTGGCATAGGCGTGGGGCTCGGCGTGACAACATGCAATTACGAATGGACGGCCGGTCCGTACAGACTTGGGAAGTGCCCTGCGCCATACCACGAATGGGACTAGGCTGCGTTCGTGAATGGGAAGGAGGCAGCGGAATGTTGAATCCTCAAGTATCGGCGTGGGTTGATCTCTGGCGTGTCCTACTGGCGACCTTCATCGCTCAGTTCGCCGGAAGGATGGTGGGCCCCCTGCTCATGTCGGCTGCCACACTGTTCGGGCAGCGTTGGGTCGGCGCAGCTCTCGCGACCCCTATGGGTTTCTTGGTTGGTTGGGCGTGGTACAAGTCGACCCGCGACTCGCGCCCTCAAGCGGCAGGTGGCCTGATTGCGTTCGGCATCATCTCGGTGCTAGTCGCGGGAGGAGGCGTGGCCGAGTTGCGTGACTTGAGCCGCAAGGCCGAGGTGCTTTCGTGGCTTCATTCGATGCCGGCCGAGTCCATTGAGCAAGTTGACATCTATGATGAGAAGCGCGACCAACTACTTGCTACGATCTCTGATGAGAGGAAACTGGCTGGCTTTGCCGCAGCCTTGAGGGATGCGCAAGTGGCCCCCGGGGCTCGAGGACGCCACTTGCAGACTTGGTATATTGAGGTCCGCGGCGCCGAATCGTTCGAGCTCTATGTTCACTACGTGGAGCAGGAGCCTGAGGAGGTGGTCGGCACGGTAATGAGAGATTGGCGGGTGCTCCTCAGTTTCTCAAGCCGAGAACTCCGAGACTGGCTTGGACATCTGGAT
>JALGSW010000179.1 GCA_029821635.1 Candidatus Zipacnadia bacterium
GAACCGGCGCGCCGCCCCCCTCGGGGGGCGCAGGGCAACAGCAACGGCAACGACTATCAACGGCTAACGACTAACGACCACAGCATCCAAGACAACCGGACATTTCTACTTTGCCTTTACACTGCGGGTTGTCGGGTGGTTACCTTGCGCCGCCCGGCACAATCCCCGGGTGGCGCGGGAGGGCCGCGAGGCTCTGGCGTGGAACATCTGGTCCGCGCCTGCGTCTAACCTGCAGGCACTATTCCAGCGGATGGAGTGACACCATGGGTCTTCGCAGCACATCGGCAGTGCTCTCAGCGCTCGCAATCTTCGCTCTCGTTGCCCTCCCCGGATGCGGCGGGGGAGGAGAGGGCGATGGCGGCACCAACGTCGCACCTGTCATCAACTCGCTGGTCGCCGCCGCCCAGGCGATCTGGCAGGGCCAGCAGACGAACATCACCGCCAACGCCACCGACGGCAACGGTGACGCCCTCTCTTACGCATGGGCCACCACCGGCGGAGCGGTCACCGGCGCCGGGAAGACGGCCACATTCGCAGCGCCGCAGGCCGGCGGAGCCTACACCGTCACGGTGACGGTTACGGACGGGCGCGGCGGCCAGGACGTCGAGCAGATCGTCATCACCGTCGGCGCGACCGTGCAGGGCACTACCGTCAAAGTGACCGACGGCACCCCCGAGGGCGGCGTCCCTGTGACCGTTGGCGGCATCGCCGCCACCTCCGGCGCCACGGGCGCATTCAGCATCGTCGGTATCAGCCAGGGCCAGCATACGCTGCAGATCGGCGGTGACTACGGCCTCGTCGGTGACGATGTCGTGGTGAACGCGGCCGCCGCCGGACAGACGGTCGTGGTCGGCAACGTGACCGTCGTGGATGTTGGCGGCGGCCCGCCCCCGCCCCCGTTCTAGACAGAACCTCCCACGCACAATGATCGAGAGCCCGGGCATCGTGCCCGGGCTCTCGTTGGTGTTCGCGTCGTTCTCCCCCTCGCCGGAACGGCTATGTATTGCGCACATATTGCCGACGCGACCGATTGAGGTTCTATTGAGCGTAGCGGCGCCGTGTACCGTTGGAGGGGCCGCCGCCGCTGTGCCGGCCCCCGCCTTACACGTCCGCAACGGCGGGCCGGCACAGCGGCTGAGTTCCCCGAGGGGAACTCACCCCTCGCTGCGCTCGGGGCGGCCCCTCCACGGCAACGGCAACGAACGACCGTGCGCCCCTCAGTCGTCCGACAGGCCGTCGAAGCGGAAGTCCTCGGTGATCTCCACCGCATCCGTCGAGTAAGGCCAGCCCAGCACCTCGCTGAAGAGCTTGCGCTGCGCCGCGCAGTAGTCGATCAGCCAGTTGATGCCGGTCATCTCGCCCCACGGCACCTGCTGGACCCGGTCGGCCGACGCGTAGGCCCCGTCAATCAGCAGCGTGGCCTTCACGGCCTCCTCGGCCGAAGCGTGCAGCGTCTTCGTCTCACCGCGGATCGCCGCGATCAGGTTCTTGTGGATCTCATCGCGGTCCGTCGGCTCCTCGAAGACGATCGGCTCCTCCTCACCGTCGAGGTGCACGACGGCCTTGCTCGTATCCCACTCCGCATGGCCCTTCGTGCCGTAGATGTCGAGGTCCGTGCGATGCGCGTCATCGCAGTTGGTGGTGCAGTAGAAGTGCAGCGTCGCCTCGCCGAGGTCCGCGCGGAGCGCCGCGAGGTCCTCGACCTCGATGTTCGGGTGCGCCTGGTAAAGCTCTGCCTGCACCGCGCGGGGCATCGCGTGGTCCTCGATCCGCGAGCCCATCTGCAGCGCGGTGTTCATCAGGTGCACCGCTTGGTTCATCATCACGCCGTCCCAGACGGGCAGCTCGTCGGCGTAGCGCTTGCCGGTCCAGTGGCCCCGCGAGTAGTAGTCGTCCGTGCGCTTCCACTGCATGACGCCGACCACGTCGGTCAGCTCGCCCAGCCCGCCATCGGCGATGAACTTCTTGAGCTGATGCGAGTGCGGGAACGAGGTGTACTGGAAGTCCACCGCGACGAACAGGCCCTTCTCCTTCGCGAGGCGCACAACTTCCCAACCGTCCTGAGCGATCACCGTCACGGGCTTCTCCACCAGCACGTTCAGCCCGCGGTTGAGGCACTCGATCGCGTACGGTCCGTGCCAGTGGTGCGGCACGGCCAGCGTCACGTAGTCGAGCTCGTCGGCGTACTCGTCGAGCATCGGGATGATGTCGTCAAAGATCGGCACGCCCCACTCCTCGACCGCCGCCACACTCTCGGCAACCTTCTCGCGCTCTGGGTACTTCTCCACGGCCGCGATCAGTTCCACGTCTTCCAGCGAGTGCATGATGCTGCGATGGTACCCACCGATGCCGGACAATCCGACACAGGCGGCCTTCACGGGTTCCACGATACGAGCACCTCCGGGTAGTGGCAGCGACTGAAGCAGCGAATGGCACGACAGCAACGACAGCGACGGCCGGGCTCAGTTGCCGGTCATCGCCGCGAGTTTGCCCGCAAGGACGTCGGGCATCGCCGCGTGCAGGAAGACCTGCACGAGGATCCGGTCCGCGGACTGGTGGGTCGGCCGGTAGAGTTCGATCAACCGCCCCCGAATCTCCTCCCCCGCGCGCTGATACTGCTCCACCGACATCGCCCGCGCGAGTGACAGCAGATCGACGATCTCCTCCTCGCCAAGCCCCAGGTCCGGGTCGGCAAGCTCGAACGCCAGCGGCGGCACCTCCTGCTCGAAGGCCGCGTCGTCAAGCCTGCGCACCCAGTCGATCAGGTCGAACACCTGCCGACGCGCATCCTCCTCACCGGTGATGATCGCGATCTGCGGCTTGTTGAGCACGCCGCGCAGGCCCTCGGCATGGGACACCAGCACCTCATTCAGCGCACCGTCCAGATCAACCAGCCCGGTGTTGAGCTGCGTGATCTGATCCCGCAGAGCATCCGGCACCTGTTCGTCGCGCAGCGCCAGGGCGCGCTTCTGCGTCAGCAGGGGCTTGAGCTGGTTCAGCACGACGATCCGGTCCTGCTCGCGCGAGATCACCGTCGAGCGAAGCACGTCAACCAGCGGGATGAGCGCACGAATCTGCTCCTCGCTCAGTTGCAGCGTGTTCATGTCCTCGATCAGTGTGATCTCGGCGTCCAGCGCGTTCAGCTCAGAGGCGACCTGAACGAGCTCCGGGCAGATCTGGGCGCGGGCGCAGCCCACGGTGATGGCGAGCGCGGCGCTGGCGGCAATACACACGGTCACGGCGAAGCGCGCATATGAGCGCATGGCGATTCCTCCGGAACGACACCGGTCTTCGGCTTGGCGGAGATTGTACAACGGCGGGGCGCGGGGCGCAAGCCGTCAGTTGCCAGTTGCCGGCTACCAGCTACCAGCTACCAGCAGACGACATATGGCAAACGGCAAGGGGCGGAGAGCTTGCCGCGCAGAGGTCGCGCCCCTCTCTCCGCCGAAGTGGCCCGCGCCGCCGACTCCTCCATTCGGGGGTGCGCGCCATGCGCACGATCGCGATCGTCCTGGCCCTCACGAGCGCCGCAGCGGCCTCCGCCGCCACGGTGCAGGAGTTCCTCGCCGCCGACTTCGGCCCGCCGCTCACCGTCGAGGACCTCGGCGCAGGCGAGCCCTACGTCATCGAAGGTGGCTCGCACGAGGGCCACCAGGCTCTGAACTGGCCGACGCTCGAGCTGGGCGCGATGCAGCCACCCTACGCATTGCGCTACAACGTCTGCGCGGACCGCGACGCGCATCCGGGCATGATCGGCGTCTGGCCGCGTGAGAGCGGCGTCGCTGTCGGCATGCCCCGGCCCACCGGCGCGAACTTCTACGGCGGCGGCTTCGTGGACGTGCTCCTCGACGGCATCTCCATCGGCCCCAACAAGGCCACCATCGAGCGCCTCACCTGGGACGGCGCAGCCGGCTACCGCTTCACCTGGCGCCCTCCCGAGGCTACGGTGACGCTCACCTTCATCGGCCGCGACGGCGCCGACCACCTCCTGATGCACGGTGAGATTGCCGCCGACGTGCCCCTCAACAGCGCCGAGGTCACACTCCGCTGCTTCCCGTCGAGCTTCGCCGAGCCGCGCGAGCGAGTGGTACGCACCGTCGGGCGCAGCCTCCCCGCCGGCTCCCGCGCGTTGCTCGAGCCGGGGGAGTGGTGGGCGCTGTGCGCCGACGAGCACTTCGACGAGGCCGACCTGCCGGCGGATGCGCGCGGCCCCTGCGCGTTCGCGTATGACCCGTCGCAGCTCTCTCGCGCCACGATCGACGTAGGCAGCTACCAGGTTTCCGCGAGCTTCGAGCTGCTGCCCGACCAGCCGGTCTTCGACGTGGCGCTCTGGGAGTTCCCGGACATCGCCAACGATGACGCCTTCGCGGCCCTGCAGGCGGCGCCGGGGGCGGTCGAGCTTCCGGACCAGCGCGTGGAGCTCGTACAGGCGCCCCCGCGTGTGCTGGTCAGCGACGGCCGCCCGGCTGCGACGATCGTGCTGGCAGATGAGGCCACCATCCGCGAGGAGACGGCCGCGCGCGAACTGCAGGCGTACCTCCAGCGCATGAGCGGCGCGCTGCTGCCCATCGCCCGCGAGGGCGAGGCCGGGGCCGCCGACGGGAATCGCGTCCTGATCGGCGCCATCGGCGGCTACGCCTACTCCGACGCCTCTGCGGGCATGGCCGGCTTCGAACTGCGCACCGATGGCCGCGACGTGCTCGTCCGCGGCGAGGACGACTTCGCCACGCTCTACGGCGCCTGCGAACTGCTCGAACGCCTCGGTGTGCGCTGGTACCTGCCGGGGCGCATCGGGGAGGTGGTGCCCGAGCTCGCAACCATCAAGCTGCCGAGGCTCAACGTGACGCAGGGCCCCGACTTCGCCATGCGCTGGATCGGGCGCGATGAGTGGAGCTACCGCAACAAGTGCAACGGGCCCGCGGGGGCGCTCGGCAAGGGCTTCGACATCGAGCCGAGCGTCTACCACTCGCAGTACCGCTTCATGAGCGCGACCGACTACTTCGACGAGCACCCCGAGTGGTTCGCGCTGGAGGATGGCAGGCGCTTCGGCGACCCGCACGTCAAGCCATGCACCACGAACCCGGAGATGATCCGCCGCACCGCCGCGAACATGGCTGCACTGCTCGACGCGAACCCCGGGACCGACCTCGTCAGCCTCTCCTACACGGACTACGCGCACTACTGCCAGTGCGCCGACTGCACCGCGCTCGACGAGCCGGACGTGCCCCGCGATCAGAGCATGTCTCGGCGCACGCTCATCTTCTACAACGCCGTCGCTGAGGAGCTGACGCGCACGCACCCGGACGCGCGGATCCTCGCCGGCGCCTACCACGTCTACAATCGGCCGCCGCGCGACCCCGACCTGCGCGCGCATCCGGCGCTCTCGCTGGTGCTCTGCCACTACACCGAGTACTGCAGCGTCCACGCGGTCAACGACCCAACCTGCACGCTGAACGTGGAGTACAACCGGCTGCTCAAGGACTGGCAGCGGCTCATCCCGGACGTCTACTTCTACGAGTACTACCACAGCGACGGGAATCACCACATGCCGTGGCAGATCGTCAGCGCGATCCGCGAGGACATCCCCTACTTCCGCGAGCTGGGCTGTGGCGGCCTCTACACGCAGTACGGTCAGGTCTGGAACACGTTCCTCAACTACTACGTGGGCGCGAAGCTGCTCTGGGATGCCGACACCGACGTGGACGCGCTGCTCGCGGAGTTCTACCCGAGCTTCTTCGGCCCGGCGGCTGCGCCGATGGAGGACTACTTCACCACGCTGATCGACGCGATCCACGGGACCGAGCTGCACATGTGCACCTGCAGCCTCGGCGGGCGCGACCCGCGCAAGGTCTTCACGCCCGAGCTCCTCGCGACGCTGCGCGCATCGGTCGAAGAGGCCAAGCGCGTTGCGGGCGATGACCGCCTCGTAAGCGCGCGGCTGGCGAAGATGGACGCCTCACAGGAATACGCGGAGCGCTACACCGGCTACCTCAACGAGCGTGATGCGGTCATGGCGATGCGCCCCGGCCCCGAACGCACCGAGGCGGCGGTCGCCGCGCTGGCCACGATCGAGGGGCTCTACAACGAGATCGCGACCGATCGCCGCAAGTGGGATGGCATCTGCACGACCGGCGCGTACCACTGGAAGAGCGTGCTCAAGCGCGCGCGGGAGATGGCCGGCCCGCCGCCCGCGCCGGTGGGGGAGACGGTGCGCGACCTCCCGACGCAGTGGCGCTTCGCCCTCGATCGCGATGACGTGGGCGTCGCGGAGCAGTGGTTCGCGCCCGACTACGATGACACAGGCTGGGCGGAGATCAGTGTGCTCGACTACTGGGAGAACCAGGGCTACGCGGACTACGACGGCGTGGCGTGGTATCGCGTGAACGTGGAGATCGCCGAGGCCGATCTGACGAAGCCGCTGATGCTGGCATTCGCGGGCGTGGACGCAGGCGCGACGGTCTATCTGAACGGGACGAAGATTGGCGCGCACGATGGCTGGGATGAGCCGTTCGCGATCGAGCTTCCGCGCGACGCGGTGCGTGTGGGGGAGATGAACGTGATCGCGGTGCGCGTGACCGATGGCAGCGCGAACGGAGGCTTCTACGGCCCGGTCCGACTGGCGAGGGCGAAGTGAAGAGTGACAGGTAAAGTGTCGCGTCGTTGGCCGTATGCTGTTCGTAGGACAGGCTTTCCAGCCTGTCAGTCGTTCCCAGCCGTTACCCGTTGCTCTCCGTCGTACCCGGCTGGTCCCCCGGCTTGTAGAACGCGATGTAGCCGTCGAGGACCTCGGTGGTGCCGAGGCGGCCGCTGAGGTTGCTCAGCAGCATCAGCTTGCGCCCCTGCCGCACCGCGAAGCCGATGTGCTGCGAGCGCGCCGGTCCGTAGGTGAACGGCCACACGAGGATGTCGCCGGGGCGCGGGATGCCGTCCTCGCGCGGGACGTAGCCCACCCGCGGCAGACGCGTCGCCCACTGATGCGCGTCGCCCAGTCCCCATCCGAGCGCCTCGCGCATCGTGGCGGCGCACAGGTTCGGCCGATGGCTCACGCGCGCTCCCAGCATCAGCCGCACGGCGTCGGACACGTCGCCCTTGGCCGGGTAGCTGATGCACGTGCCCTCGTCGAGCATCGTGGTGGTCATGCCGTCAACGTAGGTCTTCCGCCACTCGGACAGTGCGGCGAGGCGCTCCGCGCCCTCACCCGGCTCCGATCCCGGATCGGCCAGCCGCTCCATCGGCTGAAGCTGCAGGCGGCCGGCGAAGTGATCGGCGACGGGCACCGTCGGCTGGCTCGCGCGTTCCGCGAAGGCCCCGCCGGGGCTGATCGTCGGGAAGATGCGCGCGAGCTGCGCGTCAGCCTCGGCGCTGCGCGGCGCGGTCAGCACCGGCTCCAGCGACTGTGACTGCACCTTCTCGCGCCCCACGCCAGATTCGAGCGTCATCCAGCGCAGCGCGAGGTAGGGATCGTCTGCGAAGCGTCCCGACTGGCAGACGACCAGCAGGCCAACCTCCGCCTCATCGGTCCCCGCCTGCGGATTGATCTGGGACACCCAGCCGCCGAAGACCGCGTCCGGGTAGTCGTCGAACTCGACGGTCACCGAGCGCCCCACCTGGAAGTCCGGCAGGTCGCCCAGCGCGACACGCGCGGTCAGGCGCGCGAGCTGCAGGTTCGCGACGCGCATCAGCTCTGCGCCGGCTTCGACGACCGTGCCATCGGGCGCCAGCACCTCGCTGATCACGCCCGGTGCTTCGGAGGAAAGGTCCTCCCAGCGTGGAGCCGTCAGCTCGCGCATCGCCTCAGTAATGTGATACACCTTCACGGAGTCGCCGGGCCGATCCTGCTCGGCGCCCGGCGCTTGCTCTGCCTGCGTCTGAGCGGCCGGGTCGGTGGCGGGATCGCGGCGTTCGAGGGAGATCGTGGGCGCGGGCGCCTGCGCAGCGCTCACGCCTGGTGGCTGTGCGGCGGCCTCAGCGCGGCGGACGTTCGTCTCGCGCGCCACCTGGATCGCCTTGTGCGCCTCGTCGGCTTCGGCCGCCAGCGCCTCGATGCGCGCCTCGAGCCGATCGTAGCCTTCCTGCGCCTCCACCAGAGTCGCTTCTGCCTCATCGTAGGCGGCTCTTGCCTGCGCGACGCGGTCCTCCGCGGGCCGCAGGGCCTGCTCGGCAAGCGCCCCCTGCTCCAGCAGGCGGTGGCGCTGCGCCAGCTCCCTCTGGGCGGCGTCGAGTTCATTGAACGTTTCGCCACACAGCTCGATGGCCGCCGGCACCGCGGTGCCGGCCAGTTCGGCCTCTTCGCGGAGCTGCTCCTGCTCGATGCCGTTGGCCTCGAAGTCGAAGTCCGGGACCTCAACGGGCTCGGT
>JALGSW010000180.1 GCA_029821635.1 Candidatus Zipacnadia bacterium
CCGGCCAGCCGACCAGCACCACTCCGCCGCCATCGTTCGCGTAGTCCATCAGCGCGGGCGCGAGGGAGTCGCTGATCTTCATGCCGACGACGATTGCGTCGTACTCCCGCTCGGCGAACTTGCGGCGGACCTCTCTGTCATCGAGCGAGAACAGCAGGCCGTCGTACTCGTGGCAGAACGCGACGTCGTAGTCCATCTCCAGGCGCTGGGCCAGCTCATCGGCTTCGCGCGTGTTGTGGTCGTTGCCCAGCAGGAAGAGGACGCTCAGGGGCCCGCCAGCGCGCGGATTCGCCCACGCGATGTGCTCGGTCACGGGCGGGTCTTCGCTCGGCAGGAACATCGGGTGGATCCACGATGAGACGGGCCCGACGTAGAGGTCCTCGCCCATCAGCGAGGCCACCGACACGTCATCGAACCAGCAGGCGTCCTCGGCGTCCTGGCCCTGGCCGGTGAGCATGACCACGAGGAAGTCGGCGTTGTCCGGGGCCTGCGCGACGCACTCGACCTGCGCCCACTCGCCCGCGGGCACGTTCGTCGGCATCTTCACCCGCGGGTTATCGCCGTTGGACCACGAGCCGTCGGCCTGCTTCCAGCGCACGCCCACGAGCACGTCGGACTTCGCGTTACTGGCGCGCCCCCACGCGCGCACGGTGTAGGCGTTGCCGGGCTCGACCGGGACCTGCTGCATGATGACGGTCGGGCCCTCGGAGCTGCGGACGGAGATCGAGCGCGTCCCCGAGTGCGCCGCGGCGGCGGTCCAGAACAGCTCGGCGTTGGACGCGCGGGCGGTGGAGCCGAACCAGACGCTCCATCCGGGCGGCGCGCCGGCCTGCTCCCAGTCCGGCGAGGGTTCGCCAACGGTCTCGCCCTCGGTCTCCTCGAAGCCGGGGTTCACCAGCTTCAGCGGCACCTCGGCGAGCGCGGGCAGGCAGCTCAGGACGATTGCGGCGATGAGCGTGACGGCGACCGTGGTTCGCGGCATCCGATCTCACTCCTGCGGACAGAGGTCGTGGCGGCATCGGCGTGCTGCTCCCGCGGGTCGCGATTGCAGGTGCTGCGGGGCTGCATGGCGAACCGGCGCGCTCACACGAGGATCCCGCCCCACGGGGCGAGCGACGGTGACTGAATGAGCCAGGCCGATGACATTCTGACCTCCACGCCGGCGGGCGCCGAAGAGGAGCCGGAGCGCCTGATCGGTGTAACGTTGCCGTCCTTTGTGCTGACCGCGGGGCTGACCTTCGTCACGTACCTCGTCATTCAGCCTCTGGGCTTCATGCACCTCGTGCCGCCGGTGCCCGCGCTCGTGCTGCTGCTCGTGCTTGTCGGCGCGAACCAGGTCCTGACGCTGATCGCGCGCAACGAGAGCATGGCACGCTTCATCCGGCCACTCGCGCGTGGGGAGCTGCTGCTCGTCTACGTGGCGATCTCGATCGCGCCGGTGATGGGCCGGGGCGTCTACGTGCTGCACTACCTCCTCTACCCGATCTACTACGGGAACGACGTCAACCAGTGGCAGGAGTTCGCGCAGTACTACACGGCCTTCCAGGTCCCGCTCGAGCCGATCATCGCCCAGGGCTTCTTCGAAGGCTCACCCTCCGGCCTCGTACCGTGGAGCGCGTGGCGCTGGCCGCTGGTCTACTGGATGAGCTTCAACCTGCTGGTCGTCATCGCCACGGCCTGCGTGGTGGCCTACTTCCGCCGGCAGTGGGTGGAGGCCGAGCGGCTGCGCTATCCGCTGCTGTTCCTGCCTTTGGAGATCACCGGGGGCTTTGAGGGCTCGGCAGTGCGTCGCGGTTTCTTCTTCCGCGACCCGCTCATGTGGATCGGGCTGATCCTCGCCGCGCTCTTCAATGGCGCGCGCATCCTGCACGAGGTCTATCCGGCCTTCCCCGAGGTCAAGCACTACATCCAGCTCGGCACGGGCCTCGTGGACGTGCCGTGGCGGTGGATCCGGCCACTCAACCTGCATCTGATCCTCGACGTCTGGGGTCTGTCCTACCTGATGCCCGGCGACGTGTTGCTCACCTCGTGGCTGTCATACTTCACGATGAAGACGATCAAGGTCGTGGGGCTGCAGGCGGGCTACCGCAAGTCTCGCTTCCCGTTCTACCAGGAAGTCAGCTCGGGGGCGTGCGTGTCGGTGTTCATCACGATGATCTACGTGGCGCGCAGGCACTTCCGCCAGGTCATCGGCCGCGTGCTGCGCGGCCCGGGTGAGTATGACGCTAACGAGCCGATGAGCTACCGGCTGCTGACGATCGTCTTCCTCGTGAGCACCACCGCGATGATCTGGATGCTCCTGCGCGCCGGCCACCGCATCGACCTGCTGCTGATCTATTTCGCCTCGCTCTACATGTTCGTGACGGTCACCGCGCGCATCCGCGCCGAGGCCGGACCGCCCGTCCCGTGGACGCACCCCTACGGCTTCGATACGGAGATGCCCACGCATCTACTCGGAAACGCGTTCCTCCGCGGTCACGGGCCCCTCACGGGCATGATCCAGTTCTACTCGCTCTTCTACATCGGCCGCACCGTCTTCGCCCACAGCGCGGGGCAGTACTTCGCCGACGGCTACCGCCTCGTTGACTACGGCAACGCGAAGCGCAGTTCGGCGCTCAAGCTCATGCTGCTTGCGTGCTTCATCGCGGTCTTCCTCGCCTTCGCCAGCCAGCTCACGATCGGCTACCGCTACGGCCAGGCGTTCTACTCGGCGAAGGAGGGTCGCGAGCACCGCACCTGGGCGCAGAACTGGTCGAGCTACAACTACCGGCTGCTCGACAGGGGTATGGACAAGCCTCAGGGCCCGGACCGCGCGCGCTCGGTTGCCTACGTGGCGGGGTTGGTGGGGACCGGCGCGATCACCTGGGCACGGCTGAATGTGAGCAATTTCCCGCTGCACCCGCTCGGTGTGGTGATGGGCACACTCTACAATGACTGGTCGCCCTACTGGGCGCCCTTCCTCATCGCATGGCTGGCGCAGCAGCTCACCTTACGCTACGGCGGCCTGCCCGCCTACCGGCGGATGGTCCCGCTCTTCCTCGGCCTGTTCTTCGGCCACACGCTCGTGGGCAACGTCGTGCGGCCCATGCTGATACGGCTGGGTGTGGGGGGGTAACGGCCCGACCTCACCCCGTCCCGTCAGCGAGTCGTTCGTGGGGCAGGCTTCCCAGCCTGCCGCCGTTCGGTTCGTGATGATGTGCCGACGGCAACGGCGGCCTCACCCCCCCGCCCCCCTCTCCCTGGAGACGCAAACGACGGCGTCTCTGCGGGACGAGGGGGGAGGAACGGCTCGCCCGTGCGCCTTACCCGCCCACCTGCAGTTCGGCCTCCGCGGTCTCGCCCGTGATGACGTCCAGCGCGCGAATCGTCCACGTGCCCGCCGGGTCGTTCAGCGCCGGCGTGAAGCTCCCCGATGCCGCACCGTCCGCGATGCGTAGGTTGTCGGCATACCACGCGCGCTCCTCGCCGTCCGGGCCGATGACCGCCACGTGCGCGACCGTGTCATTGCCGCTCGCGAGCGAGAGCTCGTAGCGTACCGCCTCGCCGGGCGCCGCGCCCGTGGCCGCGATGCCGAGGCCCGCGATCTCCTCGTCGCTGAGCACCAGCACCGCCGGGCCATGCTCCATCTGCGCGGTGGCCTCAGTGACTTGACCGAGGGACTTGTGCGTGCGGGCGTCGTAAGCGAACACGCCGTCGGGCAGATCGGACAGCGTCAGTTCGCCGGCGCCGAATGCGATCATGATCTGCGCGTCGCCCAAGTTGCGTGGCACGTAGAAGCTCACGTCTCCCCGGACCAACTCGGGTATTGCCCCAAACGCCGCCTCCAGGCGCTCCCGCAGCCGTGCGATCGTCTCATCGCTCAGCGGTGCGGGGAGATCGTCCCAGATCGTCACGTTCATGCCCTCGATCGGCGCCGCGTCGCGCTCGCGGCCGCCCTCGTCGTACTGCCCGAGCCTACTGTCCGCGATGACGGGATGCTCGGCGGCAAACTCGGCGATTGCGTCCAGCGTCGTTTGCGGCAGGGCCCATGCGCACGGGGCGATGAGCATCTGGTAATCGGCCAGCACACCATCGGCCACCTGCTGCTCGTCCACGTAGCGGTAGGGCACTCCCAGGGCCTTCAGCAGCCGCACGAAGGTCTCCTCGCACTCATCCCAGCGCTGGTCGAGGGCGTCGGCGGGAGTGTCGGGCTCCCCGGCGCCCATCGCGGCGATGTACGCGCAGCGGCTCGGCCACGAGTGCAGGATCGCGACCGGCTCCTGCGCGGCCTCGGTCTCGATCAGCAGCTTGCCCACGCCGGCGTTCAGTTCGTGGTTGACGCGCGCGATCCACTTGGCGCGTTCGCCAAGGTCGATGGTGTTCGTGAAGGTGCCGTAGCCGAGCTGGCGGCCGACGCCATACCAGCCCATCATCGTGCCGCCGTAGGTGGGTAGCAGCCAGCCCTCGCGCTCGATCTGGCGCTCCGGCCGCGAGTAGCCCGACCAGGTGCCGATCAGCCGCGGGTCGCGGAACCACGAGCGCGCACGGTCGTGCGAGCGCGGGTAGATCTGCCCGTACTCCAGCACCGGGAAGAGCTTCGACATGACCGTGCAGGTCGTCCAGCCCTCGTCCCACGGGTTCACGCCGCCGATGTGCGTGTCCCCGGCCCCCTCCTGCGCCCAGCCCTGCATCTCCTCCGTGGCGCTCACGAACGTGTCGGCCATGAACTCACGGAACTCCAGCCACGGCGCGAGGTTCTCCGGCCGCTGCTTCGCCTGCGCCAGCCGCCACGGCTCGACCGCGTCCCACGTGGCGAAGCTCGTCTGCCACGAGGCGTTCAGCTCGTCGAGAGAGGCGTAGCGCCCGCGCAGCCAGTCGCGGAAGGCCGCGCGCGTGTGTTCGCTGAAGCACGCCTCATCCTTGCCGATCGACTGCTCATCGCCGAGGCCCAGCAGCACCGGCGAGAACGCTCGGTAGTTCCGCACGCGGTCCCGGATCTCCGTCTCCACCGCCGTCATCACCTCGGGGTCGTGCAGGCACGGCGTGCGCACGCCCTCGGCGTCGATCGTGGAGGAGCCGACGCTGGTCAGCCGGTAGGGCAGCGCGGTCACGAAGCCCTGATCGAGCGTGTCCCAGATGATGCCCGACGGCTGGACGGCGCGGATGCCGATGTCCTGCCAGACGCGCGCGTAGGCGTCGGCGGCGTAGTCGGGCAGCTCGACGCTGTTCCAGACGCCGGAGTAGGGCAGGTAGTCGTCGAGCACGACCGCCTGCGGGCGCGGCAGGAGCGTATAGACGCGCTGGGCCGGGCCGCCCTCACCCGGTACCGTCAGCCGCAGGTCGATCAGGCGCTCGTGCGAGGCGATCAGCGGCACGCGCAGCTCGCCACCAGCGCCGACGGTGCCCTCCGCGGTGCCGAGCAGCCGCCCGTGCGAGCCAATGACCTGCGCCTGCACCGGCAGTTCGCCAGCACCCTCAACGGTAACCGTCGCGATGACCGCGGAGCCGTCATCAGCGCACTCGGCCGCGACTTCCGCGATGCGCGTGGGCTGCCGGACCTCGTACCAGGCCGACGCGACTCCAACCGCCGCGCCGTCCGCGTCGGTGAGCGTCAGCGCGACGTGGTGCACGCCGTCCTCGCTGGATGCGGGCAGGGCGATCGAGGCGGTGCCTCCCGCGACAGGCACGGGATCGAGCTCTGTCGGTCCGCCGAAGGGCGGCAGCCACGTGGCGCGCGCCGCGGCGGCGTCACCCGCGAGCGTCAACGTCACCGTCGGCTGCTCGCCGGGCGCGACGGTCTCCGGGACGTTCACGGTCGCGACCTGCGCGGTGTCGCGGCCCGTGGCGGCCATCAGCAGGTCGATCCACGCGCCGAACTGGTACTCCCAATAGGGGTAGCGCAGCGTGTGCGCGGGCGGATCGAGCCGGTTGAGCGTGCCCCAGATCGCGTAGGGGACGCTCACGATGCGCCCCACACCATGCTCGCGGATGGTCGGGCGGTTCAGCGGGCTGAGGTTGATCGGCGCCGCCATCGTAGACATGTCCAGCGGCTCGCCATCTTCCAGCAGCGCGCCGAGTGCGGTCGGCTGCTGATCGCGCCGCGAGCGCACCACGATCAGCCCGCAGCCATCCTCCACGCGCGCGAGCAGTGCCCTAATCACGTGTTCGGGGAGCTGGTCGAGCTTCGTGCGCACCAGCACCACCGCGTCGAGCGGCGCGTTGCTCGCGAGGCGTTCGTAGATCGCGTCCGCCTGGTCGAGCGAGAGCTCCTGACCGAAGACGTTGTTGCCGAGGTAGCTGGCGTGCGACGAGACGGCGACCGCTTCGAGGTCCATGCGCTGCTGCAGCTCAACGACCTCACGCTCGTTGAAATCGCCGCAGACCCAGAGCGTGCGCAGCGGCCCGCCTGCGAGCGGCTTCGCCCACGCGATCGGGTCCGGCGTCATGTACAGGCCCGGCTGCAGCTCACTGACGCCCGGCGCGGCGACGAGGCTCGCGGCGGTAGTCATGCGCGGGAGCGGGTTGGCCTCATCGGGCACGTAGCCCATGTCGGTGGTGAGCACGAAGACGTCGAAGAAATGCCCGCATTCGCCCTGCGTGACGAGCTCGAAAGTGTGCGTGCCCTCGCCGAGGTGCACCACGCCCATGTCCAGCCAGTCGAGGCGCAGGTTGGTGTCAGAGGTGAACTCGTGGTCGGTCGAGTCGTAGAACGGGCGCCCGTTCACGCTGAGGGTGAAGGTGCCGTTGCGGAAGCCGTCGGTCCACGCGCGCATCCACAGCTTCCACTGGCGATCGGCAGGGATCGCCAGCGGGAAGGTCACGCGGCCCGTGGCGTTGTAGGCGACCATGTCGCCGGAGGGCTGGTTCGCGCCCTTGTTCCACTCGATCGCCTTAAAGCCCGACGCATGCACCTCGGTGGCGGAGAACAGGTCCTCCATCTCCAGCCAGCCGGAGTATTTGCCGGCCTGCTCGATGAAGCTGACCTGCGTCGCCTCGGGCGCCTCGTACTTGAGGCGCACCATGTACTCGCCGCCATCGGGCTCCTCGGTGGTGAATGACAGCCAGCTTGGCCGCCAGGTATTGCCCGCGTCGCGGCTGGAGGCGGAGCGGCCGTAGTCGTTGTCGCGGTCGATGCCGAGGTAGAAGTAGTTGCCGCCCTCGCTGAGGGCGATCGTGACGGAGTTCTCACCGCGCTGCAGCAGCGCCGGGTCGAACTCGACCTCGTGCCAGCCCATCGTGCCGACCTCGATGAGGGACTTGCGCAGGATCTCGGTGCCGTTGACGGTGATGACCAGGTCGCTCCACGTGACGCCCACGGCGGGCGCGTCGTAGAGCTTCTTGGTCTCGACATCGTAGGGGCGGACCTTCATGAAGTACTGCACCCACGCGCGCTGGAGGTCGGCGGATTCGCGGTCAAGGATGAGGTTCTTGCCGCAGACGGAGTTGGGGCTGGAGACCTGCCCGCGGCCGTCGTCGGCAGTGCCGTCGTCATCGCGGACGACGATCACACGCGTGTCCTGGGCGAATGCGGGGACGATGAACGCAAGCACGAGCAGCACGACGATGAGGCGCTTCATGACGATCGCTCCCTGAGTTGAATTCGCGTCGGATGTGCGGACGAGGGCATCCGCACCACGTCTACCGCCGCTCGATGACCGCCATCTCGCCCTCGCCCAGCGGCAGGCGGATGAGGCGCTTGCCGTCCTCGATGCGCTCCTCGCAGGTGCGGTCGGTCTGCGCCCCCGCCGCGTCATACCAGTAGACTGTCACCGCATCATCGTCGCCCAGGCTGAAGGTCCCCGGAACCGCCGTGATCAGCCGCTCCTCGCCAAGCACCCAGCCGTGGTGCAGCTCCACCGGCGTGAATGGGAACATGTGCTGCGTGATCGTCGGGTAGGGCTGCGCGGGCCGCGAGTAATAGTAATACACATTGCCCCACATGAGCTTCAGGCGGATGTCGTCGAGCAGCCCCGCGAAGTCCTTCACCGTCTTATGATCGCCCAGCGAGATCGGGGAATACAGGTGCGCGCGCGCCGGGTACCACTCGCTGGCGGTCTCCACGAAGCGCGGGAAGTGCAGGTCCTGCATCGTGCGCGTGCGCGGGCAGGAGTTGCCGATGAGCGGGCCGCCGTTCGCGCGGATATGCTCGACCAGCGCCACCTTGGCCTCCAGCGAGAGCAGGTGCGGGTCGCCGAACTTGCGCTCGATGCGGTGCTCATCGTCGAGGTCGGCGGAGTGGCCATCCCAGCGGTCGTAAGTGCGCTTGGGTGAGATCATCTCGACCTCGTCCCAGTAGATGCCGTCCGCGCCGATCTCGTCATCATCGAGGCAGACGTCCACGAGCTGTTTCATCGCCTGGAAGTACGAGTTGTCCAGCGTCATGTAGCAGTAGTAGAACGGCATGCCGATGCGCTGGGTGTAGCTCGGGTTGATGTAGGGCGTGCCATCTTCCTTCGTGATGAGCGAGTCGGGGAAGCGCTCGGGCGTGTCCTCGTGGAGGTTGATGAAGGTGTGGATGTAGATCAGCGACTCGACCTGCGGAGCGATCGCACGCACGTTCTCACAGGCCTTGCGGAAGGTCTCGCGCAGGCCGGTGGCTTCGAGGCTCTGCGCCCCGTGGTAGTAGGGCGGATCGCCTCCCCCGTTCGCCCAGGTGCCGGTCGAGAGGACCTTCAGGTCGCGCTCCTCGATCTGCGCGACGAGTTCGTCGAGGTCCATCACAGCCGCCGATTGCAGGCCGAACTGGAATTGGCCGGGGACCGTGAAGTTCACGTCGAGGTCCTCGCGGACGAGGTTGATGAAGTCGTAGTAGTCAGGCCGCGAGGTGGGGTAGATCGCCCACTCCAGTGTGTACTCGCCGCCCGCGGGCAGGGCGAAGACATCGCTGCGGATGCCGCCGCCATCCTGCCAGTAGATTGTCCCCTGCATTCGGTACACATCATCGAGAGCGACGATGCCGCATCCTGACGCTGTGCCGCGCAGGAAGCAGGTCGGGTTCTCATAGCCCGTCAGGCTCATCACTGCCGGATCGGGATTGCCGCCGAGGTAAGCCTCCGGCACGTCACTCTCCACCGGCTCGATGCGGTTGTCGAAAGCGAGGCCGATGTCGCGGTCGGTGGTGTTGATAAGCCGATCCGCGACTTCCACGTGGTCCTCGACGAAGCGCACGGTGCGCTCGACGCGGTAGTCTCGCGCAGTGCCGATGACCTGTGCCGCGCCATCGCGAGAAGCGCGAGGTGACGCCGACGGTCAGTCCGGGCAGCGCGATCGTGATGCCGCCGCCGTCCGCCACCGAGGCCACGTCGCCGACCGGCACGCTCGCCGGCGGCTGAAGCATCATGCGGTCGGGCGAGAACTCCTCGGCCGGCGGCACTTCGCTCACGATCGACGGCTCATCGGAGAGCTCGACGGACAGCTCGCGGAAGACCAGCTCGAGGCTCACGTCCTGACCCGCGAAGGCGTTCTTGAGCGTCATCACCTCGCCGCGGTGGAGGAGGTCGATGGTGTTCTCCTCGCCGCGCGTGACCATGTCGGTGATGTCGATGACGAAGCGGTAGGGATCGGCCTGCTCGATCCGCATCCCGCCCGCGCCCGCGCCCTGCACGAGCTCGAAGTCCGGCGAGTAGACGGCGCGCCAGGTGTTACCGACCGCCCAGCCGATCTCGAGGCCGCTGGCCATCGCGAAAGTGAGCGGCTTATTGAGCAGCCGGACCTGGGTGCGCGTGGCGGCGGCGCGCAGCGGCAGGCCGTTCACGTCCCAGGCCATCACGTAGGTCGAGCCGGCGGCGCGCGGGAACTCCATGCGCACCTCGTAGACGAGATGCACGGACTGGTAGTCGCCGGTGGGCGTGAAGGTGAGCTGCGCAGACTCGCCGTAGGCCAGCTCGTAGCCGGGCTCGGCGAGCGTCATGGTCTCCGCGGACCACGCGACGCTGGCGGTCACGATCAGCAGAGCGATGATGGCCGGTGTGATGCGCATCTCGGGTCAGCTCCTCTGGCACGATGTAGTAGGACAGGGTTTCCAGCCTGTCAATCCGTCAGTCGTTACCGGTGATCGACATGGCGGAGAGCCCGTCCCTCTACGACCTTGACAGGCTGGAAAGCCTGTCCTACGTACGACTGGAACGGCGCTCAGTCCAGCGGTCTCAGCATCCAGCGCTTAACGCTGAATATCTGGCCCGTCGCCTTCGGGTTCTTGCCGATGATCCGGACGGCCACCGTGTGCTGGCCGCCGTCAAGCTGCACCTCACCGAAGGACTGCACGACGCCCGAGGAATCGATGGCCGTCCAGTAGCCGTCGAAGGGCTCACCGACGACCTCGTCGTCGAGCAGCACCTCCACGATCCCGTAGCTGTATGCCAGCACGAAGTCGCCGAGCAGCTCGTAGCGCCCCGCCTCGATCTCGGGCAGCGTGAAGCGCAGCCAGCTCCCGACCTGAGTGCTGCCGATGAATTGAGAGCCGAGCATGTCGAGGCGCTTGGTGTAGGTGCCCTCTGAGTTCTCGAAGGGAATGTCGCGCGCCTCGAAGACGAGGCCCTCGAACGGCGGGCGCTCGATGGCGCTCATGCGGACGGTGTACTCGCCGGTGTCATCGAACGGCATGACCAGCACGATCTTCGCGGCGTTTAGGGAGGAGGAGCCATCGCGCGTATAGGGATTGTGCTGCAGCGCTGGCCAGCGGACCGAGGCGCCTTCGGGAACAGTGAGACGCAGGTCGTCGTGGATCAGGAAGCCGCCGATCTGCTCGCCCGTGAGCTCGATGGGCTCATCGAGGAGCCGCACTTCCTCGCCGGAGGCGAGCTGCATGCGCGAGCCGCGGAGCATCAGCGGCAGGTGCGCTTGGGCGTCAGACCCCTGATCGGCGCGGTAGGTGAGGACGAGGTCTTCGCCATCCATGCGCCCCTCCACGGAGCACGCGACCGGCTCGAAGGCCTCGTCATTGGGCACGCGGCGGATGAGCACCACGTCATCGAACAAGCCCTCCGTGATCGAGGTCGTGGCACTGTATGCGAGCACCGTGACCGCGACGGTGCCCTCGGGGGCGATCAGCGCCCCGCTGGTCTGGGTCCACTTGCCTTTCCCCGTGCAGGCGTAGGACCGGTAGCCGCCGTCGATGCGCTCCTGCTCGTTCCAGAACTCCAGGTAGAGCGCCGCGTCATTGCCCGGCTCCCCGAGCCACCAGCCCTCGATGGCGTACTCCTCGCTCGGTGTGGCGGGCATCTTCGGGCTGCGCAGCCCGAGGCCCTGCGTGTCATCCACGTCGGCGATGTGTAGCGCCTGCCCGCCCTCGTGGGCCTGATCGGCGGAGACGCTCATCTGCTCCGGAGCCCCGAAATTCACGGTCCAGTCGGCCGGCAGCTCCCCCACGGCGGTCTCCTCGAAGCCCTGCGCAACCAATTCCTCGCGCCCCGGTAGCCCACGGAGAGTGATGGAGGCGTCGAGGCGCGTGAGGTCGCCGTCACGGCTGACCGTGGCCTCGTCGGCCGTCCAGCGGAATTCGATGTCGGGCGTGAAGTCGGGGCTCTCGTCACCGGGCGTGTGGCTCAGCAGCGCCGGATCGCCGACGGTGAAGCTGGCCCACCACGGCTGCAGTTTCGTGTTGCCGCCGCCCGCGACGAGGCCGAGGTCCGCGTGGAAGACGTCCACGAGGTTGTGCCTGTCCTGGATCCAGCGGCTGTCGGAGACCTCGGCGGTGTAGGCGGAGAAGCCCCAGCTCCAGGGGGCACCGCGGTGGATGAGCGCTTCGCTGTCGCCGAGGATCGCGACGCCGCCTTCGCCGACGTCCTCGGGCATCACGATCTCGCCCTCGCCGCCGTAGAGGAGCAGCGCGGCGGCCATGTCGCCGTTGATGAGCTTCATCGCATCGCCCGCGTGGCGGCGTGTCTGGGCGAGGAGGTAGCCGCGGCCCTCCGGGGTGTGTGCGAAGCCGGGATTGCCGACGCTGATGCCGGCGTGGTAGATCTGGCGCTCGTCGATGGATGGGACCGCGGAGCCGTCGGGCCAGAGGATCGACGCGTGGAAGAGCGCGGCGCGCCGCAGCGCCTCCAGCACCACCGGGTCCTGAGCGTAGTGGTAGTAGATGCCGAGGGCGTCGGAGTAGACGAAGTTGTAGCCGATGACAGGCCCCTTGTGCTCGGTCCAGAAGCCTCCGGTGTCCTGAGCCTCGACGGTCTTCGCCATGAACTGCGTGGCGCGCTGCTGCCAGTCATCGTTGCCGAAGCACTCGCCCGCGATGTAGAGGGCCATCGCGCGGTGGACGGGAATGTTGTGCGCGCCTGCGCCCGGGTAGTGCTGGGCTATCGCCTCGAAGCCGAGCATCAGACCGCGCTCCCAGGTCTCGCGGGCATCGGCGGGCAGGGCGTCGCCGACGAGGTCGTAGGCGCGGATCCAGCGGCTGTAGGTCCAGGGCATGTGTATCTGGCCCCAGTAGGAGCCGTCCTTCTTGTCGAAGCGCCAGCGGCCGGCGTCGTCCTGAGCCTCGACGAGCGCGACGCCGCCCCCGGCGATGGCCTGGAGCACCTCGTCGGAGTGGTACCACTGGTTCTCGGGGTGTTCGAGGCTCCACGCGACCGCGAGTCGGAAGATGCGGTTCTGATCGCCGCAGATCCACGGCTCGGAGCCGAAGCGCCCCGTCTCGGGGTGGTAGGCTTCGAGGATCCCGGGGATGTCATCCAGGAGGCACCGTACGAGGTAGTCGCGGGGCGGCCAATGGTCAAGAGCGGCATCGCCCTGGGCGAATGCAGCGCCGAGACTGGAACTCAGCACGAGGACGAGCGTCAGATGCTTCATAGGTTACCTCCTGGGCGATCGCGGGAACAATGAAGCATGACTGTCCTTCGCTTCCGGGGGGCGCGTCTCCTCCGGCGGCAGGAACCTTCGGTGGGCGGCTGGTGCTGAGTAAGGTGGGGGCTAATGTATCGCCTCATTGACGCTGCCGCGACAGGTGCCGTACAATCGGTGCGCGTTGACGCGTCTCAGAGATCGGGGGGCTTCTCGATGAATCGAGTCTCGCGGCTGATCTGGTTGACTGCACTCGCGCTGACCGCGTCCGCGCTCGCGGGCAGAGCGGCCGACCTTGAGTGGCAGGTCGAGGCGGGCTTCGGCCAGCAATACACCGCCGGCGAATGGACACCTCTGCGCGTCACGCTCCAGAACAACGGCGACTCGCGCTCGGGCCGCATCGTCATCCCCGTGCGTTCCGACGAGTACAGCCAGCCCGTCATCTACTCCGTGCCGATCGATCTCCCGAAGGGCGCCCGCAAGAGCTACCGCCTCATCCTGCCGACCCTCGACTACCGCCAGCGCATCAAGGTCGAAGCCGGGGGCGAAGCGCTCGTGCAGGAAGTGCCAAACATCGCGCCGGTCTCGCCCGAAGACGTGCTGATGGTGGTCCTTAGCGGCGGCGAGGGGGCGCTGGGCTTCCTCAAGGGCACCACCGCGCCTCTCACCGGTGCCGTGTCCGCCGGGCCGGGCGGCCCGCCTCAGACGAGCGGTGGCGCGGAGTTCGCGGTCGCGCAGTCGAACTGGGGCACGCTCCCGGAGAGCTGGCTGGGCTGGGATGGCGTGGACGTGGTGGTGCTGGCCGCCGGCGATCTCGGCGCGGCGGACCCGAAGGAGATCGAGGCGCTTAAGCTGTGGGTGCGGCTCGGGGGGACGCTGGTGGTGACGGGAGGTGCGCGCGCCGCGTCGATCGCGGACGGGGCGTTTGGCGAGCTGCTGCCGATGGACGTGCGGGGTACGCGGACCGTTCCGAGCCTGGTCGCGCTGGAGCAGTGGGGCGAGGAGCCGCTGCCGCGACAGGCGGCGCTGATCGCCGACGGGACGCTGCGTGAGGGCGCGGAGGTGCTGCTCGGGACGACCGCTGAGCCGCTGATTGTCAGGAGCCGCGCGGACGCGGGGTCGGTGGTCATGACGACCTTCGACCTGACCGCCGAGCCGGTGAAGTACTGGGACGGACAGGAGGCGCTTTGGCGGCAGCTCGTGGGTGCCGGGCTGAGCGCGCGGACCGGCGAGTCGAACGTGCTGGGCGCGGCCTCAGGCGCGTCGTGGGCTCCGCCCGGATACGGTGCGGGAGCCGGGATCGCGAGCGCCGCCGGGCGCACGCAGGAGGCGTCGCTGCCGCCGCTGTGGCTCGTGACGGGCTTCCTCGCGGCCTACATCGTGATCCTCGTGCCGCTGAACTACTGGTTCGTCAACCGCCTGCGGCGGCGTGAGCTGGCGTGGCTCACCACCCCCGCGATCGTCCTCGTGTTCTTCGGCGCGGCCTACGGCACCGGCTTCGTGCTGCGCGGCCACCAGACGCTGCTCAACCGCGTTGCGGCGGTCGAGGTGGACGCCGGGCAGCAGCTGGCGCGCGCACGGGGCTTCGCCGGGATATTCTCGCCCGCGAAGACCGACTACACGCTGCTGCTCAAAGGATCCGCCGCAGCCGCGCTCTCGACCGATTGGGGCTCGGGCGACGGCTTCACCGTGGAGTTCGGCCCCGAGCCGAAGGTCAAGGACATCTCGCTGAACATGTGGAGCACGCGGGTGGTCGAGGTCCCGTTCGTGGCGGAACTGGGCGACGGCCTCTCCGGCTTCATCGAGTGGGACGGCAGCGACCTCTACGCGACCGTACGCAACAACACCGGGCTGCCGCTGGAGAGCGTCGGGATCGTGCGCGAGGGGCGGATCGGCCGGACGGTCTCGCTGGCCTCCGGGCAGGAGACCCAGGTGGACATGCGTCTGGCGACCGAGCTTGGGGCCGGTGATGCTCGCGACGCAACGATGGGCGAGCGTGCGCTGGTGGCGTTGTTCAGGGATGACCCCTACGGCTACGGGTACCCGCGGACCACGGCCACCGCTCAGAGCCGGGCGTGGGTCGTGGCGGTGGCTACGAAGCCGATGATGCCGGTCGAGCTGGCGGGCACGAGCGCCCGGACCGATGACGCGACGGTGATCCTCGCGCGGCTACCGGTGCGGCTGCGGCCCGGCGCGAGCATCCATGTGCCCGAGTGGCTGGTCACGAGCCGGATCGTGACGACCACGGGGACGGTGAGAGAAGGCGCGTATGACTACTATAAAATGCCCTCGACCTCGGTCAGCCAGGGGTCGATCACGTGGGCGTTTACGGTGCCCACGGGCAAGTTCAGCGACACGGGCACGTTCGGTCTGAGCATCCCGATCGACCGGTCGGGGACCACCGCCGCCGCGCTGGCGCCGCACGGCTCGCCGGTGGCGAACACCGAGGTGCTGAACGTGAAGACCGGGCAGTGGGACCATGTTCCCGGCGGTCTGCAGGGTACGATCTCCGACCCGGCCGCGCACATAGCGGAGGATGGGACGATAACCGTGCGCGTGCGGGTGCCGAGCGGCGAGCTGAGCTTGTTGTCGCCGACTCTGCGCGGAACGGTGGAGGTCAAGAGCGATTCCGGGGGAGGGCAAAGCGAGTGAGTTCTGTTGATTGAGATCAGGGGGCTGACCAAGCGCTACGATCGCCTGACGGCCGTGGATAACCTCTGGCTGACGGTTGATCGTGGCGATGCGATGGGCTTCATCGGCCCGAACGGGGCCGGGAAGACCACCACCATCCGCATGCTTGCCACGCTGCTCAAGCCCGACGCCGGGACCGCCACCGTCTCGGGCCACGACATCCACCGCGAGCCGGAGGCCGTGCGCGCGAAGGTCGGGTACATGCCCGACTTCTTCGGCGTGTACGATGACATGATGGTCTGGGAGTACCTCGACTTCTTCGCCGCCGC
>JALGSW010000181.1 GCA_029821635.1 Candidatus Zipacnadia bacterium
GTCGCGCAGACGACGCCCAGCGCGCCGGAGCCGTCGCGGCCGCCCGCGGGCTCGTAGAGCGGCTCTCCGCCGGTCTTGTAGTCGAGGAACGACCAGCTCGCGGGGGTCTCGCCGCCCTCGTCGGGCAGGAACGTCGGGTTCGTCAGCCCGCCATCCTGCGCCCATGCGCAGACGGCGAGGATGGTGGCGAAGGTGACCTGCAGCAGAACATAGTTGTGGCGCGCCATCGTGCGGCACCTCATCTCCCAGGCTTTCTGCATGTACGAAGGCGCCACGGATCGCGCGACCCGTGGCGTAGGACAGGCTTTCCAGCCTGTCGATCGATTGGGTTGCGTCACGATGACAGGCTACAGGAACTGCCCTACCCGTGACAGGCTGGAAAGCCTGTCGTACGTACCTCACCGCGTGATGCGCAGCACCCGCCAGCCCGCGGGGGGGATCGTCAGGCGGCCGATCTGATTGACCTCGCCCAACTCCCGGCCGCTGAGCATGTCCGTCGCGCGACCCTCGCCCTCGACCGCCACCTCGCAGATGTCCTCGAGCTCCCAGCTCGCGACCATCAGCATCAGGTCGCCACCCTCAAGCTCGTAGACGCGGCCGATGGCGCGTTCGGAGTACACCCGCACCGCCGCATCGATCAGCGGCAGCAGGTGGTGCGCAATCGTGGTGCGGCACTCCTGCCACTGCTCGTTGGCGTAGACCTCCTGGCGGTAGCCCCGGCGCGCCCGGTTGTGCCAGATCAGCGGGTCGCAGCCGCTCGCGACCATGCCCCGTACCGACAGGCACTCCCCCGCCGACAGCACGCGCAGGCCGCCCTTCGAGATCGTGCCCTCGATCGCCGCCAGCACGGAATTCGGCAGCCATCGAACCGCCGGCAACACCAGAGCCTTCAGTCCGCGGAGCCGCTCGGGGGTGAGCTCGTCCTCCATGACGACCTCGAAGGGCACGTTGCAGCGCTCCATCGAGTAGGCGAGGCCCTCCCAGGCATGCAGGTGACGCCAGCGCTCGGAGGTCTCGCGCTCCCACGGCTGCTCCATCATTTCGGTGGTGGTCGAGTACAGCAGGCCGATGCTCGCCCTGACGGGCGTGCGCTGCGCCAGCTCGTCCTCGATCTGCTCAACGTCGCGGTAGACCTCGGCGAGCGTGTCGAGCGCGTCGGGGTAGTGCGGCAGTGGAGCCGCGGGTGTCCAGTAGCAGACAGCCCGCGAGCCCTCAGTGAGCGTCACCCGCGCCATGCGCTCGATCTCCGCCGGGCTCATGTACTGAAGCCGCCCGTAGGTAGGCGCGTAGGGGCCCTCGCACTGCATCAGCATCTTCGGCGAGTCGGCGGTGATGTGCGCGCCGGTCGCCCACGGCTGCAGGCCCTTCTCATGGGCCTCGGGGAGCCGCGCGAGTGGGAAGCTCTGGAAGATCCCCCAGTGCCGCGGCTGGATGCGCTCGATGCGCTGCAGGCGGCCGCTGTGCCCGAGCACGCTCTCCTCGCGCGCCACCGCCACGTTCAGGAAGCGTCCGTAGAAGTACGAGTCGGAGGGGATCGTGAGCATCAACGCATCGCTGGAGACCGAGCGGACCGCCTCGGCCTGCGCGCGCAGGTAGACCTGCCAGCTCTCCTGCTGGAACTGCTCCCACAGCAGGAGCGGGTCGTCGTCGCGGAAGTTGCGGATGGGCTCGCGCGGCTCGAAGGCGGGCGGGCGCGCCTCATGCTCCAGGCGGAACAAATCGCGGCACTCGGGGCAGTAGCAGCAGTCCACGCGCACGTGCGGGCCGTCATCGAAGACGAAGCCGGCGAATGCGGGGTAGGCGGAGAACGCCTGAGTGAGCGCGACGATGCGCTCGCGCATGGCCTGCAGGAAGCCCTCGTTCCGGAAGCAGGCCATCGGGTGACGCCGCCCGAAGGCATCGACGGCCTGGTGCTCCTCGGCGGGTTTGATGTAGAAGCCACCCATCAGCAGCACGCGCGTGCCGGTGCCCTCGTAGAGTGCGAGGACCTTCTCCCAGCGTTCGCGTTGCGCCTCAGCGATGACCGCGGCTGCGTCGGGGCCGGGCTCGATGGGCGGAGCCGAGGCGTAGAGGTAGTCCACACCCGCTCGCTCCAGCCAGGCCGGCGGCAGCGGGTTGTCCAGGTCCAGCAGTGTGACCGCGTGGTAGCCGTCGTTTCGCATGATCGTCTCCCCCTCCGGGTATGCTGCAGTGACGATGGTCAGGAAAATGGCAGCCAACATCGGGCGTATAAGCAAGAGAACGCCACCCCTCAGTCACAATCAGCGGGCGGTGAGTAGCACTTCTCCGCCTCCCCCGCGCCACCTCCATCCGAACCGCGGCTACTTCGTGGCTTCCTCCGGCTGTGGCCGGTCGATCGATCTGTCGAGCTGCCCGTTGCGCCAGAGCACCTCGCGGCGGTCCAGTTCGGGGAAGTAGTACGTGAGGAACTCGCGATCGACCTCCCACCGCTCGGGCGGCTGCGCACCGCCCCAGGCGCTGTCACCGACGGGGATCGTCGGATACGCCCAGCGCATGCGACCGAGGCAGCCGAGCATCACGCGGAATACCTCGTGCGTGGTGGCGTCCTCGATTTTGTCCCACTTGAGCGTGGGGATGGCGTTGGAGATCTGGTACGAGTTGATGACCCGAGTGCGCCCGCGCCACAGAACGCCCGTGCCGTTCCCCCCCCTCACTTCTCACTCTTCACTCTTCCCCGCCCCTCACCCCGCCGGCTCTCCGTAGACGGTGATCCGCGGCACGGTAATCCCGTTGCGGGCGGTGCCGATGGAGACGCGGCCGGAGTCGATCGGGTCGGGGTCGGTGTAGCTGAAGACCTCGCGATCCCACAGGCGCACGCTGATCGTCGGTCCGGTCTTCACCAGCGAGACAAGCAGCCAGTTGTTGTGCAACTCCGCGCTCGGGATACGGTAGGTCGTGCTTTCCACCACGGTCTCACCGTTGCGCATGATCGCCGACCAGGTGTTGTTCTTCGCGCCGAGAACCACGTGGTAGCCGCCGCCCGCGTCGTCCTCGCAGATGCCGAAGTGCAGGTCGCGCAGCTCCTCGTAGTGCCCTTTGCCATCGGGCTTGGGCATCATCTTTGTGCCAACGAAGATGTCGGCGCGCTGGTCGCCGGCGAAGGCGAGTCGGGTGCGCGTCACCGCCGGGCCATCCTGGTTCCATCCCGCCAGCCACGTCCACTGCGGCGAGCAGGACCAGCGGTTGGAGATCTCCCAGGTGCCGCTCTCGACGCGCCAGTCCGCCGGCGCGTCGCGGAAGGTCCAGGTGCGTAATGCCGAGGAGATGACGTCCGCGTCCGCCGGGTCGATGATCGCGGCGTCCTTGCGGAAGCCCACGCGTCGCATGCCCTCCAGCGGCGCGGGGTCGCGGAAGCTCACGGCCACGCGCCCGTCGAGTCTCCCCTCAACCAGGCTGCCGACGTGCTGGAGGCTCAGCGCCCAACCCTCGGAGCCCCGCGAGCGTACCTGGGCGATCGCGACCTCCTGACCCTCGCGTGTCAGCGAGATCGTCACCGGCTCGCCGGATGAGGGCTGGCTGGCGCTGAGCGCGTAGCCCGACGCGGCGTCCATGCCGTCACCGATCATCAGCGTAGCGGCCGCTGTGCCCGCGTCGGTCCGATGCACGCCCAGGCGCACCTCGGCGTCATCGACGTAGAGTCCGCGATGCCACCAGCGGTCGAGGTCGTCGGGCGTGGGCTCCCAGCCGCTGCCCGCGCCCGCCCAGGTGTGCCGGTCGATGATGCCCGCGTAGGGCGGCGTCTCCGGATCGGCGGCGTACTGCTCGTGATCGACGGGCCAGCAGGTGATCTGCCGGAAGTTCGCGCGTCCGCCCTCGCAGGTCAGGCCGAAGCCTCCGTCCGCGAACGCATCGTCGGCCACGTCGATCGCGCCGACGCCATCGGCTGCGATGCGCATGCGCCGGCCGCGCAGATCGACGGAGAGATCGTGCCAGCGTCCCGCGCCGCCGTCGAGCGGCTCGGACGCGAGCACGGTCTGCTCATTGCGCCGGGTGCGGACGAGCTGGAGCTGCGAGCCGCCGCCCCGGGCCTCGTTCACCGCGAGGAGGTAGTGGTCGCCGGGGCCCTGGTAGCGCAGCAGCAGCCCGGCGCTGTCGGCGTCGCCGCGCCGGAGCTTCGCGGAGGCCTGCAGGTCGGTCAGCTCGTTCATGGGCGCGATCGCCCGCGCCGAGCCCGCCGGCTCGAGCGCCACCCCGTCGCCGGTGGCGCTCACCGTGCCGCGCTCGGCCAGCCACGCGCCGCCGTTGAGCGGCAGCGGGGCGGCCTCCCACGGCTGCACCCGCACATCGTCGAAGAACGCTGCACCGCTGCTGATCTGCAGCCCGATCTGCCCGCGCCCGCGCACCTGCTCGTCCGCCACGCGCAGTAGCTCGTGGCCGTCGAGGCTCGCGACGGCGTAGCCGCGCGAAACGCACAGTCGCAGGCGATGCCAGCGGTCGCGCTCGGCCGCGGCCGCCGACGTCGCGAGCACGCGGTCGCGGTCCGACTGGCGATGGATCAGTTCCAGCGTGCCTCCCGGAGCGTCGGCGTCCATGGCGGGCAGCGTCAGCCGCAGTTCGAGGAAGTCGTCATCGGCCTGCCGATTCGCCACCAGCGACGCAACGTCGCAGTTGGAGCGCACCGAAACGCCTACGTCGTAGTCGTCCCAGAACCAGTAGCCGGTGGCGGCCGTGGCGAGCTGCTCGCTCTGCGCGTGGAATGCGAACGGGTTCGCGCCCTGCTGGGGTTCGCCGTCGACCTTGAAGAGCTCCCAGTTCCCGGCAGGCGTCTCCCACGGGTTCGGGTCGCCCTCGGTGCGCATGAAGTCGTCAGTGAAGCGCACCGGCGCACAGCCCTGCAGGAAGGCGTCGTCAATGCCACTGGCGGCCTGCGTGCCCGCCAGCGGCGTGAGCGCGGCCATCAGCGCGGCGTGCCCGTCGATGAAGACGGTCACGCTGGTGGGGCGACGGCGGATGTCGATGCGCGCACTCTTGTCAGAATTGCCGCGCCGGCCCTCGGCAACGACCGTCTCCCGGCCACCGGCGACGTCAATCACGCGCATCCGGCCACCATTGATCTCCAGGCGCTGGTTCCAGTTCGCATTGAACCACGGCAGCATGACCGTCGCGTCGGCGCCGGGGGCCAGCGTCCCGTTCACGACGTAGTCGGTGGGCGCGTCCGCGGGCAGGTCGAGCACCTCCAGGCCCTCGGGCATCTCTCCGGGCTCCTCGCCGCGTGGCGCGGGCCGGGGCATGACCTCCTCGCTCTCAGGCCGCCACTGCACCTGTGGGACCAGTCGGCGATCGGCAGGGAGGGTCGTGAAGCGCGGGACCAGCACGCCGTCGGTCATCAGGTTCAGCGCGGCAAGAACCGCCGGCTCGAGCTCGGGACCGCGCAGGGCCAGCGCGAAGGCCACGCGTGGGGCGAAGTAGAGCCAGTGGCCCTTGCCATGGTCGATCAGCAGCACCGCCGGGACGTGCGCTCTGCCGCCAATGAGTTTGCCTCTGTACTTGGCGGGCACATCCTGGTCGGTGTACTCACCGAGCACGGTCACGTTCTTCGCGTCCTTGGGGATGATCGCGATGCCCGGGCGCGCGTAGGTGGTGATGACGCCCGTCGAGCGCATCGCGCGGCTGATCGGGTGATCGTAGCCCTTGAAGGTCAGGTTGGGCGAGGGAGCGGGCCCGAGGCGCTGACCCGGAACCGCCGCCGCCGACGGGGCCACCTGCTCCTCGGTGATCGCAATGCCGCCCTCGGCCACGAACTGCTCGACGGCCTTCGCGATGGGGCGGGGATTGCTCGCCTCGGTGATGATCACGACGCGGTAGCGGCGCAGCACGTCGATGTCCGCCAGCTCGCCGTCCGTCAGGTACTCGCGCGGCATACCGGTACTCGCCAGCAGGCCCATGTAGCCGGTGATGCGGCCGCCGCCGACACCGACCTTCCAGCCCTCGGCGGCGTGCGCGGCGCCGAATGACGTCGCGATGAGGCAGGTTGTGAGCGCGACGAGCGCGGCGATCCGTCCGGAATGGCTTCGCATGGTTTGACCCCAACTCCGCAACTACGCGCCTCCACCGTCCCCGCCCGAGGCTTCGCTATTGTGTGCGCTCGCGTGATACGCGTGCACCCAATGACCGACTCGGCCGGCTCACCACATGCCAAGCAGCGCGTCGACCGTGCCCTCAGCCACCTGCCGACCACCGTCCGGGCCGATCGGCGTGCTCGCGGGCACCGAGCCGTAGCCGCCGCCGGCGACCGACCGCGCGCTCGGCACATACGTCCCCGGCCCGGCGAGCTGCACCAGGAAGGTCTGCATCGCCGGCGTGCGCGTCTTGATGTAGACGCCGAAGTCCATGTAGTACTCGAACGGATTGGTCGCGATCGCCATGTCGCCGAGCCTGATGATGTGAAGCGAGACGTCCTGATACGGGTCGGTCTGCTGTTGCTCGAAGCGGTCGCGCACCCTCAGGTACCACTGCATCCGCCGATAGGCCATCGTGACGGGCACGTACCAGCGCGGCTCCTCGCGCAACGCCGGGTTCGCCTCCAGCCGCGCCACCTCGGCCTCATACTTCTCGCGCCACGGCTCGGCCTCCGTCTCGGCCCAGAGCACGTCATCCTCGGTCAGAGCACGCAGCGGCAGGCGCATCTCGATCGTCTCGTGCTGCAGCAGCGGCGCGTCGTCCTGCGTGCCGCCGATGAAGCTCAGCGTGTCCTCGACCGCGTCGGCGATCCGGTGGCCGATCTCCTCGCGGGAGGTGCGGCCCTTAAGCTCGAGCATCCGCTCGTGCTCGCGCTTGCCAAAGATCAGATGCGGCGACTGGTCGCCTGCCGCCGAAGCCTGCGGGAGCACGAAGAGCCCCTCGCCCAGCCGCCTGCGCAGCTCCTCGCGGGTCTCGTGCCAGAAGTCCGCGCTCAGCACGAAGAGCCCCTCGGTTTCCTGCGAGGTGCAGGGGACGTTGACGATGACGCCGGTGAGCCCGCCTGATGCGTCATAGGTCGCAAGCACATTGACCGAGTGGTCTTCGTAGCCCTCGACGTGGCTGAACTCCGGAGTGTTCGTATTCCCGTACATCGTCGAGGTCCCGTGGCTGTCCACCCAGCGGCGGTTGCGGCCCACCACAGCCTGACCGAGACCGAACGCAACCGAGCCGGTCGCCCGCGACGCCCACGCCTCGTTCACCGCAGCGGCGATACGCCCGGCGGCGAAGTCAATGTAGTCCTCGACGGCCATCACCGGCAGCATGATCCCAACGGCCTCGACCGAGCTGCCCGCCGCGCCGCCCTTCGGGCGGTTCTCAGGTCCGGTGTGCGTGTGTGTTGCGTTCATGACGAGCGCGCCCGCGTCGGGGCCGTCGAAGCGCGCCGCAACGGCGCCCCACAGCTCCGGGGAGATCGCGACGAGGTCGCAGCTCACAAGCACGATGTGCTCGTCGCCCGCGTCGAGGATCAGCGCAGTGGCCGTGATCGGGTCGATGGCGCCCTCAGAGACGCGCGCGTGGAACTGCCCGGAGATCATGACGGGCTGCTCCGGAGTGATGTCCGCCTGTGCCCAGCCAATCTTCAGCTTTGTGTCGCTCATGTCTCGCTCCCCGCTCCAGTCGTTCACTACTGCTTCTGCGCCTCGCGCACCGCGCCCATGTCCGTCATCTCCCGTGCGCGCGACGCCCGGACCTCGTACTGCAGCTCCTCGCCACGGAACAGGCGCCCGATCTCGTCGAGCATCACCGCCATGTAGTGCGCATCGCGGCCGGTCCCCGCGTAGTGCGGGCTGAGGATCACGTTGTGCAGCTCATTGTACGGATGATCCGCGGGCAGCGGCTCGCGCTCGAACACGTCGAAGACGCCCATGATCCGACCGCGCCGCAGCTCCGCCAGCAGCGCGTCTGGCTGGATCAGCGGTGCCCGGCCGACGTTGATGATGACCGAGCCGCTCTTCAGCGCCCGGAGCTGCTCGGCGCCAACGCGCCCGGTGTTCCCGACGGTCATCCCCGCCAGTGTGAAGACCACGTCCGCTTGCTCGAAGAGCGCATCAAACTCCACCTTGCGCATCCCGCGCGCGGCGGCGTCCTCGTCGGAGAGGTGGCCGCTGACCACCAGGACCTCCTTCGGGTCAAAGGGCCCGAGCATGTCCAATACGTAGGAGGCGATGTCGCCGAAGCCCCAGATGCCAATCGTGCAGTCCTGCGGCACGCGGATGGCCCAGTCCTTGTAGTGGCGCATCGTCTCCGAGCGCGTGCCCAGCTTGATGTGATCGTGCGCGCGGCGCATGCCCATGAGCATCAGCATGATG
>JALGSW010000031.1 GCA_029821635.1 Candidatus Zipacnadia bacterium
CATCTCGCCGACGCCCTTGCAGCCCATCTCGACGTAGACGTCGAGGAAGCGGCCGAAGTCGGTGTCGGGGCTGTTGGAGCCAGCGCGCGGGTCGAGGTTGCAGAACGGGATGAGCCGGTCGGGCCACACCTCCACCATCTCGACGATGTCCTCGGGCGGCGAGTAGCGGTTGCGGCACTCCGGGCTGACCATCGGCAGCACAACCGCCATGTCGATGCCGAGGTCGTCGAGCCGGCCGACGAGCTGTTCGCCGGTGGGGCAGGTGGTCCCGCCTGCGCGGGTAACGCTGGGGGTGCGCAATGCGTGTGTGTGGCAGTCGATGAGCATGTCGGGCACCTCTGAGTGCAAGCGCTGAGCGCGTCGTCGAGAGGGTTCGCCGCACGCCTGTAAAGGACTTCCCTCGCATCGTACGGAAGTGACGTACACTCTGCCGCTCAGGAGGTGCGCCATGCGAGAGACGCTGATCTGTCTCGCCAGTCTGATCGCTCTTGCGGCCGCTACCGCGGCCGTCGCAGCGCCCATCGTGCTGGGCCCCGAGACCGCGGTGCCGACCGACCCGCGCCAGGTGCATCCGCGCTATCTCGGATTCCGGCCCGCGGACGGGCAGACCGTGGACCTCAACCCGCCGCGCATGAGCTGGCCGTGGTACGCCGAGACGCTGCCCGACGGAACTCCAGCGGGCGACCGGCGCTTCACGCTGCAGATCGCCAGCACGCCGGACTTCGCCGAGCCGAAGGTTGTGGCGGCCGACGTGCGCGTGAACTTCTACAACGCGCTGCCGCCGCTTCGGGGTGCGGACAGGTGGTACTGGCGCGTGGCGTATGACCCCGGCACGGAGGGCGAGCGCTGGTCGGACGTGCGCAGCTTCACCATCGCCGATGGCGCCACGGTTTGGGATCGCTCGGGGCTCACCGATCCGGCGGAGCTTCTGGGCGCTCACCCACGGATGCTGCTTGGCGGCGGAACCATCGAGGAAATCCGGGCGCTGCGTGACACCGACGAGCGCTCCGCGGAGCTCGCGGAGTTCATCATCGCGTGGGCCGATCGGGTGGTTGGGCAGGAGTGGTTCACCGACTTCTGGCCCGACGACAGCGTCGATCGCGACTACATGGGCCGCGGACGGGACCTCGTGGCGGTGGCGTTCGCGTGGAAGCTGACCGGCGACGCGAAGTACGAGGGCTTCAAGCGAGATGTCCTGACGATCGCCTCGTGGCCCAAAGGCGGCTTCGCCTCGCCGGAGAAGGCCGGGGCGTCGAGCAAGTGGTCGAGCCACCTGACGGAGTACCTCGGGCTGGTCTACGATTGGTGCTACGACGAGTTCAGCCCGGAGGAGCGGGCGGTGATCCGCGGATCGCTGGAGTGGCGGATCGAGCACACGATCTGGAGCTTCGCCTTCAAGCGAGGCGAGGGCACGAAGATGGCGGGCGGGTCGATCGCGACTGTGTGCGGCAGCCACCCGTTCGAGAACCTGATGGTGACGATGCCGGGCATGATCGCGATCGCCGATGAGTCGCAGGTTGCGCGCGACGCGCTGGAGATCGCGGTCAACTACCTGGTTGGCGTGACGGGCGGCGGCGGGCCGGATGAGGCGTGGAATGAGGGCGCCGGCTACGGGAACGGGAAGATGAAGTGGCTGACAGACGCGACCTGGTACGCGCATACCGCCATCACCGCGCTGCACCTGGAGCTGAACCCCGCGTATGACGCCTACTGCGACTTCTTCGCGCGGCTCACGCCCGTGGGCGCGCAGCACAGCTCCTTCGGCAACCGCGGGATCAACGAGAAGGACTGGGCCTCCAGCCGCATCACGAACTTCCGCCGGATGGCGATGCTGCGCGGGAACGCGGTCACCATGCAGAACTGGCTCGAGACGCGCCGGCGGCTCGAGGAGCTGTCCGGGCGCACGCCGCAGCCCTACTCGCCGTGGGTGGACTACTGCCTGCCGCTCTACGCGCAGGAGCCCGAGCCGCTGCCGGAGGCCGATCCGGTGAAGCTCTTCGCGCTGGAGGGCTGGGTGAGCGCGAGCACCGCGCCGCCGAGCGACTACGACGCCCAGCGCGATGCGGTGAGCATGACCTTCGCCTGCCGCCCGCGCGGGGGCTACAGCCACGCCTTCCGCTCGGAGAACGCGTTCGACATCCACGCGTACGGCGAGACCATCACCTCGGGCGGCGGCACCACCTCGAACCAGGAGTTCTTCGCCAACCACACGATGAGCCACAACACGGTGCTCGTGGGCGGGCGGGAGCAGGCGGCCGCGAAGGACAACTCCGTGCCGACGATTGGCCGCATCACGCGCTTCGCGCGCGGCGACGACTACGTCTACTGGGCGGGCGACGCGACGAACGCCTACGCTCCCAAGCAGGGCCTCACGCGCTTCGTGCGGCACGTGCTCTTCGTGGATGACGCGTACTTCGTGATCTACGACGACCTCGCGGTGCGCGATGGCGCGGAGCCGACGACCTTCCAGTGGCTCTACCACGTGCTGGAGGCCGACGAGATGGCACTGAGCGACGATGCGCCCGGCGCCGACTACCGCGTAGGAGACACGCGCGTGCGGCTGCGGCACGTGCCGCTGGTGGAGGGCCTGCGCGTCACGAACTACCCGGGGATCGAGGGCATGGTCAACCCGGTCACGGGCGAGGACGTGACCGCGCGCGACAAGTGGGTGCGGGGCACGGAACGCCGCGGCCCTGAGCCCGCGGACGCCGATCACCTGTGGTTCACGCACGCACAGCCGGTGCGCGAGGCGGGCTTCCTCGCGGTCATCGTGCCCTATCGCGAGGCCGATGAGCCGCCAACCATCGAGCCCGCCGGCGAGCGCGGCGTGCGCGTGACCTTCGGCGGGAACACGCGGACGATCTCGGTGGGCGATGGTGGCGAGGCGGACTTCGTGGTGATGCCCTGAGCGGCATCGCGCAAGTTCGCACAGATATGGGGAGGTCCTTGCGCATCAGCGCGGAAGAGGGCGACAGCGCGCCAAATGGAGCGGGCGCCGCAGACTTTGCGGCGTCCGGCGAGGGAACCGCTGAGGGGGAGCCACGATGCACCGCATCACCGCAGTCGCACTGACGCTGATTCTCTGCTGTACTGCCCTGACGCATGCCGAGGAGCCGACCACCGACCAAGTCATCGCCGCCGCGCGGGCAGCCGCGATGGAGGCTCACGATCGCGATGCGATGCTGCAGCTCGCCGAGATCGTCATGGCTACCGACACGACGCAGGCGCTGAGAGACCTGCAAGAGGCCGCGCGCATGCCCGGCCTGGCGCGCAACGCCCAGGTTGACGGCTCAGCGACCGTCCGCCTCGCTGACCTGCTCGCGAAGCTCGGCGACAAAGAGGCCGCAGCCGGTGTGCTCCGCTCCGAGCTGCAATCGCTGCTCGCGGCCCCGGTATCGGGCCAGGACTGGGAGATCGCGAATCTCGTGGCGCGTCTGTCGCGCCTGGCCGGTGCGATCTGCCCCACGGACGAGGCGATGGCGCGGACAGCCTTCAAGAAGGTTGAGGACGAGCTACTCCCACGGGTCCAAGACAGCTACCAGCGGCAGACCGCCGTCGCGGAACTGGCGGCGGCGAAAGCGCGTCTGGCGCCCGACGAGGCGACCATGCTCTTCGCGCGCGAGTGCCCGAACCGGCTGATGCCAGCCTCGTTGCTGCTGAGCGTCATCGAGACCAACGCCGATGCAGCGATGATTCACCTCGCGGCCATCGCGTCCGGGCAGATCGCCAGCGATGGCGAGCACAACGCGCGCGAGGTGCAGTTCGCGCTGGTCGGCGCCGTCATGCGCCAGGACATGAACCGCGCCCTGCTCCTCGCCCGCCAGCTCGGCATCGCCAGTTCGCCGTCCTCGGAGCCGGTGCTGACGCGGCACATCGCCGACGCGCTGGTCGAGGTCGGCATCGACGCACTGCCCGACGACCCCACGCTGACCTCGTTCCTGCGAGGCGCCGCAACGGGCCTCGCGCGTGTGGACCCGGCGATGGCACTCGAGCTGACATCTCGCGTCGAGTCGCCGAACTGGCACGCCGGCATCTACGCCGATGTCGCCGCCATAGCCGCCGAGCAGGCGCCAGATATCGCGTGCGAAGCCGCTCGGCGGGCCCTGGCCGCCTGTGAGTCGCTGGACACCGACCCGAGCAACTTCATCGGTCCCGCCGCAGCCGCGATCGCGCCGGTGGACTCGGCTCTCGCGGCTGAGCTGCTCCGGAAGATGGGGCAGTTCGCGTACTTCGAGCCGGCGTTCGGCTCTCTGCTGAGGCATGATCGCGCTGCCGCCGACGCGCTGCTCGCCGACCTGCCGCCTGAGCAGCAGTTATTGGCGCTGGCTTCGATGATGACGCAGACTGAGGACCTCGACGAGGCCGGTCGGAGCGAGATTGCCGAGCGCGCGCTGCAGTCGCCTGCGATGTCCGCGGGTGGAGCCGCCGCGTGCAGGATTGTCACAGAGATGGCCGAACTCGACCTCGATCGCGCGAGGCAGGCGTGGCAGTCGCTCGACCCGATCGACGTCACGACCGCGGACAAGCGAACGGTCGCTGACAGGCTGACCGCGCTGGCCGCGGTGGCGGAGGCATACGAGGCGCGTGAGCGGGGGAGTTCGACGCCCGAGGTGAGTGCCATCCGCGACGCGGTGCTGGCCGCGCCGCCGCGGCAATACTGGGCGCCGCTATTCATGGCCAGGCTGGCCGGGATCTACGCGAACTACGACGGTCCTGCCGCAAAGGCCGCTGCCGAGCAGGTGCTGGCCGATCTCGCGGACTCTGGAGGCTGGCGCACGTCGGAGGCGCGGGTGGCGGCCATCGCCGCGCTCTCGCGCGTGGACATGCGCAGCACAAAGGTGCTGATCACCGACCGCAACGACCTCAACAGGCCCGAACAGCTCCAGCCGATCATCACCGAGATCGCGCGCAGGCGCCCCGCGTTCGCGTGCCAGATGGTCTACGACGTCTCGCGGCCGGGCGCAATCGACGTCATGCTCAGCCGCGCGCTCCAGGTGGTCGGTGCGGAGGAGGATGAGGCGACAGCCATCGAGCTGATCAACACCTGGATGGCCGCACGCGGCTTCAGGCCGAGCAGCTTCGGCTTCCTCTTCACGGGCGCTCTGGACAGCGGCCGGGCTTCGCTGATCGACCTAATGCCGGCCTGCCTCGACACGGTCGATGATCCGGGCGTGGTCGCGAGCATCATAGAACTCACCGCCCGGCCCTCGGTGGGCTTTGCCACCGACACGCTCTTGGACTACCTTCTGCAGCGGCTGGCGGAAGCCGAGCCGAGGCACACGCAGCGAGCGATCATACCGCTCTCCGCGGCGGTGGCGGAGCGGCGGTGGGAGGACGGGCTGGCGATGGTGCAGGAACTGCCGGTGAACGACCGCCCGACCGCACTGCTGCTCGCCCTGGAGATGCGCGAGCACCGGCGCGAGGTGCTTGCGGCGCGCCGGGCCGAGCCCGCTGCGGAAGGGGCGTAGCACGCGGATTCCGGCCCCGTGGCCGGACCCCCCCGTGCTTGACGCCGTGCCTGCCGAGTCGCTGCCGGACGTGCTGCAGCGCGTTCCGGACAACCTGCTCGCTTTCGCGACGGACGCGCTACTCGTCGACCTCGCGGGGCGCCTGCAGACGCTCCCCGAGCAGAACGCGCGGATCGGCATGATTTACGTGGCCGCGGGAGCGCTTGAGCGCGACTGGGAGCAGGGGCAGACGATGCTGGAGGCACTGCCCCCGGATCGCAAGTGCGCGGCGATGCTCAGGGCGGTCGCGTTCCGCGACAGACGCAGCGGCGCTGGCGTGCCACCGACCTACGGGCCTGACGGACGGCTCATCGGGGGGTAGCAGTTCAGTAGCGACAGGAGGGGTAGGCGATGAAGCGCTTCATGACGGCGTGTGCTGTCTTGGCGCTTGCGGTATCCACGGCCTTCGCGGGGGAGCCGCCGACGACGCAGCAGATCCTCGAGGCCGCCTGGCAGGCGGCACAGGAAGATGACTCGCGCGAATCGCTGGCGGAGGTGGCCGCGTACTTCCTGCCCCATGACAGAGAGCGCGCATTGGGCGCCGCTCTCTCCGCCGCGGACGCGCAGCCGCGCCACTCCCGCAGCGTGGGCGAGATGTGGGCCGCGGATCGCCAGATCGCGGCGACACTGACCGCGCTCGGCCATGAGGAGCGTGCCCGGGCGGTCCTGCGGAGCGCCCTCTCGGACGCCCTCACCGTCTACGGCGTACCGCGCGGCTGGGACGGGGGCCAGCGGGCGCTTGCAGTGAGCGAGATGGCGCTGCGGCTCTGGCCGGAGGACGAAGAGCTGGTGCGGAGGGCGGCCGAAACGGTAGGGCGCTGGCTCGAACTGCTTCGGCCGGACTACCACACGAGCATGGCCGTGCCCATCCACCAGACGCTCCTCGCGGCGATTGCACCGCAGAGCGACGGGGGCGCGGATGGGCCTACGAAAGGCACTGCGAGTCTCCTGAAGCTGGTCGAGGAAGACCCGCTGGGTGTCCTCAACAACATCGGCGCGATCTGCGGCGGGGGCCAGCCCTACAGGGAGCCTTTCGAGGGAGCGTGGGAGGTGCGTCACGCCCTGGTGGCGACGCTACTGCGGATGGACGCGGCGAAAGCCATGGCGGCCGCCTCGTTCGAGGGCCCCAGTGTCTTCAGCGGCGTGTCGTCTGTCGAAGGGCGCAATCTCATCGCCGACGCCGCCCTCGATGCGGGTGTTGGCGACCTGCCGATGGACCCCGCCTGGGACAGCAACTACGCGCGACTGTGCGGCTCGATCGCCCGATGCGACCATGATGCCGCTAACGCACTGGCGCTCCGTCTCACCAGCCTCACCGGCCGCGCTGAGGCATTCCGCTCGATGACCTACGCTCTCGTAGACGCAGGGCAGATCGACCGCGCACTCGACGTTGGTCGGCGCTTGCGCGATCTGTGCCGAAGCACCCCCGGGATAGAGACGCGGTGGATGAGCGGCGTGATAGCGCTGCTGGCGCCGCATGATGCGCTGCTTGCCGGCGAACTCACGGTACTGCTGTCTGGGGGAGCATACCGCGAGAAGAACTGGCTGGACCTGTGGCGTCAGAACGAGGACGCCGCCATTGCAGCGCTTGACGGGATGGCACCCGCGTCAGCGCTCAGTCTGTTCGCAAGCACCATCGAGCCCATGGTGGCCGCGGGCCAGCGAGATGCCGCGCTTGCCCGCGCGGACGAGGTCCTGACCTCACCTCACTTCCCGGAGATCGGTGTCAATGGCGCCTCGCTCCTCGAAGTACTGGCTCACCTTGACCCGACGCTTGCGCGCCGGGCGTGGCAGAGCACACCGGCGATCGATCCCGCTGATGCAGGACCGAACCGTCTCACTGCCTGGCTGAAGTGCCTCTTCGCGGTTGCGGACGCGATGGAGCGAGTGGAACGGGGAAGCTCAGGGCCCGAGGCGGCCGAGATCGAGCGGCTCATGCCTGGCGTCAGCGACAACTCCCGGAGGTCGCTGCAGCTTCGCGGCAGGCTCGCGGAGATGCTTACTGGCCTGCGTCCTGAACGCGCTCGGGATGTGGCCCTGGAGGTGCTCGATGCGCGCGCTCGCTGTTCGGATCCGTACTACAGGGACATAGCCAGCCGCCACGCGATCCGCGCACTGTCCCGGGTCGATCCAGATGCCGCGATAGCGGCCCTGCTCAACGATGACGAGCTGCGTCGGGACCACGAGACGGCTGCGCTCGCTGTGGCGGGCGCCTGCCGAAATGACGTCGACGCGGCGTTCGAGATGCTGGATCTCCTGCGCGAGGACGCGACTCGGGCCACGTTGCTCAGAGGAGCCGCCGAGGAGATCGCCAGGGATGTCTCCCCCGAAGCTCTGCGCACGTTTGTCGAGCGATGGACGCGCGAGGCGCCACGCCCGGGCGCTACAGTTGCGGGGCTGTTGCCGGCCATGGTGGCAGCACGCCGACCTGAGCTTTCGGAACTGATCATCGGGTTGCTCGGGGATTTCGTAAGTGATGACAATCTGGCGCGCGTAATCATGACGCATCCGAGCACACTGGCGCTGGCGTCAGATGAGCTGCTCGCCTACGTGCACGACAGGGTGGGAGACGAGAAGCTTGGTCGGCCGATGACCAGGCTCATCGCGGCTCGCGTTGAGCGGAACTGGGAGTTGGGGCAGGTGCTGCTCAGCGAACTCCCGCCCAGGCGTCGGGTCGAGGCGCTGCTGGCGGTAGAGACGGTCCGCAACTGCCGGCGGGACGAGCTTGGGCTGTGAGGCGGCGGGAGCAGGGGCCGATCACCCTCACTGCACAAGCGGCCGGATGGTGTAGCTGAGCGTCGTCTGCTCGCCCGCCGCCAGCGTCGCGGGTAGGGCGATCTCCACGCGGCCGATCTGCAGCTTCCGCCAGCCGGACGTCTGCAGGCCGTCCGGCACCAGCAACAACCCGTGCTCGCCATCAAGCTCGAACGCCACGCCCGCGCCCTCGCCGTCGCTCACCGTGAAGCGATCCGCGCGGGCCTCGCCCGCCGTAGCGCCGGGAGCCGCGATCTCCGCGCCACGCGCCTGCCAGCCGCCGCGCGCGATCGGCACACACTCCACCAGCCGCGCCAGCGAGACCGCCTCGTCCGCTGTGAGCGTCAGCTCAACGTGCAGCGCGTCGTCGGCGAAGGTGTAGCGGCGCTCGTAGGCGATCGGCTGGCCCTCGATGCGCCCGGTGATCGTCAGCGCGCCCGCGTCCTCGTCGAGCACGTGCGAATGCGCGTGGTAGTCCTCCCACCAGCGCTGGCCATCGGCGTCGGTCGCGATGAGCCCGTGGTGCGTCGTCGGCGCCCAGTCCGCGGCCATCAGCGAATGCCCGTAGTCCTCCGTCCAGACGCCGCTCAGACCCCCGCCCACGAAGGGCGTGATCGTCTTGATGTCCTTGTAGGCCGCGCCGGTGCTCTCGCCGTCATCGGCGTAGGGCGCGCGGAGCTTCTCCCGCGCGCGGATGTAGAACTCGCCCACGGCCATCCCGACGTAGACGCTCGCGTAGTAAGCCGGGCGCTTCACGAAGATGAACTCGTCCTCGAAGGTGCGGATGAAGGGCTCGGCCTCCATGCACGGCCAGGTCCCGCTGCGGTCCGGTTCGCCCCACGCGAGGTAGCGCCAGGTGGTCTGGCTGGGGTAGCGGGGCATCTGCGGATCGTCGAGGAACGCCTCGACCTTCGCGCGGGCCTCGGCGACCGCGGCCTCAGTCGGCGCGGGCGGCGCCCACAGCCCGACCTCGGGCAGCGCATCATGCACGATGCCCTTCGCGCCGGACCACTGCTCCAGGTAGAAGCCCTCGCCGACGCGGTGGTTGAAGTTGAAGCCGCCGAGCATCCGGCCGGACGGCTCCGGGCCGACCGTGTGATTGAAGAGCCCGTACGAGCGGCGCATGGACTCCAGTGCCACCGGGTCGCCGCTCATGCGTGAATAGACCGCCTCATGCCAGTGCGTCATGCCGATGTAGCTCGCGTCGGGCCCGACCGCCTCCGGATGGTAGCCCGCCGGGTCCTGACCGCGCAGCCAGCGTTGCGCGTAGAGGCGGATCATCGCCTCGTAGAGCGGATCTCCGGAGCCGTCGGCGAAGGCCTGGTGGCTGACGAGGTAGTGCGCGGACTGGTTGCGGCAGGAGACGAGGCCGTCGGGGTAGGAGCGGTCGATCAGGTGGCGGACGCCCTCGGTCCAGACCTCGCGTATCTCCTCCGGAAGATGCGGCGCGGCGAAACCGTAGGCGGGCAGCGTCTTGCTGCCGAGCGCGAAGGCCATCATACCAGCGTAGGTGGTATCACCCGCCACGCCGGGCCAGACCTCGGCCTCGGAGACGCGCATGAGGTCGCGCAGGCAGGCCGCGGCGGCGCGCCAGAGCAACTCCTCACGGCCGAAGTAGGGGTTCGTCGGGTCGTCGTGGAGCGCGCCCAGCGCGAGGTCGCGCGCGGCTGAGCCGTAGTTCGCTGACGCGCCGCCGTAGAGGCCGTCGATCTTGCGGAGGCGGTCCCAGCGGCCCTCGACGCCGGGCTGCCCCGCGCGCTCCTGCCAGCCATCGAGCGCGCCGCCCCAGTGGCTCGCCGGGTCGAGGTTCTGCGCGCGCAGCCAGTGCTCGACCGCGGGCAGGTACGAGCCCATGAGCACCGTGCTGCGCATCGGGTCCTCCAGCCATGCCTCGCGGCGCGTTGCGAGCGGCACGACCAGCTCGTCGGTGTCGCCGACGTGCTCGGCGAGGATGCCCGGGAGCAGCTCGGCGATCCGGCGCTGGAACTTGTGCTCGACCACGGTACCGTCGGGCAATACCTCGACGGAGGCCTGGATCGCTCGGGCGGCCTCGACAGTGGGGCAAAGGATCAGCGGGAAGTCGGCGGCGACGAAGGACCATGCGCCCTCGGGCGGCAGCTCGAAGCGCCAGGTTACGTCCGTGCGCGCGACCGGGACGGTCACGGTGCCGGAGGCGGGCTCTGCGAGCAGGTCACCACGCTCATCGGTCACGCGCGCGTCGCCGCCGATGATGCGCAACTGCTCGGCGTGCGGCGGGACCCAGGCGTAGAGCGCCTCCGGCAGGCCCTCCCAGGCGGTGAAAGGCCCGTTCTGGGCGCTCCAGCCCCACTGCAGCTCGCGCGGAAGCTCGACGGTGACGGTGATGCCGCTGGTGCCCGCGACGAACCGGAGCTGGTGGATGCCTTCGGCGGCGATCGGGACTTCCGCGCGCAGCACTTCGCCTCCCGCCCAGCCCTCGGCCGGCCGCAGCTCCATGCCGTCGGCGGGCGTGACGGCCGCGAGGGCGTCAGGCGGGCAATACTCCACGTAGCGCCAGAGCGAGAGGCGCTCGTCGTCGTCGAAGGCGCGCAGGAGCAGGCGCGGTGGGGGAGAGGCGGCGGGGGCCTCGACGGTCACCGTGGCCGCGCAGGGCTCGCCATCGCCGACGACGTAGAGCGTGGCGACCGGCGCTGCCGGGACGGGACCGATGGTGGCGGCGTGCACCGACGGGATGCAGATCAGCACGAGCGCGGACACGGCGGCGCGGCAGTATGCGTTGGATCGTCTCATGCGAGCCACCTCGAATTCCTCCTGCGGGGCGTGTCGGGCGCGTGCGTCGGACGCGGGTTCACCAGTGCGTCGAACTTGCGCGCGGCGACCCGATGTGATAGGATATTCATGGCGAGGGCAACCCTGCGAGATACGTAACGCCCTTCAAGTTTGAGCCAACACCAAACAAATGGGAGCCTGGCTCCGCCGACTGCGCGAAGCTTCACTCTGAAGGGCCCTGCCCTTCCATGTGAGGGTACACAATGTCGGCGGGAGGGCACCCACTTTCCTAGTGGGTTCAACACCCAGGGGCCAACGGTCATCGCGGGGTCCTCGCCACCTCACTCCACCTTCTCCCGTGACGCGCAATGACCTCCGAAGGGCGCGCACACGCATCGCGGCGGCGTGAGTCATGACTGAGAGCCTCTTCCACAACAGTCGGCGGGTAGACCCCAGCGCTCCCCTGGCTGCGCGCATGCGTCCCCGCGACCTCGACCAGATGGTGGGGCAGGAGGAGGTGCTGCGCGAGGGATCGATGCTACGCCGGGCGTTGCAGGCGGACCGACTGCCCTCACTGATCCTCGTCGGCCCCGCGGGCACCGGCAAGACGACCCTCGCTCGCATCATCGCCGCCCTGACGAGTTCGCACTTCGTTCAGCTTTCCGCGGTCGAGGCGGGCGTCAAGGACATCCGCGAGGCCGCGGCGGGCGCACGCGAGCGCAAGGGACTCCACGACGCAGGCACGATCGTCTTCCTCGACGAGATCCACCGGCTCAACAAAGCCCAGCAGGACTACCTGCTGCCGCACGTGGAGGATGGGACTTTCACGCTCATCGGCGCGACCACGGAGAACCCGTTCTTCTCCATCATCACCCCGCTGCTCTCCCGCTGCCGGCTGGTCACGCTCGAGCCGCTCGACTCCGAGTCGCTGGAGGAGCTGTTGCGGCGCGCGCTGGCGGACGAGGCGCGGGGGCTGGCGGGCCTGCAGCCGGAAGTGCCCGACGAGGTCGTCGCGTACATCGCCGAGTCGGCGGGTGGCGACGCGCGGCTGGCGCTGGGGGCGCTGGAGGTCGCGGTGCAGAGCACACCTCCGGACGAGTCGGGCGCCCGTCTGGTGACGATTGAGCACGCGCAGGCGGCGCTGGACCGGCCGGTGCAGAGCTACGACCGCGCGGGCGATGCGCACTACGACACGATCTCGGCGTTCATCAAGAGCATTCGCGGTTCCGACCCGGACGCGGCGATCTACTGGCTGGCGAAGATGCTGGAGGGGGGCGAGGACCCGCGTTTCATCGCGCGGCGGCTGGTGATCGCGGCGGCTGAGGACATCGGGCTGGCCGACCCGACCGCGCTGAGGCTTGCGGTTGCCGCCGCCGATGCGGTAGAATACGTCGGACTGCCCGAGGGTCAGATTCCACTGGCCGAGGCAACCATCTACCTTGCCGTGGCGCCCAAGAGCAACTCCGCCAACAGCGCCATCGCCAGCGCGCGGGAGGATGTGCGCGGCGAAGGCGGGAAGGGCGTCCCCGACCATCTGGCGGGGGGGCCGAGGGCGGGCGCGGACAATAGTGCGAAGTACCTCTACCCCCACTCCCATCCAGGCGGGTGGGTGCGTCAGAGCTACTGGCCGCCGGGGATGGAGCCGCGGGAGTACTACAAGCCGGGCATGACTCCGCGCGAGCGGCGGATTGCCGAGCGGCTGGACGAGTTGCGCGCGCTGAGTGCGGGGCACGACGCAGGTGGGGGCGCAGAAGCGCGGGGTGCCAGGCCGGACGCTGAGACCGATGCAGGAGGGCGAGACCGTGAGGATCCAGACCCGGGACGTGGATGATCGGACAGCCGTCTGTCGCGTAGCAGGCGAGCTTGACGCGTACACAGCCCCCGAGTTGCGCGACGCGCTTGTCGCGCTGGTGGAGCTGGGCAAGATCTGGGTCGTCGCGGACCTCACGGAGCTGACGTACCTCGACAGCACTGGCCTGGGAATCCTCGTGGGGACGGCGAAGCAGTGCCGTCAGGCGGGCGGCGACCTGTCCGTGGCGTGTGCCCGGCGGAATCTGCTGAAGATCTTCCAGATCTCCGGCACGCAGGAGATACTCAACGTTGTTGCCGACGTCGAGGCGGCGACGGCGCGCCTTGGTGAGCTGTGCGAGGCGCACTCGGCCGACTCCGGCGAGGAGGCGACCTGACGATGGGCGAGAGAGATGCCGGCACCGTTAAGATGGTGCTGCCCGGCAGGCCGGAGTTCCTGCTGGTGGCACGCCTGGCGACGAGCGGGGTGGGACTGCGGGCCGACCTGACGGTGGATGACATCGAGGACCTGAAGGTGGCGGTGGCGGAGGCCTGCACCAACGTCATCAACCACGCATTTGACGACAGCGTGAAGGCTGCCGACCGCGTCATTAAGCTGCGGATGAGTGTCGGCAATGGCGAGATGACGGTCGAGGTGGAGGACGAGGGGCGGGGCTTCGACCCGAAGGAACTGGAGCGATCGAAGCGCAACGGCCTCGACGGCAAGGGTGGCCTTGGCTTCGGCCTGATGCAGGAGCTGACGGATACGTTCCGCGTGGAAAGCGCCCCGGGCAGCGGCACCCGGGTCATCATGGTCAAGCGCGCGACCAGGTGAGGGTATGAGCGAGCGCTGGGACGACCTTTCCACCAACGAGCTTTTCCGCATCCTGCGTGCGACGGACGATCCGCAGTTGCGGGCGCACCTGATCGAGCGGCATGAGGGGCTCGTCAGGCACGTCGCCAACTCCTACCGCGACGCGGGCGTGCCCTACGGCGATCTCATCGGCGTCGGGCACATCGGCCTGGTGAACGCGGTAGACCGCTTCGACCCCGAGCGCGGGACGAAGTTCGCGACATTCGCGGTGCCGACGATCCGCGGGGAGTTGCGGCGCTACTTCCGCGACTCGACGTGGGGCATGCGCGTGCCACGGCGTGTCCAGGAGCTGAGCCTGCGCGTGCGGGAAGCGCGCGAGGACCTCACGCGCGCCCTCGGGCGCTCACCGACCTACTCCGAGCTGGCGTCGTCGCTGAGCGTCTCGGAGGAGGCCGTCATCGAGGCGGTCGAGGTCGCGAATCAGTACGAGCTGGCGAGCCTGGAGGACACGACGACGGACGAAGAGGGGCCGTCGGTGGCCGACCGCGCCGGCGAAGAGGACCCGGCGATGGACCTGCTCGAGGAGCGCGGCGAGCTGTCCTGGGCGCTGGAGCAGATCACGCCACGCCAGCGCGTCATCATCTCCCTGCGCTACTTCCACGACATGTCGCAGCAGCAGGTGGCGGACCGCCTCGGGATCTCGCAGATGCACGTCTCGCGGCTGCAGCGGCGAGCGATCGAGCAGTTGCGGGAGATCATGAGCGGCACGCAGGAGAAGTAGGGGCGGCCGCCCCCGTGCCACGGAACGACCATCGACCCGCGTCCTCCGGGCGCGGGCCGACACACATTCGGACAGTCTGATCACCGCGCGCACGCGCGCACACTCGGGAGAGGTTCACGACGATGAAGTGCCAGCAGATCCGCGACAGCTTCCTTGGTTTCTTCGAGGACCGGGGGCACCTGATCCTGCCCTCGACGCCTCTTGTCACCGACGACCCGACCACGCTCTTCACCGTCGCCGGGATGCAGCCGTTCATCGGCGCATTCCGCGGCGAGGAGAAGGCGCCCGCGCCGCGCGTCGTCACCAATCAGAAGTGCGCGCGCATGGGCGATCTCGAGCGCGTCGGCCACTCACCCATGCATCACACCTTCTTTGAGATGCTCGGCAACTTCTCCTTCGGCGACTACTTCAAGCGCGAGGCGATCGAGTTCGCGTGGGAGTACGTCGTCGATGTGCTGCACATCCCCACTGACGACCTCTGGATCACCGTCTTCACCGAGGACGACGAGGCCGAGGAGATCTGGAACAAGCGCATCGGTGTGCCGATCGAGCGCATCGTGCGGCTCGGGCGTGGGGAGAACTGGTGGCCCGAGGAGCGCTGGGAGGGGCCCTGCGGACCGTGCACCGAGATCCACCTCGACAACGGCCCCGAGGTCGGCTGCGGCCAGCCCGACTGCGGCCCGGACTGCGACTGCCCGCGCTTCGTTGAGCTGTGGAACCTCGTCTTCCAGATGTATACCGAGGCCCCCGACGGGACGCTCACCGAGCTACCCGCCCCCGGCGTGGATACCGGCATGGGCTTCGAGCGCCTCGCGATGATCCTGCAGGGCAAGCAGTTCAGCACCGAGACCGACGAGATGTGGCAGATCATCCAGCGCACCATCGAGATCGCCCGCGAGGACTGGGGCCGGGAGCTTGCCTACGGGCAGGACCCGGAGACGGACACCGCGCTGCGCGTGATCTGCGACCACGCCCGCGGGGCGGCGATGCTCACCGCCGACGGCGTCGCGCCCACCAACGAGGGCGCGGGATACGTGCTGCGCAGGTTCCTGCGCCGCGCGTACCGCTTCGGGCTGGAGATCGGCGCGGACGGACCCTTCATGCACAAGGTCCTGCCCGCGGTCGCGGACGTGATGGGGCAGGCCTACCCGGAGCTGCATGCCCGGCAGGACTTCTCCGTGGGCGTTGTGAAGGCCGAGGAGGAGCAGTTCGCCTCGACGCTCGCGCAGGGCATGGAGCGCATCGGCGGTCTCATCGAGATGCTCCAGCGGAAGCATCGCCCTCAGACGGGCGGTCTCGCCATCGGCCCGGTGCAGATCCCCGGCGATGAAGCCTTCCGGCTCTACGACACCTTCGGCCTGCCGCGGGAGATGACCGTGGAGATCGCGGGCGATCATGGCATGACCGTGGACATAGAGGGCTTCGAGGCCGCAATGGCGCGGCAGCGCGAGCGCTCGCGGGCGGCCGTCACCGGCCTGTCCATCCACGGCGGCTCTACGGTCGCCACGAAGCTCGCGGCCACGGAGTTCACCGGCTACGACGCGATCTCTGCGCGCGGCAGCGTGCAGGCGATCGTGGTCGAGGGCGAGCTCGCGGAGAGCCTCGCCGATGGCGCGGAGGGCGCGCTGGTGCTCGACCGCACGCCGTTCTACGCCGAGCGCGGCGGCCAGCTCGGCGATCACGGTGTCATCAGCGGCGATGGCTTCCACTTCGAAGTCACGGACACGCAGCCGCTCGGTGCAGCCGTGGCGCACATCGGCCGGATGGTCGAGGGCGCAGTGCGCGGAGGCGACGCGGTAACTGCGACCGTCGATGAGGACCGCCGCGACGCGGTGCGGCGGCATCACACCGCCACGCATCTTCTGCACGCGGCGCTGCGCCAGGTCGTCGGCGGGCATGTGAAGCAGGCGGGCTCGCTGGTCGGGCCGGATCGCCTGCGCTTCGACTTCTCCCACCACCAGGCGGTCGATCACGACGCGCTGGTGCAGATCGAGGAGCATGTGAACCGCTGGATCCTCGAGGACCTGCCGGTCGACATCGAGTTCATGGACCTGGACGAGGCGCGGGACGCGGGCGCGGTCGCGTTGTTCGATGAGAAGTACGACGAGACCGTGCGCACGGTGCGCGTTGGCGAGACCAGCTTCGAGCTGTGCGGCGGCATCCACTGCTGCCGGACGGGCGAGATCGGCTCGGTGCGCGTGCTGGCGGAGAGCTCGGTGGCGGCGGGAACGCGGCGGATCGAGGCGGTTGCGGGGATGGCCGCGGTGCGGCACTCGCGCCATGCCGACGAGCGCCTGCTGGCGCTCTCGCACGAGCTGAACTGCCCCGGCGACGAGATCGCCGAGCGCATCGGCGCGCAGCGCGAGCGGATCAAGGAGCTGGAGCGCGAGGTCGAGCAGGCGCGGCAGATGTCCGCGTCGATCAGCGTGCCGGACCTGGTCGCGAGCGCGACCGAGGTCGCTGGTGTGAAGCTGGTCACGGGTGTGATCGAGGGCGGGGACCGGGAGGTCCTCAAGGGCCTCGCCGATGAGATCGTGGAGAAGCTCGGCAGCGGCGTGGTGGTGCTCGGCGGCGACGCGGATGGCGTGGCGCTGGTGGCGAAGGTCTCGCAGGACCTGATCGGCCGCGGCGGCCATGCGGGCAATCTGATCCGGGAGGTCGCGCAGCGCGCAGGCGGCGGGGGCGGCGGCGCGCCGCACTTCGCCCAGGCGGGTGGCGGCGACCCGGCAAAGCTCGCTGATGCGATCGCGGCCGCGCCGGAGATCGTCGCGGCGCAGCTCGGAGGTTGACGCGGATGCGCACGCTCGGGGTGGATGCGGGTGAGAGGCGGATCGGGCTGGCGCTGAGCGACGCGTCCGGGCTGATCGCCTCACCGCTGGAGGTGCTGACCGTGGCGGAGGGCGATGACCCGGTCGCGCTGGTGCTCGACCGCGCGCGGGACGTCGGCGCCGAGTGCATCGTGGTGGGCATGCCGATCGATCTGCGTGGCGAAGTGGGCGTAGCGGCGCAGCGGATGAACGAGTTCGTGACGAGGCTGCGGGAGGCGTCGGAGGTGCCGGTGGAGACGTGCGATGAGCGCATGACCTCGGTGGTCGCCGCGCGTAGCATGCAGGAGGCCGGGCTGACCGAGCGGGCCCGCCGCGGGCAGGTGGATAAGGTGGCCGCGGCACTGATCCTGCAGACGTGGCTTGACCTGCGCCGCTCGGGTGGCGAGACGCGATGAAGCGCGTCGGCATCATCATCCTCGCGATCGTGGTGGGCCTGGGGATGATCGCGGCGTACTCCGCGTACGACTGGTACCGCTCGGGGCTGGGGCCGGTCAACAGCTCCGCGACGCCGCAGATCGTGCGCATCCGCGAGGGCAGCTCCGTGTCGGCGATTGCCGATCAGCTCGCCGATGAGTCGCTGATTCGCAACCCGCAGGCTTTCATGCTGATGCTGCGGATCGAGGGGCTGTCGGGGAAGCTGCAGGCGGGCGTGTATGAGGTCTCGGGCACGATGAGCGGGGAGGAGGTCGCGCGGCACATCGCCTCGGGCAAGGTCGCGATGCGTCGGCTGACGATCCCCGAGGGCCTGACGCTCAAGCAGATCGCCGAGCGGGTGGCGCAGGCCGAACTGATCGAGGACGCCGCGACTTTCGAGGAAGCGTCGGTCGGCGCGACGATCGAGTCGGCGGTCGCGATGCCCGTCCCCGATGGCAGCCTCGAGGGCTACCTCTTCCCGGAGACCTACGACTTCTGCTGCGACCTGCGGCCCGACCCGATCATCATCCGCATGGTGGCGGAGCTGGAGGAGCGCTTCTACAAGCCCTACCGGGAGGAGATCGAGGCGCGGGGCCTGAGCCTGCATCAGATCGTGACGATGGCGTCGCTGGTGGAGCGCGAGGCGAAGCTGGACTGGGAGCGGCCGCTGATCGCGGGCGTCATTCAGAACCGGCTGGATCGCGGGATGAAGCTGCAGATCGACGCGACCGTGCAGTACGCGCTGCCCGAGCACAAGGAGCGGCTGCTGTTCGAGGACCTGAAGATCGACTCGCCCTACAACACCTACCGGCACGCGGGCTTGCCGCCGGGGCCGATCGCATCGCCCGGCCTGCCCTCGCTGCTCGCGGCGCTGCGGTCGGAGGAGACCGGCGCGTTCTTCTACGTCGCGCGGGAGGACGGATCGCACATCTTCTCACCGACCTACGCCGAGCACCAACGCGCCATCAGCAGCATCAGGGGACAGTGAGCCCATGGGATTGCTGGACGTATTCAGGCCCGACCAGGTCGTGCACGGCGTGACATCGATTGACCTCGATGCGCTGGCGGAGCGCGGCATCGAGGGCCTGCTGATCGACGTGGACAACACGCTGATCGCCCACGGTGTGGGGGAGCTCACGCCCGAGCGGCTGGACTGGGCGGAGCGGGCAGTGGAGCGCTTCCGGGTCTGCCTCGTCTCGAACTCCATGACCGGCAGGCGCATGCGGCGCCTGGCCAACACGCTGGGCATCCCCGGGCTGGCCGTCTGGCACTGGGACCGCAAGCCCTTCACCGGCGGCGTGCGGCGGGCGATGCGGCTGATCGGCAGCACGCCTCGGACGACCGCGATGATCGGTGACCAGGTGATGACCGACATCCTCGCCGGGAACCGCGCCGGCCTGCACACGATCTGGGTGCAGAAGATCGCCGAGGCGGAGAGCATCTTCACGCGCATCCTCCACCGGCCGCTTGAGGGGCGCATCGTCAAACGGCTCGGCTGCCGGCACGAGGACGCCACCGAGGCCGAGGAGGCATCGCCCGATGAAGCCTGACACGCAGACGCGCCTCGTGGGCGTGATCGGCTGGCCGATCGAGCACAGCCTCTCGCCCGCCATGCAGAACGCGGCGCTGCGGGAGATGGGCCTGAACTGGCTCTACCTCGCGTTCGCGGTTGAGCCGGAGCGCGTCGGGCAGGCGATCGGCGGCGTGCGCGGGCTCGGGCTGGTGGGCCTGAACGTGACGATCCCGCACAAGAGCGCGGTGATCGAGCACCTCGACGAGATCGACGACGCGGTCGAGGCGCTGGGCGTCGCGAACACGATCGTGCGACGCGAGGACGGCTCGCTGATGGGGCACAACACCGACGGGCCCGGCTTCCTGCGCTCACTGGGCGAGCATGGGCACGGCGTGGCGGGGAGAGCGGTCGCGCTGATGGGCGCGGGCGGCTCCGCGCGCTCGGTCGCCTGGGCCTGCGCGCGTGATGGCGCCGCGAGCGTCACGGTGATCAACCGCACGCTCGAGCGCGCGGAGGACGTGGCGGAGTTGGTGCGAGGCGCCACGGGCCTCGCGCGCGTGAACGCCGTCGGCCTGGGGAGCTCGGAGGCGCGCGAGGCCGTCTCGGTCGCGGACGTGATCGTGGACTGCACCTCGGTCGGCATGTACCCCCGCCACGACGTCGAGCCCGTGGTGCCCGCCGCGTGGATGCGCGCCGGGCAGGTGGTCGTGGACCTCACGTACAACCCGATAGACACGGTGCTGCTGAAGGCCGCGCGCGCAGCGGGGGCACAGACGGTCGATGGCGCCGGGATGCTGGTGCATCAGGGCGCGATCTCACTGCAGTACTGGTCCGGGCAGGAGCCGCCGGTGGAGACGATGAGGCGGGCGCTGCTTGCGGGCCTGGGCGTCACGGAGTGACAGTCACACACTCAGAGGTGACCGAACGATGCGCTTCTCGCTGATGACCTACACGGTGCACGCAGGGCAGCCCGGCGGGCTGCAGACGCTTGAGGAGATGGCCGACTTCGCGCGCGGGCTGGAGTTCGAGGCGCTGGAGCTGTCGGCGCGCGACCTGGCGGGCCGCGAGCCGGCTGAGATCGCCGAGCTGTGCGGCGCGCGCGGGCTGGAGATCTCGTGCATCAACGGCCCCGCGGACCTCGCGGCGGCCGATGACGCCGGCTTCGAGGCCGGACTCGTGCAGGCGCGCGAACTGACGGACGCCGCGGCGGAGATGGGCTGCCCGGTGATCATGCTCATCCCCGGCCGCGCCGCCTCCGAGGACGACCTGCCGCGCGCCGCGCAGCGGATAGCGCAGGGCCTCAGTCAGGCCGTCAAGTATGCCGCCGAGCGGCATATTGCGGTCACAATCGAAGATTTTCCGAACCCTCTGGCGCCGTACGCGTCAATTGATCAGGTGCGCTATCTGCTCAACTGGGCGCCCGGGCTGAAGCTCACGTACGACTGCGGCAACTGGGTGGTTGGCGGTGACGATCCGGTGGAGGCGCTCTACGCGTTCCCCGGAGACATAGTCAACGCGCACATCAAGGAGTGGGAGCCCGACCCGAACGAGGCGCGCATTCAGACGCCCGACGGCTGGCTGCGGGGTGGGCTCCACGGGGAGGGCGTACTCGATCAGCGGGCGATACTCACCGCGCTCGTGGACATTCGCTTCGAGGGCTTCCTGGCGTTCGAGTACGAGGGCGTGCTGGACCATCTGGACGCGACCCGTCGCGGGATGGACTACCTGCGGGGCTTGCTGGCCGAGATCGAAGGCTGAGTGCAGGAGAGTGAGCGCACTCGTCGAAGACTAACTTAGTGGTGGGCGAACTTACTTGAGGACAGGAGAGGGGTCGTTGGGATGATAGGCCGTCAGGTGCTGGGCATACTCGTGATAGCGCTGGTGGCGTGTTCGGTCGCGTCGGCGCAGGAGTGCGACTTCGTGGCTGTGGGTCAGAGCATGGGCGATGCGGCGGAGCAGGGCGACTGGGAAGCCGCGTTCGCAGGCGCGCAGCAGATACTCGAAGCCGCGCCGGACGATCTGACAGCGCTGACCGCAGAACAGCAGTACTGGGTCGGCATGGCGCACATGTACACGATGGCGCAGATGCTGGACATGGCGAAGGACGGGCTGCAGGATGAGGAGCAGGCGGCCTACGCTGCGGAAGTCAGCGGATGGGTGCTCAATCCCTACGAAGACGTGCGCACCGTCAGCCATGGCGAGACAGTGGACCTGGCCGACTACCTCGTGCCCGGGCAGACCGTGATATTCGACTTCTACAGCCAGTACTGCGGTCCGTGCGTGCAGTTCGGCCCGATGGTCGAGGCGCTGGCAACGCAGCGCGATGACATCGTGCTCGTGAAGGTTGACATCAATCGGCCCGGCGTCGGCGGCATCGACTGGCAGTCGCCGGTCGCGAAGCAGTACAACCTGCGCGGGATTCCCTACTTCCGCGTCTACGGCCCGGATGGCAGCCCGTTGGCGGAGGGCCAGGAGGCCCGCGACATGGTTACCGGTTGGGTGCAGGAGATGGGAGGGTAGTTCACTCCCTACGCGGAAACTAGCGGCCGTAGTGGCCGCCCGCTGCAAACCTTGAGCCGCGCCGGCCATCGTGCCGGCGCGGCTTGTGCATATCCGGGGCACGCGTGCCCCACCGGAGGTCGATCGTATGAGCGCTCGGAGCCGACTTCTCCTCGCCGTGTGCGTCATGCTGCTCGCCGGTTGCGCCGCTGCACCCGCGCAGCCGCAGGCTCTTCGCTTCGAGGCCGAGGATATCGCCGGGCCCGCTGAGGCCTGGCAGGTCAACAAGGACAGCGACACGCTCTGGAACCTCTGGTCCACCGACAATGACGCGGAGAAGAAGTGGTCGGAGGGCATCGTGCTGCGCTCGCCCGACGTGCTGGCCGACCGCGAAACGCCCGAGGACGGCGCGCCGCCGCTGCACGCGGTCGTCACCGGCATTCCCGCGGGCACGTGGGAGGTCACGATCGGCGGCGTCTCGCGACCGATGGGCGTGTCCCTCGACGGTGAGAGCTGGCGGAAGCTCACCTCCCGGACCTTCGGCGCGGTCGAGATCGCCGATGGTCGCTTCGAGCTGTGGGTCGATGACCGCTACGCCGCGAACGCGAACCAGGGCCCCACGTACTTCGACTACCTGGAGTTCACCCCCGCAGCCCCGTCGGCGAACGGCGTCAGCAACGGTGGCTTCGAGTTCGTGACCGAGGGTGACGAGGGCATTCCCGGCTGGACGTTCTGGATGCGCGAGGAGGGCGCGGGCACCAGCCAGGTCGTTACCGAGGGCGTGCATGACGGCGAACGCGCGGTGCTGATAGAGCACACGGGCGAGCGCGACTTCGCCCTCAGCACCCGCGGGCGGCTGCCGGTTGAGCCGCGAGACAAGCTCAGCGCTACCGCCTGGGTGCGTACCGAGGGCGAGGGAGCCGTGACGCTGGCTTTCGTGGCGCTCAAGGACGGGGAGACGGTCTCGTGGAACATCGGCTCGGACAGCGTGCGGGGCGCGAGCGACTGGAAGAAGCTCGACGCTCGCGCGCTGGTGCGGCGCAACATCGATGAGGTCTACGTGCGCGTCACCGGCACGGGCGCGGTGCGGGCGTGGGTAGACGAAGTCGCGGTCGAGCGTGGCTGGCCCGCGCAGGCCGAGCGGCCGCAGAAGCCGCTGGTGCAGGGCTGGGCGACCGAGCGCGTCGAGGAGCCGCTCGGGCGCGGCCTCGTGGCGATGCCCACCGAGGGCGGGCGCGTCTACCTGAGCTGGCGGCTGCTGCGCGATGACGCCGCGGACGTGGCCTTCAACGTCTACCGCTGGGTCGGGCGTCGGATGCCCGAGCGCGTCAACGCCGAGCCGATCGCGGCCACCTGCGACTTCGTCGATGAGAGCCCGGTTGCGGGCGAGGCGAACTACTACGTGGTGCGCGCGGTCACCGGCGGCGACGAGGGCGGGCCGTCCACGCAGGCCGAGGCGATGCCGTCGGCGGAGGGGCGGGCGTTCCTCTCGATCCCGCTGCAGGGCGAGTATACCTTCCAGAAGTGCGGGATCGGCGACCTCGACGGTGACGGGACGTATGACTACGTCATCAAGCAGCCGAATGCGAACGTTGACCCCGGCGAAGGCTACTGGAAGGTCAGCGAGGGCACGTTCACGGTTGAGGCCTACCTCGCCGACGGGACCTTCCTGTGGAAGCGCGACCTCGGCTGGTCGATCGAGCAGGGGATCTGGTACTCGCCGATGCTCGTGCGCGACCTCGACGGCGACGGGCGCGCGGAGGTCATCCTGAAGCTCGCCCCCGACGAGGACCTGCGCGACGAGGAGCGCAAGGTGCAGACCGGCCCGGAATGGCTCGTGGTGCTCGACGGGATGACCGGCGAAGAGATCGCGCGCACCGACTACCCTACGCGCGAGGGCTACCGCTCGTACAACCTCGCCTCGCGCAACCTCATGTGCATCGCGTACCTCGACGGGAAGACGCCGTGCATCGTCGTGGATCGGGGCACCTACGCGGTGATGAGGGTGCATGCGTGGCAGTTGCGCGATGGGAAGCTCGAGGAGCTGTGGGCGTGGAGCAACGAGGACCTCAGCGGTCTCTACCGCGGCCAGGGCGCGCACTCGATGCACGCGGCGGATGTTGACGGCGACGGGCGCGAGGAGGTCTTCCTCGGCTCGTCAGTGCTGGACGACAACGGCGTCGAACTGTGGTCCACGGGGATGGGTCACCCGGATCATCACTACGTGGGCGACATCGACCCGACCCGCCCGGGGCTGGAGGTCTACTACGGGATCGAGCCACGCCACGCGTCCGATGCCTGCGGCCTCTACGACGCGCGCACCGGCGAGTGGCTGTGGGGGCTCGATGAGTCCACCCAGCACGTCCACGGCACCGGCCTGTGCGCGGACATCGACGCGCGCTATCCGGGCATGGAGTGCTACTCCGGTGAGCGCGACTTCCCCGAGAAGCGCTGGCTATGGTCGGCGCAGGGCGAGCTGATCGCCGCGGAGGACATCGGTGGCCTCTCACCGCGCGCGATCTACTGGGACGCCGACCTGCAGCGCGAGTTGCAGCGCGGCTCGCGCATCCAGGACTATGGCGGCCAGGTCCTCGCGCCGCAGATCGAGGGCAGAGTGATCGGCTTCGCGGACATCGTCGGTGACTGGCGCGAGGAGCTGATCGTGAGCTTCGCCGGCGAGCTTCGCGTCTACACGACCACGATCCCGGCCGCCGACCGGCGCGTGTGCCTGATGCAGGACCCGATCTACCGCAGCGACGTGTGCATCCAGGCGATGGGCTACACGCAGTGCCCGATGACCACGCGCTGCCTTGCGGCGGGGCAGGCGAACATGGCGCTGATATCGCCGCTTGGGAAGCTGCCGCGTGGCGAGGAAGCGACGATCGAGGTGGTCGTGACCGCTCCGGCGGAGCGGCCCGTGAGCGGCACGGTGCGGCTCGAGGCGGGCGAGAGCGTGCAGCTTGCGGCGACGCAGGTGGCGGTGTCCGTGCCTGCGGGGGAGATGGCGCGCTACCCGGTCGGCGTGCGGCTGGCCGACGGCGGCCGCGCGCTCTTCGGGCGCGCCTCGGGCGGCGTGCGCGCGAGCCTCGATGGCGATCTGCCGATGGAGGCGAGCCTGGCGCTGCAGGCGCTGGATGTGCCGCTGACGGAGCTGCCGCGCACGCAGGCGGAGGCGATGAGCGGGCAAGGCGACGGTGAGGTGGTGCTGCGCGATGACAAGGTCGGCGCCGACGGGACCTGTTTCTCGCACTGGGACGATGAGGGGCACTGGCTGGAGTGGACGCTCAACGCTCCCGCTGACGGGAAGTACGCGCTGGTGGTCCGCTATTGTGCCATGGAAAGCGCCCGCCGGGCGGTGAGCATCGACGGCAAGCCGATTGGCGAGTTCGTATTTGCCGCGACCGGCGGCTTTAGTTCTGCCGCAAATGATTGGGCGCATGAGGCGCTGCGCGGCGAGGACGGGGAGCCGCTGATGCTGGAGCTTGCCGCGGGAGAGCATCGTGTGCGGATGACGAACGCCGATGGCAACGGGATGAACGTAGACTACCTGCTGCTTTCGCGCTAAAAGAAATGCGGAAAAAGTATTGAGGTTCGGGGAGGGATCGTTCCCAGCCTCACGGAAATACGGGCAGACACTGCGTTGAGAGTCTGGCGTATTCCGGAGGCTGAGAATGAAGAAGACTGGTTTCACGCTGATCGAACTGCTGGTCGTTATCGCGATCATCGCGATTCTGGCCGCGATCCTGTTCCCGGTATTTGCGAAGGCACGGGAGAAGGCGCGCCAGACATCCTGTCTCTCGAACGTGAAGCAGATCTCACTGGGCATCATGATGTACGTGCAGGACTATGACGAGGAGTACCCGCGGATCTACCGCAGCGCCTCACCGGCGAGGATGACCTATCCCGGCGGCGGGACGTCCACCGGCCTTATGTGGTATGGCGTGATCTACCCGTACGTCAAGAGCATGCAGATCTTCAATTGCCCGTCCTACAACTACAAGTGGAATGGCAACTACACGGGCAAGTTCGCCTACGGGTACAGCTACCGCGTGGGCAACGGGACGACCAACATGTCGGACGTGGAATCCCCGGCCACCACGATCCTGATGGCCGACTCGTGGGAGACGCCGGGCGTGAGCTCGCAGTCATACTACGTGACTACGAACCCGGTCATGTCAGGGGCCGACTACCGGAGCGTTGTCCCGGACCGCCACAACGACGGCGCGAACTTCGGCATGTGCGACGGCCACGCGAAGTGGCTGAAGGTCCAGTTCGGCTCCCACAACTTCCCCGGCTACCAGTGGGATCCGTGATCTGACGATCCGCGACTATGACGCTCACCAGCTCCCCCGGCCCCGGCCGGGGGAGCTTCTTCATGCATGGGTCTCACTCCGGCGTGCTTGAGAAAGCTTAAACAAGAGAGGAGGGGGTGCTATCTGCACGTCGAATATTCGATTGCCGTGCCGTGACTGACTCCCTCTATCGGTAGGTGACGTCAATGGGCAGGAAGGGTTTCACTCTGATTGAACTGCTGGTCGTGATCGCGATCATTGCGATCCTGGCCGCGATCCTTTTCCCGGTATTTGCGAAGGCACGGGAGAAGGCGCGGCAGACGTCCTGTCTCTCGAACGTCAAGCAGATCGGCCTGGCTGCGATGATGTACGCACAGGACTACGATGAGACGCTGCCGCTGCGCTACTTCACCACAGGTGTCTCCGGGGCGATCCTGTACCCCGGCGGCAACTCGAGTGCCGCTTCGATCTGGCCCCTGCCGGTTCACCCCTACATCAAGAACATCCAGATCTGGAACTGCCCCTCCTACCGCTACAAGTGGAGCGGCAACTACACCGGGCACTGTGCCTACGGGATCAATGACCACATCGATGGCTACTCGATCGCGAGGATCAAGGCGCCGGCGACCACCATCTTCACCGCCGACTCGTTCTCGGAGACGAGCGCCATGTCGTACCGCATCACCCGGAACATCCTGTTCTCGGGGACGCTGGTGCGCAGCGCTATCCATGACCGACACAACGGCGGTGCCAACTTCGCGCTGTGTGACGGGCATGCCAAGTGGCTGAATGTCCCCTGGGAGGCGCAGGCGGCCGCGGGCGTGCAGGACTTCCCCGGCTATAGCTGGACCGCGTCGTAGTCGCTGCTGCGCTGAGAGGTCCCACAGCTCCCCCGGCCCTCCGCCGGGGGAGCGCCCATTTCCGTCCGAGCCGTTACTCCGCCGGCCCGAGGTCCTCGATGTACACATCATCGAAGTACGCGGTGTCCGGCGATTCCACGTTGTAGAGGTAGAGCGTCGCGCGCGAAAGATCGGCGGGCGTCTCGAACTCATACTCCAGCCGCTGCCACTCGTTTGGCCGCGTGGCGTCCACCGGCGCTCGCACGATCGGCCCGCTCTCATCGACGCCATGCACCTGCAGCGCGGTCGAGTGTACGCGCGCGTCGAAGCCCGTGCGCCGCGAGCCCACCTCCAGCCGATACGAATGCCCCGGCTCCAGCCACAGCGGCTGCGGCGCGTACTGATAGCCTCGCGCCGACGGCCCGAGTTCCAGCACCCGCTCGCCATGCTCGGGGAAGTCGCTGGCGGTCCCGAGCGCCTCGAACGAGGCGTCGAGCATCAGGGGCAGCGCGAGGAACTCGCGGGCGATCGCAGGGGCGCCGTCGCGCTCGATCGTCGCGCCCAGGCGCACCGTGTAGTCGTGATGGCGCAGGCTCTCGATGGGGAAGCGCAGCGTCTGCACCGCGCCGGGCGCCAGCTCGAACGCCATGCGCGTCTCCGCCAGCGGCAGCGAGGCTCGGGCGGCCTCGATCTCGGCCTCGCGCGGCTCGGGGAAGCCAAGGTTCGCCAGCGCGCAGGAGCCGCTCTGCGCCTCGCCCGACAGGTTCAGCAGCGCGACCTCGATCACAGGCTCCGGGTAGCGCATCAGCCGCGTGACGGGCCATAGTGCGGGTCCCTCGGCGGCACCGCTGACCAGCAGCATCTGCGAAGCCACCGCGTCGGGCACGGGGAAGCGCACGAGGCTGTCGAAGCGGCCACGCATGCGAATTGGCTCAATCGCCCCGACCTCTCCGTCCATGGTCACGTAATACGCGCGCTCCACGTTGCCAGCAACGTGCTCGTCGATAGTGACGGTCTCCTGAGCCAGCCGCTCGCGATTGACGACGGTGAGCAGGACCCCTTCGGGGGCGCCCTCGGGCAGATCAAAGCGGCGGACCTTCACGCGCGGATCGCTCGCGGACAGGCCGACGGTGTCCATGAAGCGCGCCTGGTAGAGCCACGGAGTGAAGCTGCGGTGCAGGTGCAGCCAGCGGACGCCATCCGCCGCGGGCATGCCGACGAAGTCGTAGCGCATGCCCTCGAGGAAGGTCTCGGCGTAGCGGTCGATGGCTTCGCCGCCGGAGCCGGAGTTCGCGAGTCCGTGAATGAGGATGCGATCGGGGAAGGTGTAGCGCATCACGTTGCGCCCGCCGCGGTAGACGCCGGAGGCCATCGAGGCGCAGTAGAGGCCCGGCAGGTCGCCGAGGCCCTCCATGGTTGGCGCGAAGTCGGGGAAGACTTCGCGCGCGCTCTCGGTGATCGTGCGGGCGATCTCGAGCTTGCCGAGGCCCCACGAGCCCTCACCGTTGTGGCCGCGCCGCGGATCGTAGCTCTCCATCGTGGAGCCGCAGCCGAGCACGTCGATGTAGCACGCGTTCGCGCCCCAGTCGGTGGCGTAGCGATCGGCGATCCACCCGCGCATCCACTCGCGCCAGGCGGGGTCATTGCACCAGACCTTCTGCCAGTCCACGACCGCTGAGGCGCGGCTGCCGGCGGCGTAGACCTCCTGATGCGCGTCGATCAGCTCCTGCCACTCGGCCACCTTCGCAGCCGCGGGCGGCCACTGCGGCAGCTCGCCGCCCGGGTCGGTGACGACCATCAGCTCGCTGAGCATCTCGCCGCTCACCCACGGGGTCTCGGGCGGGTAGGCGGCCTTCGGGAAGTGCCCGAGGAGCCAGTCGGTGGTGATCGGGACCTGGTCGAGGCGGTCGTAGATGAAGTAGCCGCCGACGCGGCCGCCGCGCCGCACGATCTCGCGGCACGCGGCCTCCCAGCCCTCGCGCCCGCCGTAGAGTGGTGAGGGCTCGCCGAAGTCGTGGCAGCACGGTCCGCCATCGTAGGAGAACTGCCCCCAGACCTGGGTCCAGTCGAGACCGATGGCGCGGCCTCGCGTCAGCATGTCCGGCAGATGCGAGAAGCGGAAGCTCTCGCGCATGTTCTCGGCCTGCAGGTTCAGCCAGCCGTCCATGGTGGCCATGAACTCGGGATACTGCGCGTGGCCGAAGGTCTCGCCGAACCACTCTCGGTAGATGTCCGCGCCCTCGTGCCAGCCGCCGCCATGCACCGCGACCACGTAGGGGTAGGTGCGCTCCTCGCCCGGCTTGATGTCGTCGAGCTTACGCGGCGCGAAGCTGAACTGCTCTGCCGCGAGCCCGCCCGAGCGCGAGGTGAACTCGCAGTTGTAGGCCTCCGGATCATGCGCGCCCACGTAGAGGCCCATGCGGCCATCGTAGACCTCCTGCCACGGCATGACCACCTGGCCGCAGTAGGCGGCGTCGCGCAGCGGCTGGGTGCCGGGGTTCACGACCTCGTGGCCGAAGGACTGCATGCGGAACTGCACGTCATCGAGTCCGCTGCTGCCGAGCGCCACGTTCTCCATGCGCGGGAACTTGACCGCGACCACGTCGGCGGGGCCTTCGAGGTGGCGGACGGTGATGTCCATCGCCAGCCCGCCGCCATCTCGCAGAGAGATCGTGTAACCGACCTCCGCGCGGCCCATGCCCTCTACCGCGAGCACCCACGAGGCTGCGAAGCGGTCCTCAGCGACCTCGACGGACTGCGGCGCGGTCGTGACCTCCTGCGGGACCTGCGGCTTCCACGGCCAGCCGCGGTTCTCGTCGTACTCGGCGAGGAACTCGGTGACGCTCTCGGGATCGACGCGCATGACGCGGCGCTCACCGGGGAGCTTGAAGTCGATGGAGAAGAGCGGGCGGGGTTCGCTCGGACTGGAGATCGCCCCGCGCTCCGCGACCATGAGCAGTGCGGCGGTCTCGCGGTCGAGCAGCAGGCGCGTATTGCCGTCCAGCATCTCGACGCAGCGCTCGGTCACCTCAGCGGTGACCGATGGATACGTGGAGAGGATCGATCCTGCATCCGGCACCGGCCCGAGCGCCACGCGGAACTGCAGCGGCCCATCGCCCGCCGCGAGGCCGAGCGCCAGTTGCGACTGCGGGAAGCCGTTGGCGTCGACGGGCACGTCCAGAGCGGTCCACTCGGAGCGTGCGCTCCCGTCGCTGAAGCGCCACTGCACGCGCTTGCTCTCGTGAGGCAGGCCCTGGATCGCGACGACGCCTTGCAGGCCGGGGATGTCGATCGGCGCGGTCTCGACCCAGCCCTCCGCATTCTCGCGAGTGACGGACGCTGGCCCGGCGCCCTCGGGCGTCCAGTCCTCGGCGGGGGCGAATACGAAGCGGTCGATCTGCGGGAAGGAGTAAGCGTAGTCGGTGAGCGCCAGGCGGTTGAAACCCTCGCGGAGCGTGACTTTGCGGCGCGGCATCCAGTGCCACTGCGCGGCGTTCTCCGGGGCCTCATCCCGCCCGCCCTCATCGAAGAAGTACCAGATGGTTCCGTTGACCACATCGCGGAAGCGCCAGCGCCCTTCCCCGGTGCGCACGCGCACCCACAGCCAGTAGTCGCCCGCGCGGTCGGCGAGGAACTCGTACGAGGCGAAGACTGCCTGGTCGAGGTACTCGCCACCGACCGCGTCGGGGTCCTCGGGCATGGGCGCGCCTGCGTCGCGCACGTTCGGGTCGAATTGATGCCGGAGCGCACCCTCGGCCTCAATAGCGATGACGCCACCGGCGTCCGGCGCCGGCACCTCGCGCGCGAGGCTCGCGAACGCGAGGTCACGGCGGACGCCCTCGCCGTCCGCGTAGCGCAGCGGGATCATGATCTCGCGGGCGTGGCAGACACTGGCCACGAGCAGCGCGGCTCCGAGCAGCAGCGTGCGTTTCATGGGTGGACCTCCGGACACGAAGGTGGGCGGGACGTCCGTGCGTCCTGCGGCACACGACATCCTCTTCGAGAGCAGATTGCCCACAACGTCCGCGCGCACCTTCTGCCGCAGATGCTCCAGCGGCGGCGAGACGCGGGAGGTTCTCCCGCTCGCGCGACGAAGCAGTCACGCGACATCAGAGTCGCCGGCGCTGAGGAGGCGCGAACGATGAACGCAGCCAGGCATCTGCTCGTGATCATGCCGCACACGGGGGAGTGCTTCAGTTGCTCGGGGACCGTGGCGAAGCACACCCGCGCGGGAGATCGTGCCACGTTGGTGAGCGTCTGTTCGGGTGCAGAGCGCCTCGGCGAGGCATGGGAGCGCCACGTCGAGGGCTGCAGGCGCGGGGCGGCGGTGCTGGGCGCGGAGTTTGAGGCGCTGAGCTTCCCGAGTGGCGGCATGCTGGAGGTGACCTGGCAGACGAAAGTCGCGATCGCCGAGGTCATCCGCCGCCTCCGGCCGGACGTGATGATCACGATGCCCCGCGAGTCGATGTATGAGCAGCCGCACTCCGACCACGAGGCCACGCACCTGCTCGTGTATTACGCGCGCGACCTTGCAGCGCGCCGCATCGAGCTGCCCTCGGGCCTCCCGCCGCACTTCGTGAACGATCTCTACTTCCTCGGCGATGGCAGCCCGGGGGACATCTTCGTGGACGTGGGCGACGTGCAGGAGCTTGTGCGCGAGGCGTGGGAGGCGATCTCCTACGGTGACCTGCTCGCTTCGTCGCATGGCGCCCTGCCGCTGGGCGTCTCGCTCAAGCGCCCGGTGGTCTACCAGCGGCGCGTGGGGCCTGATCGTGCGGTGGAAGCCTTCCGTGCATGCTACTACCGGGAGAAGACGCTCGACCTGCTGCCCGCCTGAAGGTGTCCGTCCACCTTCGGGGAACGAACGCGTGCGCGACCGACATCCACCGGCCAACCGGGAGGACACTCTCATGCCTGTCGAGCCCAGGCCATCGATCGGTGACAGCAGTTGGTTCCTGCATGACCGCTTCGGGCTGTTCATTCACTGGGGCATCTACGCACTCGCTGCCCGCCACGAGTGGGTGAAGAAGCGCGAACAGATGAACGATGCGCAGTACCAAAAGTACTTCGACCACTTCTCCCCCGACCTCTACGACCCGACCGAGTGGGCGAAGATGGCCGCCGATGCGGGCATGAAGTACTTCGTCATCACCACCAAGCATCACGACGGCTTCTGCCTGTGGGACACGCAGCAGACCGACTACAAGGTCACGAACACGCCGTGGGGGCAGGACCTGATCGCGCCGATGGTCGACGCTTTCCGCAACGAGGGCCTCAAGGTCGGCTTCTATCACTCGCTGATCGACTGGCACCACCCGCAGTTCCCGGTGGACACGATCCACCCGCAGTCCGAGGATGAGGAGTTCATCAAGGCCAACCAGGACCGCGACGTGAGTAAGTACGCGGACTACCTGCACGCGCAGGTGCGCGAACTGCTCACCGGCTACGGGCAGGTTGACATGATCTTCTTCGACTTCAGCTACCCGCAGCGCGAGGCGCAGGGGCTGCTCTCGCACGGGAAGGGCCACGAGGACTGGCAGTCGGAGACGCTCGTGCCGATGATCCGCGAACTGCAGCCGGGGATCCTCATCAACAACCGCACAGACACCAAGCAGGACTACTGGACGCCCGAGCAGGTGCAGCCGGAGGGCTGGTACGAGGTGGATGGCGAACCGGTGCTGTGGGAGGCCTGCCAGACCTTCAGCGGCTCGTGGGGCTACCACCGCGATGAGTTCACGTGGAAGTCCGTGCCGACGCTGCTGCAGATGCTCATCGACGGCGTGGCGAAGGGCGGGAACCTGCTGCTGAACGTGGGCCCGACGGCGCGCGGGGTGTTCGACGACCGCGCCCGGGACTGCCTGCGCGGCATGGGCGAGTGGATGCGGTTCAACGGGCGCTCGATCTACGGCTGCACGATGTCGGACTTCAAGGCGCCGACGGACTGCCGCTACACGCAGAACTTCGACACAGGGCGGCTCTACTGCCACGTGCTGAGCTGGCCGATGAGGACGCTGCGCCTGCCGGGGATGGCGGGGAAGATCGAGTACGCCCAGCTCCTGCACGACGCCTCGGAGCTGCAGTTCACCGAGA
>JALGSW010000182.1 GCA_029821635.1 Candidatus Zipacnadia bacterium
CCTGCATGCGAAAGCTCCTGACCATACTCAATGCAATGCTCCGTGACCACGTGCAATGGCAGCCACGAACTGCTCAAGCTGCTTGACAAACAACACGGTTGCTCTCCCGCTTGAGATCGCCCCGGCGATTTCCAGGGAGAGGGGGGCCGGGGGGGTGAGGCCGGCTCCGCGATCCCAGGTCCAGTCACTCCCGCCGCCGCCCACATTCGCACGGGCTGGCGTCGCACTTGGGGCAGCCGTGTGTGAAGCGCGCGGCCGCCTCGGACATGTCAACGCCCGCCAGCGATGCGGTGGTGGTCAGCCATGCGAGCACGTCGCTGAACTCCTCGACTTTGCGCTCGTGGCTCTCGCTGCGCAGGGCGCGGGCGAGCTCGCCGATCTCCTCGACCAGCCACATGAAGGTGCGATCGAGGCCCCGCTGCGCGTCGCGCTCACCGTAGGTCTCGTCGATGGTCCGCTGGAATCCCTCGATGGTCATGGACGCCTCCGAGCGGCCTGAAGCTGTTGCGGCGAATCGGCCTTCGGCGTATGATGGCCCTCCGCCTCCTCGCGAGTGTGGGCGCGCGGAGGATTTCGCGTCCGCGGGGGCGAACACAAACACGATGGGGGGCGACTGCCCATGCGCCACACACAATCAGACGTGACAATGCCGCGAACTGGCTTTACGCTGGTGGAACTGCTGATCGTCATCGCGATCATCGCGATCTTCGCGGCGATCCTGCTGGCGGTCTTCCCGCAGGGGCGGGAGATGGCGCGGCGGGCGGCCTGCGTGTCGAACGTGAAGCAGATCGTGGCGGCGGCGAGCATGTACGCGCACGACCACGATCGACGCTTCGTGCCGGCGATGACGCGTGGCGCGCCCGCGCCCAATCGCGGCTACACCTGGTGCGTCATATTGCAGCCGTACATTGACAACGAGCAGATTCTGGTGTGCACGAACGACTCGGAGCCGCAGGCGACCGTGAACTACGTGTGCCTGCCGCACAGCTACGGGCTGAACTACCGCTACACATACAACACGGCATTTGGCTGGAGTCCGGGGTCGCTGACCTCGAAGCTGACGAACGTAGACCAGCACAGCACCGCGATCCTGGCTTTTGAGCTTACCGGTTCGGCGCCGGACCCGGGCTCGAACTACCTGTGGCACCGGCTCTCGCGGGTGAAGGCCCGCCACGGCGACCGCGCGGTCTTCGGCTTCGTGGACGGCCACGCGCAAGCCCTGCTGCCAGAACAGACCGTGCAGCCGGAGAATATGTGGGAGTGAACGGCGGCGGGCGGCTGCGACGGCGACTGCTCGCCGACGATCAAGCGTGGAAGGCGTATTGCATGAACGACGACAGGCACGCCGACCCCGATGTTGTGCTCGAGTGGCTGGACTACGCCGCTCGCGATCTGCACGGCGCCCGCACACTGCTGGTGGGCGGGGATTTCGCCTGGGTACTGGTCCTGTGTCAGCAGGCTGTCGAGAAGGCACTGAAGGCCACAATCGTGTCCCAGTCGGGCGAGATGCCCCCGCACACCCACAAGCTACTGCGTCTCATCGAGCTAACAGGCATCGATGTTCCGCAGGAGATGGCTGAGTTCATCAGTGATCTCGACCTCTCATACATCGAAAGTCGATACCCAGGAGGCGGGATCGAGCCGACCGAGGGACTCGATGAGCACACTGTGGCGGAGTTCGTTGCCGAGACTGAGGAGATCGTCAGATGGTTGTCGAGCAGACTCAGCTAGAAGAGGTCGTGAGAGCGGCAGCCGGAGTGCTTTCCGACCGCATCCGTGTGAGCGCGGTCTATCTTTTTGGCTCTCAGGTCAGCGGCGACACTCACGAGTTCAGCGATATCGACATCGCGATCTTCTCGCCGGACGTCGCTGAGTTGGGTGTGCTTGGCCGGGCCCGCCTCGGCACTCATGTGCGGATGCGTTGCAGTCGTGATCTCGAGCCCCATTTCTTCCTTGAATCGGCGCTGCGGGAACCGCCCAAAGGCAGCTTCGCCGAACACGTAATCAAGACCGGACGGCGCATCGTTTGACGGCACAGACCCAACTCAGTCGGTGGGGCTGGAGGTGGCGTGGATGACTGCATCGCTCGCCCCGACGCCACGGCGTCGGGGCGCGACCCGACCGCTCATCGCGGGCGCGCTCGCGATGGCCTGCGCACTCGCCGCCCTCAGCGGCTGCCCCCGGCACGCGCAGGAGCAGCCGCCGCCGGATCCGAACGCCGATGCACCGCTACTCTACGACGTGGCCGACTACGACATGGCCGAGGGGGCCGTCACAGGCCAGGTTCGCGTGCGGCTCGCACGTGACAACATCGAGCTGAAGGGCTTCTGGCTCGGCCTGCGCCCCGTCGCTGAAGGCCCGCTTCTGCTCAACGCCGACGTGGACGCCTACTGCCGGCCCGACCGGGCCGAGGAAATCTCGCGCATGGTGGCCGATATCACACTCAGGGCGCTGCCGAGGCATGACACCATCCATGTGCGCGTCTACTGGTGGCAGAAGGTCCCCGGCGATGACTACGCCCACCACGCCGGCACCTGGACGTGGAACGCGCAGGGCGAACTGCTGGGCTACGACGAACCGACCGAACCCAACGAACCGCGACAGAGCAGGGAGAGGTAACCCCCTCTCCTGCGCACATGTTGACGCAGAGGAGATTCTCGATGGCACTTGACGAGCGACGGCTGGCTGTTTCCGAGATGGACGATGACCAGCTTCAGGCAGCGCTCAACGAGCATGGCGTGGGGCTGACCGTAGGCGAGGCGCGGCGGATCGCAGAGCTTATCGGCCGCGATCCGACCCTTGTGGAGTTGCACATCTTCAACGTTGAGTGGAGCGAGCACTGCTCCTACAAGTCCTCCAGAGCCTCGCTCAAGCTCCTTCCCACGGACGCCCCGAACGTGATCCTCGGGCCCCAGGAGGACGCCGGCATCGTGTTCTTCACCGAGCACGACGGCCGCCGCTGGGGCATAGTCATGGCTCACGAGAGCCACAACCACCCCTCGCAGGTCCTGCCCGTCGAGGGCGCGGCCACCGGCATCGGCGGCATCGTCCGCGATGTGGACTGCATGGGCGCCCGCGTCTTCGCCACCGCCGACCCGCTGCGCTTCGGCGACCCCGAGGGCGAGCAGGCCGACCGCACCCGCTGGATCGTCTCCGGCGTCGTCGATGGCATCTGGCAGTACGGCAACGCCCTCGGCGTCCCGAACCTTGGCGGCGACATCTACTTCGACAAAACCTTCGACGACAACTGTCTCGTCAACGTCGTCGCGCTTGGCATCGTTGCCGAGGACGAGATCATTCACTCGGCCGCCCCGCCCGAGGCGCACGACGAGCCCTACGTGATGATCCTCGTCGGCAAGCCCACCGATGACTCGGGCTTTGGCGGCTCGGCCTTCGCATCGAAGATGCTCAACGAGGACGAGCAGGCCGATGACCGCGGTGCCGTCCAGGTCCCCGACCCGTTCCTCAAGAACGTGCTCGCGATGCGCAAGGCCAACGAGGCCGTGCGCGAGCGCGCCCGTGAGAAGGGCATTATCATCGGCATGAAGGACATCGGTGGCGGCGGCCTTGCCTGCGGCAGCTCGGAGATCGCCGCAGCCGGCGGCTTCGGCGTCGAGATCGACCTGCGCGAGGTCCACACCGGCCTGGAGGGCCTGCTGCCTGAGACCATCATGTGCGCCGAGACGCAGGAGCGCTACGTCTTCGCCGTCCCCGAGCACTTCGCCGACGAAGTGCTGGCGATCTACAACGAGGACTGGGACGTTCCGAACGTCTACGAGGGCGCCTGCGCCCGCGTCATCGGCCACTACACCGAGGATGGGATGTACACCGTCCGCATCGGCGACACCATCGTGACCCAGGCGCCGGTCGAGGCCGTCACCTCCGGCATCGCCTACGAGCGCGAGGAGCAGCCGCGCGAGTGGACGGAGGTCGAGCCGCAGTTCGACCAGCCCGCGGACCTCTCCGACGCGCTGCTTAAGGTCCTCGGCAGCCCGAACGTGTGCTCGCGCGAGTACATCTACCGCGCCTATGACTCCGAGGTGCAGGGCAACGCGGTCCTGCGCCCCGGCGAGTCCGGCGCGGGCGTCTCGCGGCCGCTGGAGGGCTCCGACGCCGCCGTCGCGCTGTCGGTGGATGGCAACCCGCGTTACGGCCGCATCGACCCCTACTGGGGCGGCGCGAACGCCGTCGCCGAGGCCATGCGCAACGTGGCATGCGTCGGTGCGGCGCCGCAGGCGCTGACCGACTGCCTCAACTTCGGCAACCCGGAGAAGCCCGAGCAGTTCTGGGAGTTCCGCCAGGGCGTGCGCGGCGTGGCCGATGCCGCCAACAACCTCTGGCTCAAGGGCTACGAGGACACCCCCACCCCGATCATCTCGGGCAACGTGAGCCTCTACAACGAGTCGGCGAGCGGCAGCTCCGTTGCGCCCTCGGCGATCATCGCCTGCGTCGGCACGATGGCCGACCACTCGAAGGCCGTCACCGCCCAGTTCAAGCAGGCGGGCGACGCGATCTACCTCCTCGGCGCGCGCAAGGACGAACTCGGCGGCTCGGCCTACTACCAGTCGCTGGCGCTCGGCCTTGGCGCGAACGTGCCGCACGTTGACTGGGCGGCCGAGCGCGCCCGGATCTACGCGGTCACCGACGCGATCGACGAGGGCCTCGTGGCGGCCTGCCAGGACATCAGCGACGGCGGCCTCGCGGTCGCGCTCGCGGAGATGTGCATGGGCCCGTTCGGCCGCGGGAACGTCGGCGCCGAAGTGGACATCGAGCCGATCCTCGGTGACCTGCGCCCCGACGTGGCGCTGTTCAGCGAGTCCGGCGGCTTCGTCGTCGAGGTGCGCTCCGGCTCCGAGGAGCGCTTCGAGGCGCTCTGCTCCGAGCACGGCGTGGAGGCCGTCCGGATAGGCGAGACCGACGACGATCCCGAGCTTGAGATCGAGTGCGGGAGTCACGATCTGCTCGAACTACCAGTTGACTCAATGGCGGAGGAGTGGCTCAACGCGTTGCCGCGAATGCTGAGTTCGTAGAAGAGGAGGCGGGGATCCATGGACGAGGCTCACGTTCCGGAGACGATGATGGCCCTTCGGCTCACAGGGGTGGGGATGGACAGTGTGCAGTTGCAGGAGGTCGAGGTCCCGCGGCCCGAAGCCGACCAGGTCCTGTGCCGTATCGAGTGCGTCGCCGCTTGCGCGTCCGACAGCAAGATCATCGACCAGGGCCCCGAGCACTCGCTGATGCACGGTTGGGACCCGGCGAAGTGGCCGGTGACGCTCGGCCACGAGGGCTGCGTAACCGCGATCGAAGTCGGGAAGATGTGGGAGGACAAGATCGAGGTCGGGCGACGCTACGCCGTCCAGCCCGCGGTGCCGTCCGCGCCCTCCCGCCACCGCGAGCGCTACGCCAACGGTGGGCGGGGCATCCGCAAGATCGCCGTCGGCTACACGCTCCCGGGCCTCTTCGCGGAGTATGTGATCATCGAGCCGGAGGTCATCGGCTGCTCGTGCATGGTGCCGGTGCCCGACGACACGATCCCGCACTTCGCGGCCGCTCTCTCCGAGCCGATCTCGTGCGTGGTGGCGGCCCAGCAGCACAACTTCCACGTCATCAAGGAGTCGCCCGACGCCCCGCGCCAGCCACACCTGGGGCTGCTGCCCGGTGGCACCACGCTGGTGCTCGGCGCCGGCCCGATGGGCCTGTGGCACATCGAGATCGCGATGAGTTACAAGCCCGCGAACCTCATCGTCTCCGAGCCGAACGCCGCCCGCCGCGAGACGGCGCAGCAGTTCTTCGCCGCACGCGCTCGTGACGCGGGGATCAGCCTCATACTGACCACGCCGGACATGCTGGAGAACGCGATCGAGGACGCCACGAGCGGCCGCGGCGTGGACGACTGCATCGTTGCGCTCGGCATCCGGGCGATCCAGGAGCAGTCATTCAGCTACCTCGGCGAGGGCGGCGTCACGAACCTCTTCGGCGGCGTGAAGGCCGGGGAGGAGATGATCCAGGTGAACGCCCGGCGCATCCACTACGAGTCAATCTCGGTAGTGGGCTCGTCCGGCTCCGACCCCTCGGACATGGCGCAGGCGATGGGGATGGTCGCGGCCGGCGAGATCGAGCCCGGGAACTACGTTGCTGCGGTCGGCGGGCTCGATGCCGCCCGCGACCTGCTGCTTGCTGTGCGCGAACAGCGCATGGAGGGCAAGGGGATCATCTACCCGAACGTCCGCCGCCCGCTGCAGGAGATCAGCGGCTGGTCGGCGGCGCAGGAAGTTGCGTTCAGGGGGCAGTAGGCGCATCGCCGGGCACATCCCCCATGGATAGGTTCGCTTCTCGCGGGAGGGCCTTCGCGCCCTCCCGCGCTTCATAAACGCCGACGGAGGTGCCACGTTATGTATAGAGCGCTCATCGTCAGTGTCCTCACCCTCGCCGCGAGCCTCGCATACGCCGGGCCGGCCATCGAGATCGTGCGCGACGGCGAGCCGCTCGCCACGATCGTCGTCGCCGAGGACGCGACCGAGCAGGTCGCGGCCGCCGCGCAGATGCTCGCCTCATACGTAGAGCAGTCCACCGGCGCGGCCCTGCCGGTCGCGCAGCAGGCCGTCGAGGGTGATGTGGCGATCTACGTGGGCCATGCGTCGCAGCACGCGGCGATCGATCAGACCGACCTCGATGACGATGGCTTCGACATCGCCTTCCCGGACGCGTCCACGATCGTCATCCTCGGGGCGAGCGGCTGGGGCACCGAGTTCGGCGTCTGCGAGTTCCTCGAGCGCTACGTCGGCGTGCGCTGGGTCATGCCCGGCCCTGACGGGACGCACGTGCCCCAGCAGCGCACGATCGCAGTGCCCACCGAGGCGGTGCGCCAGGAGCCGAGCTTCTTCTCGCGGCAGATGAGCGGCCTGCGCGGCTCAGCGCAGACGAACTGGGCGCGGCGCAACCGCATGCACGGGCGGGTGCAGTTCCACCACAACCTGCGCAAACTCTTCAAGTTCGATACCTACGCGCAGACCCACCCCGAGTTCTACCCGCTCGTGGACGGCAAGCGCTTCATTCCCGATCGTGATGAGGGCTGGCAGCCCTGCTTCACCGTGGAGGGCAGCGTCGAGGAGGCCGTCCGCGTCATCAACGCCTACTTCGACAAGGACCCCTCGCGCACGTCCTACTCGCTGGGCATCAACGATAACCGCAACTTCTGCCAGTGCGAGAGCTGTTTGGCGAAGATCAGCGGCGAGGACAACTTCCTCGGCTACCCGGACTACTCCGACCTCTACTACGAGTGGTGCAACAAGGTCGTCGAGGGTGTCCTGCAGACTCACCCGGACAAGTGGTTCGGGCTGCTGGCGTATCACTACGTCGGCGCCCCGCCGCAGAACGTGCAGGTGAACCCGCGCATCATCCCCTACATGACCTACGACCGGATGAAGTGGATACACCCGGAGGTGCGCGCCGACGGCGAGCGGGCCACGCGCGCCTGGGCCGAGAAGTGCCCGACGGTCGGCTGGTACGACTACATCTACGGCCGCCCCTACCAGCTCCCCCGCGTGTGGTTCCATCATATGGCCGACTACTACCGCTTCGGCTACGAGAACGGCGTGCGCGCGCTCTACGCCGAGGCCTACCCCAACTGGGGCGAGGGCCCGAAGCTCTACGTGGCGCTCAAGCTGCAGTGGAACCCGCAGGCCGACGTGGACGAGCTGCTCAGCGACTGGTACGTTGCCTGTGCGGGCGAGCAGGCCGCACCGCTGCTGGCCAGCTACTACGCGCACTGGGAAGACTTCTGGACCCGGCGCATCCTCGACTCAGCGTGGTTCAGGATCCCCGGGCAGTACCTGCCACACAAGGGTGACCCGCTCTACCTGCTCGACGTGAGCGAAGAGGAGCTCGTAGAGTGCCGCGACTGGCTCGAGCAGGCGCTCGCGCTGACCGAGACCGACGCGCAGCGCTGGCGCGTGCAGACGCTGCTGGATGCGTACAGCTTCTACGAGGCCTCCGCGATCTGCTACCAGACCGCGATGGCGGCGCAGGAGCCGCTTGAGGACGAGGCCGCGGCGCTGGCGAGGCTCGAACGGCTCAAGCGTGCGATGGTGCTGGGCCGCGAGCGTGAACGGCTCACGATGGAGGTCATGAAGGACCACCCGGCTCTGCGCAACGTCACCGACAACCTGCTCTTCCCGAGTGACAAGGGGCAGATGGAGGCGCTGATGAGCCTGTTGGAGTTCGCCGCGCGC
>JALGSW010000183.1 GCA_029821635.1 Candidatus Zipacnadia bacterium
GTGCACGTCGATGCCTACGTAGATCATCTTCGGGTCGCCTCCCTGGGCGAATGAATTGGACGCAATCGCCAACCCATTCCCTACAGGCGACCCGGTTTCATTCTAGCCCCTCCACACGACGCGGCAGGGCCCGCGGGCCGGCCCACCTCCCCGAACAAAGGTCCGGCGCCGTCTCTCCGCGAAGAAAGAACCGGGCGTTCGCGCGCGCACCCCCGCACGCGAAGCCACCATACACACGGGAGATGGCAGGCATGAACGTGCTTCTGATCATGGTCGATGAGATGGACGGCCGGAAGATGGGCTGCGCAGGCTGGGAGGGCGTCCACACCCCCCACCTCGACGCCCTCGCCGAGCGGGGAGTTATCTTCGAGAGTACCTACTGCGACAGCCCCCTCTGCGTCCCGGCACGCGCCAGCTTCGTCACCGGCAGGCACGTGCATGACATCCACTGCTGGGACAACGGCGCGCCCTTCGACGACTCGTGGGAGACCTTTGCCCACAGGCTGCAGCAACAGGGCGTGCCGGTGACCACCTACGGCAAGATCGACTTCGTCGAGCCGTGCGGCGACCACGGCTTCGAGCGCACCGAGTTCGACAAGCATCGCGAGATTGGCGACATCTGCGGCCTCTACCGCGACCCGCTCTGCCGGCGCATCGGCGCGCGCGAGCGCCTCGCCAAGGCCGGCCCGAAGGACATCTCCGGCTGCCAGGACGAGCAGGTCTACGAGCGCTCCGTCAAGTTCCTGCGCTCCTCCGAGGCGAAGGACGGACCGTGGATGCTCTGGAGCAGCTACGTCAACCCGCACTTCGCGCACTACGCGCCGCCCGAGTTCTACGACCTCTACCCCGAGGACGAGGTGGAGTTCCCCGAGGTCGGCGACACGAACATGCTCAACCAGCTCAACCGCGACCTGCGCTACCACTTCGAGGTCGAGGAGCCGGTGGACGAGGAAGTCTGGATGCGCAACGTGCGCGGCTACCACGGGCTCATCAGCTACATCGACAGCTTCGTCGGCGGGCTGATGCAGACGCTGGAGGACGAGGGGCTGGCCGATGACACCATGGTGATCTTCACCAGCGACCACGGGGAGATGCTCGGCGCGCACGGGATGTGGTGGAAGTGCGCGCCCTTCGAGCCGTCGGTGCGGGTGCCGCTGATCATGGCAGGACCGGACATCGAGGCCGGGCAGCGCGTGGAGCGGCCGATCGGGCAGGTGAACCTCTTCCCGACGATCGTGGACGCGGCCGGCTGCGAACTGACCGACGTGGACGAGGACCTTCCGGGCGCGAGCCTGCTGCCGCTCGCGCGCGAGGCCGATGAGGACGGGCTGCCCAAGGTGGTGTTGTCGCAGTATCACGCGCACGGCGTGCGCAACGGCTGGTTCCTCGTGCGCAAGGACGATCTGAAGCTGATCCACTACCACGGCTACGGGCATGAGATGTACAACGTGTGCGAGGACCCGGACGAGATGAAGGACCTGACCGGCGATCCGGAGGAGCACTACCACCTCTCGAGCCTCGACGGGATGCTGCACGAGCTGCTCGACCCGGACGTCGTTGACACGACCGCCAAGGCGGATCAGGCTGCGCGTCGAAGCTGGGTCGCCGAGCAGATCGGCGCGGACGAATTCGAGGCGCAGGTCGCGAGCACGTGCGCATTCGATGGGGAGTGAGGCGTGATGACGCGCGCGTTCGGCATCCTGCTCTGCGTCATGACGGCGTGCATGGCGGTGGCTGATGCGCCGAGTATCGTCATCGACGCCCGCGGCGTGCCCTCGGGCGACAACCTCATCGCCAACCCCGGTTTCGAGGAGGGCGCGGGCGACTGGCCCTCCGACTGGGGCTGGGCGCCGAACCAGCCGCCTCCGAAGATCGACCGCGTGTGGGCGCAGACCGCCCTCTCCGGCGCGCGCTCGGCGGGCGTCGTGAGCGAATCGAGCAGCGCCAGCGCGTATTGGACGCAGGTGGTGCCGGTTGAGCCCGGCCGCGTCTACCTGCTCACCGCCCGGGTGCTGCTCGAGGACGGGACGGTGCTCGTGCGGGCCTACGGGCAGGACGCGGAGGGCAACGCGCTCAAGGGCTTCGACCGGCGCGCGTATGACCGGCGCCGCACCACGCACCCCCTCGCGCCCGCGTACTGGAAGCCCGAGTGGATCATCGACATGGCGCGCGAGCCGTGGGCGCCGGTGGACCTGGTCGTGGACACGCGCGGCGAGGTCGTCCCCGCGAGCGTCTCGGTGCAGATCGGCTCGTACTTCGCTCCGGGCGCGCTCTACCTCGACGACGTGTACTTCGGCCCCGGCGCGCTGACGCTCGGCTACGTCGTGACCGGCGCGCCACTGGCGAGCGTGCGCGTGCTCGACGCGGCCGGCAACGAGCAGACCGCCTCCGGCGACCTCGGCGGCGCAGAGCGCCACGAGGGCCGCGCTGAAGGCCTCGCGCTCGGCGAGGCGTGGCTCATCGAAGCGACCGCCACCGACGGGACCGCCACGCGCTATTGGTACCCAGCAGCACCCGAGGGGGCCGCGCAATGATCCGCCGCACACTCCCGCTCACCATCGCACTGCTGGCCGCCTGCGCGCTCGCGCACGCCGCCGTTACGCTCACCGACACCGGCCTCGTCGCCACCACGTACGGCCTCGCGATCGAGGCGGATGCCCTCGCGCCCGATCAGATGCGCGTGCACCTCTTCGGCCGCGCGTCCACCGGCCCGTGGAGCTTCGAGTTGATCGATGGCAAGACCGGCCGCACACTCCCGCCGCCGACCTTCGACGACGCGTGGGGCGCGGGCGACCAGGCCGAGGTGAGCTGGTACTCCGCCCGCCTGCGCGGCTCGATCAGCATCCGCACTCCCGCCGACCGGATCGAGCTGTCGATCTCCATCAGCAACCCCGGCGACGAGCAGCGCTGGATCCAGCTGACGCTGGCGCTGCCCGCGCCGCTCGACGCGCCGTGGTCGGCGTGGGACGGCCTCGTGGAGACGCCCGAGGTCACGCAGGCTACGTGGTCGCAGGGCATCGCGCAGACCTTCCCGCTGGCGGCCGCGTGGGACGGTGAACGCGGCCTCGCGCTGGGCCTGCAGCCGCAGATGATGCTCAGCGACATGCGCCTCGGCAGCGACCCGGTGCAGGGCCGAGCGGTCTTCGTGACGGTGAAGCTGGTGATCGACCCCGGCGAGACCGAGCGCGCGGAGTTCGTCGCGTTCGCCTTCGAGCCGAACTTCGGCTGGCGTGACGCGCTGGAGGCCTACTACCGGGCGTATCCGGAGTGGTTCGCGCCGCGCGAGGGCACCGATCCGCAGCTCTGGGGCGCAGGCGGCTACCTGCGCTCGGGCGGCAGCGACCTGTGCTGGGAGGAGGCGCGGCGCTTCGCCTTAGGCTGGGACTGGGGCTACGCGCCCTACCGCTTCACCGGCGACTGGTACGCGCACGAGCAGTATTACGATGGCGAGTACGGGCCGCTCGACGAGTGGCACGCGGAGCGGCGCGAGGAGGATCGGGTCGAGGGTCGCGCGGCGGTCGCGCTGAACTACATCATCCCGCAGTTCGTGAACGTGAAGCTGGCGGAGGAGCATTTCCCGGACGCGTTCCTCGTGGACGCGCAGGGCAACCGCACTGGCCGCGTGGGCAGCTTCGTCAAACGCGATGAGATCATCACCGGCGGCTGGTACTGGGGCAACTCCGTCCAGCAGCACTCGCTGGAGAGCCTGCGCGAGCTTGCCCAGGAGCGGGGCGTGGAGGGCATCTCGTTCGACAACGCCGCGGGCACGGGCATGCGCTACGGACCGGGCCCAAGCAACTCGCCGGGGCGGGCTTTCACGCCTGGTGAAAACGGCGCCGTCTGGGCCGCCGAGGGCGTCAACTACGGCAGCCACATGGACTACGTGCACACGCTCAGCAACGGCGAGCACCGGCTGATGGTGGCCGCGAACGGGCCACAGACGATGCTGACGGCCTTCCGCACCGACGTGGCGATGCACGAGGCCTCGCCCTACGCGGGGCAGGACCGCCTGCTGGCGATGCGCCGCCTCTGCGGGCACAAGCCGATCATCTGCTGGGAGGACCACCCGGAGGAGTTCCTCAAGTGGGAGGAGATGAGCCCCGAGGACCTGCGCGTGGCGCTGGAGCGCGAGTTCGAGTACTGGGTGCAGTACTGCCTGTGGCAGGGCGTGATGCCCAGCGCCCACCGGTTGCGCGGCAACCTCATTCTGCAGCGCAGCCTCGATGAGATGCTGGCGGTGCAGCGCGCGGGCTGGTGGCCGGTGCCGGCGATGCGCGCGGGGAGCGACCTGTGGCTTGCGCGCTTCGGCGAGGGCACCGGGACGCTGCTGACCGTCGGCAACACCACCGCCGGGCAGGTCGATGCGCAGGTGGAGGTGCTGACGAGCTACCTGGGCCAGGGGCGCGGGAGCGCAAGCTGGGGCTTCGCGCCCTTCGACGGCGCGCCGGGCTTCGTGACGCAGAACGCCGAAGGCGCCGCGCAGGTGACGCTGCCGCTTGAGGCGCGCACCACACAGGTCCTGCGGGCGGCGCTGCAGGTGCAGGGCGCGGATGGTCTGACGGTGGAATTCGCGGGGCTGACAGGATATGAAGCCGAATCTGTCAGCTTCACCGGGCCGGGCACGCCCGCAACTCTCTCGTGGCGACTGAACAGCCTCGAAGGGGGCTCCGTGACGGTGCGGGCGTGGCTGCCGGCAGAAGGCCGGGGCAGTCGCGTCAGGCTGAACGGGACTATGGTTCATTCCGCCGGCCAGGACGGCCTCGTGACCTGCAAGGTGGAGTTGCCCGCGGGCGAGTCGACGTTGGAGATCCCCTTCCGTCCGCGCATCGAGGTCGGCAATCGGGCAGTGCTGCTCGATTTTCCGTTCCTGCGCGACGGCCAGCCCGCCTGCCAGATCGCGCTGGCCGACCCGGATAACGAGGAGGCGCGCTTCGCGGCGGACCGCATCCGCGTGTACTTCGAGTACTGGACAGCCGCCCAGCAGAAGTTCGGCGCGACGGTGAGCACGCTGGCGGGCGTCGAGGACCGCGCGCGTATCCCGATTGTCACGTACGGCGAGCATGACGCGAGGATCCCGACGATCACGCTGGAGATAGGCCCGTTTGACACCGAAGGCGACGGCTATGCGACGGCCTTCCAATTGGAGGACGAGACGCGAGGGCTGGTGCTGCAGATAATGGGCCTTGACGCCACGGCCCTCGACGACGCCGTGCTGGCGCTGCTGAAGGTGCTGGACGCGAAGTATCCGTATCCGGGCGTCTTCGGCGCGCGCGATGGGCTCTACGAGAAGGCCGGGCTGGAGTACCCCACGGTGCTGGAGTAGGGGCTACCGGAACATCGGGCGCCCGACCCATCGCAGCGCCGGGTGGCGTCGGGGCGTCGGCAGGCGAGCGCCCACGTCCGCCCCGCCGAGGTCGCAGTCGAGCGTGAACTGCCACTGATCGCGGTCCTCGACATGGCTGGTGCCCTCAACGAGACACGCGTCCTGTATGTCCCAGGTGATCGCCTCGACGCGATCCTGCGCGGGCGTGAAGCGCAGCAGTCGGACGTTACGCCCGCCGCCGCAGTCGAACATGATCTCGTGTACGGTGTTCCCGTGCTCCCCCTCTGATGAGAGGCGGATCGCCTGCGTCCGACTCTGATCGCCGTGCAGGACCAGCATGATGTTGGGGTGCCTGCTGGTGAATTCCTCCCAGAGCTGCTGCGGCGTGTTGCCGCGCTCCTTGTGGATCTTGTTCCAGAGCATGCGGCCCTTGGGGTCGTCGTACCAGCCCTTGGCGGTGCTCGGGACCTGCAGCGGGCCGAGGCCCATGTGTGTGACGACGATGGCCCGCCGGTCCGAATGCTCCCGAAGCACTCCCGCCGCCCACTCCAGCACGTCGTCGGGCGCGTTGCACTCAAGGTGCAGGAGCAGCAGGTCCACGCCCAGCGCGCTGATGAGCTGGTAGCTGTCCGCGTTGTTGCCCGAGTGGGCGGGTCCGAGTTCGGGACTGCCCGGATACGCGCCGCCGTACCACTCGAACTGCTCGAAGCGTTCGGCGCCGAAGTACTCCTGGAAGAGCGATGAGTCGCCTTCCCCGGTCATGTCGTGGTTGCCTACCGAGATCCCGTAGGGAATCACTCCATGCAGGCGGTCCATGCACTGCCGGGCGATCTGCCACTGATCATGATTGTTCTTGTCCACGATGTCGCCGACGTGGGTGACGAAAACCATCCGCTGTGCCTTGCGATTCTCGACGACCCACGAGGTAAGCGCGTCGAAGTTGGGGTTGGTCACGTCATCCTGGCTGTCGGGCTGGGACTTGGTGCCCTGCCCGCGGTAATACTGCGTGTCGGGCATCACGGTTACGGTGAAGCTGCCCTCAGGCGCCGGCGCAAGCTCGGCCCCGGTGACCGGCGCGATCGCCATGAGCAGCGCAAGCGCTACTATAAGGATGACCTGCTTCTTCATCCGCTGTCCCTCCATACGCCATCGTCTCACGCCACCGACGGGCGACGTTGCCGGAGTTCCCCACTTCCCGCCGGTCTCCCTGCAATGGCAACGAAAGAGGGGCCGACAGGTGGTCGCCGGCCCCTCGTGCGCAACACAGTCGGCGCGTTGGCTACCGCCTCGTCACCAGCCGCGCCTCCGCGCCGTAGGCGGGCAGATCGACCTCGAAGCTGCCGTCGATCCCCGTGAGGCCCTCGCCGCGCAGGTTGCAGATCGAGCACGGGCCGCCCGGATCGACCTTCGCGGTCACCGGCGCGTCCGTCGGGTTCGTCAGCAGCAGCCACGTCTTGCCCTCGTACTGCCACGCGCGGGCATGCACGACGTCGTCGGGCGACTCCACGGTCACGCGCTCGTCGGTCTCGCCCAGCATGATGGGCACGGAGAGCTCCTTGACTTCGGCGTTGATCGCGGGGAAGGCCGCCCACAGCGGGGTGGTCTCGAGCCGCCAGCCCGGATCGCGGAACGAATACCAGAAGATCCCCTTCGCGCCGTGGATCAGCGCCAGGTAGACCATGCTGCGCGCCTGCTCGGCCGTCGGCTGGTTCATCGGCTCAGGGATCCAGCCCGACTGCAGCACCGCGGTGAGGTTCTGCCACGGCTCCAGCCCCGCCATCGCGGTGTCCATCCAGTCGGAGACCATCGTGAGCGGCTGGCGCGGGATCGGGTAGGGGTCCACCTGCATGATGTCGCAGAAGTTCGCCCAGTACCCGAAGCCAGGGGGCTGGCAGAGGGTCAGCTCGATCGGCTGCGGCGCGCCGGCGGCCTTGAGCGCCGCGTAGACCTCCGGCACCTCGTCTGCGATCTCCGGGCGGCCGTCCGGCTCGTCGATGATCTTCCAGCACAGCACCGCCGGGTGGTCGGCGTAGGCCTCGATCGCGGCCAGCGAGTCTTCCAGGTTCGCCTTGACCTGGCCGGCGGCGTAAAACGGCACGTCCATCTTGAGCCCGTTCGCCTCGCAGGCGTCGAGCGCCTCGCCGAAGCGCTCCAGGTTACCCGGTCCGATGCCCTGCACGCAGTTGAAGCCGGCCTCGGCCAGCATCGGGTAGTGGCTCACGGAGACGTGGTAGAGGCCGATCGGGAAGAAGGGCTCGCCATCCACGAGGATCGTGCCGGTCTCGGTGAGGTTCTCGGGCTTGCGGTCCTTGAGCGGAACGAAGACCATCGCGGTGCCCCGGGTGAGGTCCGAGGGCTCCCCCGGGAGCAGGCCCCGCACGGTGTAAGAGGCGCCCGGCTGAAGCTCGGGGAGGGTGAGCGTCAGCTCGTAGACGCCGTTCTCCGCGCGCTCCATCGTCATCTCGGGCGTCATAGCCGTCCCATCCGCGCCGGTCAGCGTAACGGTCAGCGGCGGCTCGCCCTCGAACTCGCCCGTGAGGCGCGCCGTCAGGATGAGCGTCTCCTGGCCCGGCTCGGCGATCTGATGCTCGGGGCCGAGGACCACCGGCGGCGCGGGCTCGGTGCGCTCGAAGCTCACGTCATCGAACCAGACGGTGCCGGAGCTGAAGAGGCGCAGCAGCAGGCTCGCGCGCGTCACCTCTGGCGGGAACTGCACCTGAAGCTCCATGAGCTGCCACTCGCCGGGCGTCGCGGGCAGCTTCTCGCGCGCGTAGCGCCCGAGCGGGTTCACGCCATCATCGGTGTAGCCCTCGATCTTCATGGCGGCCGAGCCCTGCCCGTTGGCGGACTCGCCGCGGAAC
>JALGSW010000184.1 GCA_029821635.1 Candidatus Zipacnadia bacterium
GGCTTGGTCGAGACGCCCTGGTCCTCGCTGTCATGCACGTACTTCGCGAACTCGTTGTCCGGGTCGGGCGCGAAGAAGCCGTCATCGTCGAAGTTCGCCAGCGTCGGCGCGTTCGCCGACTCGTAGGCCTCCAACGCGCCGCCCGCGCTCAGCACCGCGATCTCCGCGCCGAGGGCCGCCTGCTCGCCCTGGCGGCAGATCACCTCAAACCGGTCCTGCTCGCCGTCGAGCGCGGTGACGATGCGCGGCATGGCGTACTCGTAGCGCATCTGCGACCAGTCGATTTCGCCGCGCGCGGACATCCCGCGGAGCGCCCGGCCCTCGCTGATCGCGACCACCTCGGCGCGACCCGGCCGGCCGCTTCGCTCGCTGCAGGAGAAGCCGACACTGCTCGCGCCGGTGGCGAGCGTCGGGGGCGGCGTGGCGAGCCTGCCACGGTCGAGCAGCTCGCAGCGTGCGTCATACGCGCGCCAGATACCGTCGGGATCGACCTCGATGTAGCCGCCGCTGAAGAGCGGCGCGGGCAGGTCGAGGCGCTGATCGCCGACGGTCAGGGCCATCTGTTCGAGGCCGGTGGCGACGGTCGGGAGTGCGTGGATCGGGCCGAGCATGACAGTGGAGGTCGCGCCCGCGGGCAGGTCGTTGAGGTAGAGGTTCAGTTGATCGACCTGATCGCGCACGAGCGCACGGCGCAGGAGCGCGTGCGAGGCGCCGTAGGGCCAGCGGTTCGCGCGGTAGATCGACGGGTCGCGCTCGCGCAGGAGCAACTCAACGTAGCGCCAGCCCTCGAAGTCGAGGCGCACGTAGTTGTCCGCCCAGGCGTGCCCCCACGCGGGCGGGCAGGTGAGCTGGATGTTGAGCAGCGCGCCGGAGCCGTCGCCACGCACCCAGACGCCGAGCGCCTCGTTCGCGCCCATCTTCAGGTGCGGGTCGAAGGTGCGGCCCGCGTGCGCCCATGCGCCGAGGCGCTCGGCCCCGGAGTTGGTGGCGGAGAATGCCACCGCGGCTTCGCCGGTGGGCGCGCCCTCCGCGGCGGCCTCCAGCGTGTGCGTGATGTTCGGCGCGTCGCGGGTGACGCCGAAGGCGCCCAGGTCCGCGAAGTCCTCCAGCACCATCCCCCGGTCGCCGTCGTAGGGCTCGACGCCGAAGAGCGCGGTGATGCGCAGGCCGAGCGGCTGAGCGTCGCCGGCGTTGGCGACAATCCAGCGGTCGCTGCCATCGTCGAGGCCGGTGACGACATGGGTGTCGTGGCTGCGCGGGGCGAACTCCCAGACGCCGTCGGCGGCCTGGCGCAGGTGGTAGTCCTCGCCCTCCTGCTGGAGCCTCCCGAGCACCCGGTCGTCGAAGTAGCCGGCGAGCCGCAGGCGCTCGTACTGCCCGGTCATCGTGAGATACTCGCGCATGCGCTTGTTGCCCGGCCGCCACGGCTGGCCGATGCCCTGCAGGGACATCGGGGCCTCGTGCGCGAGGACCTTGGCGCAGAAGTACTCCATCTCATCGGGCATCTCCGCGCGCCACCCCGGGCCGGGGGCGTTGACCGCCCACCAGCCGAGCTGGGCCTGCAGCAGCGCGCCGTCGCGGTAGTAGGGTATCGAGTCACAGTGCATGTCCATCGAGGGCTTGAAGCCCCACTTCGAGTGATCCCAGGCGCCCACGCGCGAGTGGAAGTACCAGCCCCAGTGCCCCCACGCGGAAGCCTCGATGATGGTCGGCGGATCGAGCCGCTCGTAGATCGCGGTGCGCATGACGGCCATCGGGTGCCAGCCGCCCATGCCCTCGGCGCCGTCCTGGTAGAGCTGGTCGAAGCCGCACTCGTTGTAGACGCGCGCGATGTTGTCCGCGACCTCGCCGACCAGCGTCGAGTTCTCATCGGGGTAGAACGCCAGGTAGCGCTGGAGCAGGTGGTCGGCGGCGCCACCCGCCTCGTGCGCGGACGGCGTGGTCTTGAACGCGCCGCGCGTGCAGTCGATGAAGGCGTAGGGCTCCTCGAACGAGATGCCCGAGTACATCACGAGCTCCTCGCCGATGCGGATGACGTTGCCGCCGCCCGAGTAGCTCCAGATCGTGTCATGGCGCTGCGGCTTCTCCGTGACGAAGATCGTGTCCGACTGCGCGTCCATCGGCTGCGCGAGGGTGTAAGGCGCGTCCACCGCGAGGCGCTGGTCGGGGACGGGCGTCACCCACGGGTCTCTCGTGTCGATGCAGCCGGAGAGCGTGTGCATGCCCGCCAGCAGCCCGGCCTCGTGGACCTTGCGCACGCAGTCGGCGAGCCCGGCCATGCCGTTGGGGAACGAAGCGGCGCGCGGCTCGTAGTGCCCGAGGTTCTGCCACCAGCTGCTGAAGTGCACGGTGGTGAAGCCGCCGCGCTTCGCGAGGTCGATCCACTCGTCCACGTTGGCCTCGGTGACGTTCGAGAACAGGTAGGAGCCGAGGTTGCGCTTCGCCTCCTGCGCCCATGGGCCGCCGAGGTCGGACTGGGGGACGCCGTCCTCGGCCTCGACGAGCTGGCGCAGGTTGGGCAGCATACGCTCCATGGCGCAGCAGACGAGGCCCGCGCGCGCACCGACCACGGGGTAGCCATCACCGCCGGTCGCCCACAGGCCGAGCGGACCGCCGCCGAGCCAGGTGCGCGTGTCGATGTTCAGAGCGCGGATGCACACGCCGACCTCGCCATCGTTGGCGGAGCCGGACATGGGGCTGGTGCGCGTCATGCCCTGCGGGGAGATGCGCAGGAGGGTGAGCTGCTCGATCGCCTCGTCGGCCTCCAGCACCTCGAAGGCGAGGTGCGACCGGCGATCTTCCACGCCAATCGTGGCACTCACTCCGCCGCTGAAGGTGAGTTTGAGCCGGTTGCCATCGCGTTCGCAGCGCATCTGCTGGACCTGTCGGCCGCCGATGAGCGCGCGCGCGAAGGGCTGGCGCGTGCCGAGCAGTTCGCGCCCGGTGGTCTTCTCCACGAGCGACGCCGCGCCGCCCGCGTCGTCGATTGACAGCTTGAAGTCTTCCGCCTCGAACACCGTCACCTCACGCTCCTTCTCCGGCAGAAGCTCATAGGCGGCGCCCTCGGCCTGCGGCGCGCGGCCGTCCGCGGTCGAGGCGTGGAGCTGCGCGACCTCCTCGGCGCTCAGCGCGCGGTTCCAGATGCGGACGTCATCGATCAGTCCGCTGTGGCAGACACCCCCGGGGTTCCATATGCCCATGGACAGCGGGCCTGAGTAGCCTACAGGATAGTCCCAGCTCGTGCCCGCGACACGGACGCCGTCCGCGTACGTGGTGATGTTCGGGCGCTCGAAGGTGGCGACGAGGTGATACCAGCGGCCGGTCTCGATGCCCGTGAGGAGCGGCGCGGAGGTCTCCTGCCACTCGGCTCCCGGCGCGCCCGACGCATGTCCGGGCCGGCCCATGCGGAAGCTGCAGGTGTCATCCCTGACGAAGAACAGGAAGCCGCCGGGGCTCCACTGCCCGCCGGTGATGATGTTGGGGTACTGGCCGGTGGCTTCCCAGTAGACCCACGCGCTCAGGGACATGGCGTCGGAGCCGTCGAGGTCAGGAAGGGGCGGGGCGCTCACGAACGAGTTCGCGCCATCGAACCACAGCGCGGTGCCGAACGGCCCGGTGGCCCAGCGCGCGGCGTTGATGCTCGCGTCGAGGGCGCGGCCGGAGCTGTCCGTGGCGGCATAGCCGTCCGCGTCGTCGAAGGCCCACCACGCGATTGGACCGTCCTGCGCGAAGGCGGGCGCAAGCGTGGCGAGGAGCACGAGTACGGCCATCCACAACCCGAGGCGAGCAACCATGGCGGGACCTCCCGAGGCGGCTTCGTCTGCGGCGCGCGGCGTGATGGGATAGTTCGCCGCGGGGGGCGAGTGGTCCTGCGAAGAACGGCGGACCGCGACGGGGCGGCCTCTACTTCTCCAGCGCGTGATGCGCCCTGAGCCTGGCGATGAAGTCGGGATCAAGCTCGATGCCTGAATCACGGCAGTAATCGAGGACGCGGTTGCCCAGCGCCGTGTTGAGGTGGAAGTAGCGCACCGGTCCGTTGATCTCAAGGAATCCAGTGCGATCGACGAGTTCGGGCCTCGCCTCGCCGTTGACAATTGGGGCATGGACGGTGCAGTTGGTGAAGCGCGTCCCGAGCGTGCTCTCGACCGCGTAGATGTCGCCTTCGGCCTCCTGCAGACGCGGCTGGAACCTGCAGTCGGCGAACGCAAGCTCGCCCCGCAGCCCTGGTGCGGTCATGGTGTTGATCGAGCAGCGATCAAATGACACGCTGGCGATGGAGTTCCCGAGGTACGCGCTGACGCCGTCGCAGTCGCTGAAGCGTATCTTCGGGTACAGAGCCAGTTCGTCTGAGTAGTCCTGCGCATCGCCATCGCCGAGGAGCAGATGTACGTTGCCCGTGTCGTCGGGACGCTCCGGGGTGAGTTCCTCGAGCTGAACGTTGTCGACGTCGATCGTGCAGTTCGCGTCAAGGCGTGTGCCATCGTAGCCGCCGAGGCGTCCCAGGTCGTACTGATACGGATTGGGGATACGTGCCAGGCGGACGCCCTGCTCCCGTCCCCGGACGCTGATGTCGCTGAACTGCACGAAGGTCGGGAAGAACAGGCGGCTACCGGCTTCTGTCTGCGAGAAGGGCACGATGTTCATCAGCCAGCAGGGGGCCACGGAGCCGGGGACAGCGCCGTAGTCAATGACCAGGTCGTCGATGGTAACACTCCGGGCGAAGCCGATCTGGTACTGGTAGTCGAAGTTGCGCATGCCGTAGCTGAGCACGGAGACCGTGCCCCCGCCGGTCGGCCTGAGTGTGCAGCCCCGCAGGCGGATGCGACCGTCCCACGTGGAGCCGTAGTCGCGACGGAAGTTGATGAAGGTGTTGCCGTCGCGCGTGGTGTCCGTAACGAACAGGTCTCCCCCACCGGTGACGGAGATCCCCTTGAAGCCGATCTCGCAATCCTTGATATAGAGGTTCCAGCAGTGGAAGTGCACGTCGACCCGATTCAGCCGGCAGCCCTCAAGCCGGAAGTTCTTGTTCACGTTGGTGCCGAAGACACCCCAGGACACCCATCCGGCCTCGGCCGTGAGGTTGCGGAAGGTGCAGTTGAGCATGCGGGAGCCGCCGATGCCGTAGGTTCCATGCGGCACCGCCACCTCCGGTTCGCGCCGGCTCTTCTCCCACGGCATCAGGCGGATGTCCTCAAGGGTGACGTCGTAGACGCCACTGAGCGAGTAGAAGCCGTGGCGCGCCCCGAGAGACTCGTCGCGCGCCCCCCTCTCCAGCCCGACCCACTGCTCACGGACGATGGTGCGGCTGCGTCGGATAGAGAAGCCGTTCCAGTGATAGCCGGTGGAACCGGAATTTGAGTTCTCACCCGAGACATAGAAGCCGCCGCCCTCGATGACCAGGTAGGCGTCACTGCAGGGCGTGGCCGTGATCGATGTGAAGTCCTCGAACTCCCAGGCGATATCGCCGATGATGCGCCCTTCCTCCTCGACGTAGAACAGCTCCTCGCGGGCCCACCCGCGGTTGCCCTCGTACCCTGCGCGGATGCCGATGCGGTCGTTGTCGTCGCGCACGTCGATCAGGTAGCCCGCGTACGGGGCCAGTTCGGGCACGATGTGCACGCCGGGCCGGATCTGCTCCAGCAAAGCGGCTTTGAGTTCCTCATCCTCCAGGGCTTCCGTGGGCTCGTCGTTCAATACCTCGAACCGCGGGTCCCGTTGAGTATTGAACACCTCGTCGATGTGGAACCTCGTCTGCCCCCAGCTTACATTGGTCTGAATCGGGATCCTGTTGGTCTGCTTGATCCAGAAGTCGCCGGAGAGGTTGATGACGGGGATGCGGTGAGTGTTGGCATACTGGTGCGCAAGCTTGATCTGCACGCCGTCATCGTTCTCGCCATCGCCGACCGCGCCGAACATGCGGTAGTTGACAGACTCGCTCTCGAGCAGCACGGCCAGGAGGCCATTCTGCAGCGGGAGGACGTCGCCGCCGTTGGGCTGCAGGTCTTCGGTGGGCTGCTCGATGTGGTAGAGCGCCGCGCCGCCGTCGCCGGGGGCGTGGAAGCCGAGGGTCTCGACCACACCGCCTTCCTGCGGCTCGGGCCATGCCTTCAGGGACTGTGCGGTCGCGTGACGGACGATGGGCGCGTCATCTGCGAGCGTCTGCTGTGTCATGGGGACCTCCTGGGCGAGAGCTACGTCGATCGTGCAGAGGATGATCAGGACAAGCGCGAGCGCCATGAATGTGAGCGCGTGGCGAGCGGTCATGCTGGGACCTCCAGAGGCGGCTTCGTCTGCGGTGCGCAACGTGAGAAGGTGGTTCGTCACGGGCGAGGAGGGCTCCTGCGCGGAGGTCGCGCCGCGTCGCGTCGTCGTTGCCGTGGAGGGGCCGCCGCGATCCCGCCCCCGGGCGGGATCGCGGTGAGGAGGCGCGAGTGTCGTTTACGAGTGCCGACGAAGCCGCTGTGCCGGCCCGCCGTTGCGGAGGTCGCGACGGCTTTGCGCCGAACCTCCCCCGCAGCAGGACGGGGCGCGAGAGGTGACCCGATGGTGACGCGAATATGGTGGTGCATGGCGATGATGCTGCTGATGACGAGCGCGTTCGGCGCGGACGAGGAGTTCGCGCAGCCCGAGTCGGTGGGCGACCAGGCAAGCTTGGGCGCGAACATACAGCGTACAATGACGCTGCTCGAGACGAGTACTCCGGAGAAGCGCAACCACGTGCGCGTGCTGTTCTACGGCCAGTCGATCACGCGCAATCCGTGGTGGCAGGACGCGGCGAACTCCCTGCGCGAGCGCTTCCCCAACGCGGACCTGGAGATCGCGAACCGCGCGATTGGCGGCTACGGCGGCCACGTGCTCATCAACACCGCGGAGTTCGACCTCTACCCGTTCTACCCGGACCTGCTGATCTTCCACGTGTGGAGCGGCGTGGAGAGCGGCGATCAGGAGCGGATCATCCGCCGCGTGCGCGAGCGCACCACCGCCGAGGTCCTGCTCTGGACGAGCAACCTGCGCTGGCCGAGCAACGTTCCGCCTGACGGCGATCCACAGGATCCGTCGGTGCTCGGCGTGGACGGGGCGGACCAGGCGATCTCCGACCTCTACTTCCGCCTCGGCGATGAGCTTGGCTGCGAGGTGGCGGACGTGCGCAGCGGCATGCAGCGCTACCTCGCCGAGCACGGGCTGGTGGTCAAGGACACGCTGCGCGACACCGTCCACCCGAATGAGCTGGGGAACTTCCTGATCGCCGAGCTGGTCAAGCCGCACCTGCGCTACGACGCCGACTTCCCCGCCGCGCCCTGGCAGGACCTCGTGGCCGACGTGCCGGTCGATGACGCGCGCGTGACGCGTGGCGAGGACGGATCGCTCACGCTGACCTTCGAGGGCAACCGCATCGACGTAATCGCCGCGCACACGAACGATGAGGAGCCGGGCAGCGCGCGTGTGCTCATCGACGGGCAGCCGCCGTCCGAGTTCCCAGAGCTCTACTACCACGAGCGGCCGAGCGAGACGCCCACGGCCGGCCGCCCGGCGTTCAACAAGATTGAGCACGAGGCGCCGCTGGTCGAGGAGACGTGGACTGTGCGGATCCTCGAGTGCGACCTGACCGAGGGCGTGGACATCCTGCGCTACGAGGTGAGCGGCTCAGTGACCGGGCCGGACGGGGTTGGCGAACACAAGGAGCGCTTCGTGAGCAACTCCGGGCGCGTCATCATCCCCGCGAAGCAGTGGATGGTCAACTGGTCACTGCGCTACCGCAGCGAGACGTTGCCGGAGGACTACGAGGTGACGTGGCGGGTGCTGCCGCTCTTCACGGACACGTATCAGGCGCCCGTGACCGAGGACCCGGCGCAGGAGTACGCCACGATGCTCGCGCAGGGCCTGAGCAACGCGCAGCACACCGTGACGCTGGTGCCGAATGGCGACGGCGCGCTGCCGGTGGCGGCGTTCCGGGTGTATACGCCGCCGCTGGTGGTGGAGGCAGATGGGGACGACTGAACCCCACTCGTGGGGCAGGCATCCTGCCTGCCAGCTCAGTCCGATTATCGCAGGCTGGAAGCCTGCGCCACAGTAGTGTGCTGCCGACTACTCCATCGACAGGGAGTCCCCACTCGTGGGGCAGGCATCCTGCCTGCCAACTCTGTCCGATT
>JALGSW010000032.1 GCA_029821635.1 Candidatus Zipacnadia bacterium
CCCTGCCCCTGCAGGGGCAGGGGGCCGGGGGCCACTTCGCTCTACCCAGGAGGTGCCACCACCCCCCGGTCTACACCTCCATCAGCTAACGATTGCTATCATACAAGGGGGGAGGACGGCGTCTCTCTCGGCCGACCCCGCGCGAATCGCCGTTGTCGTTCACCCCCTCTCCCGCTTTCGGCGCGTCGTTTGCGGCTTCCAGGGAGAGGGGGCCGGGGGGTGAGGCAGTCGTTCACCGCGCCGCGTCCAGGAGTCCCGCCGGCAACATGTTCCCGCGGTTGAGGATCCCCGCCGGGTCCACCGCCAGCTTCGCGCGCGCGATCTCCTCAAGCCCCTCGCGCCCGTACATGACCTCGAGGTAGGGCACGCGTCGGCCCTCGCCCGGCAGCGTCTTCTTCCCGACGCCGTGTTCGGCGGTGATCGTGCCGCCAAGCTCGATCGCCCGATGCGCGAGCATCGCGTACTGCTCCATTGACGCATCCTCCTCGGCGGCGTCCGCGGGCAGGAAGTCGATGTGCAGGTGGTAGTCGCCGATGTGCCCGAAGAGCACCGCCGACGCCTCCGGGCGCCCCGTGACCTGCAGGAACGCGTCGCAGGCCTCGCGGTAGGCCTCCATCATCGCCGGGAAGGCCTGGGCGGGCACCGCGTAGTCCGTGCACAGCTTGTCCGTGCCGTGCTGCCGAAGGAATGTGTTGACCGTCTCGGGGAGAGCGTGCCGGAAGTCACGCTGGGCCTCGCGCTCGCGGTCCGTGTCGGCAAACCAGTCGTCCAGCGGGTCGGAGCCGATCACGATTTCCGCGAAGGCCTCGACAGTCTGCGGATCGTCGGCGGCCAGTTCAGTGAAGATCGCCGCCTGGTGCTCGGGCTTCACCTGCGGCTGATCCGCCATGAAGCGCAGGGCGCCGGGGTCGTAGAACTCCAGCGAGAGCAGCGGCAGGCCCTCGCTGGCGGCTGCGCGCAGCCTGTCCGCGCAGGCGATCGCCTCCTCCTCCGAAGCGAAGAACGCGGTGTCTGAGAAGAGCGTTGGTCGCGGCGTGAGGCGCACAAGGACCGCCGTGATGACCCCCAGCAGGCCCTCGGAACCCACGAAGAGGTCGAGCAGGTCCATCCCGTCGGCGGCGTAGAGCCCCGCGGCGTTCTTCGTGGTCGCGGGCATCGCGTAGGAGGGCGCCTGGACCTCGTACTGCGTCCCCTCCCGCGAGGCGAAGCGTAGTGTGCGCCCCTCGGCGAACACCTCCCCGCGCGCGAGGTGCAGCGTGTCGCCGGTTGGCAGCACGATCTCCAGCGCGTCGACCCAGGCGCGCGTGGCGCCGTGCATGAAGCTGCGGGCGCCGGAGGCGTTCTCCGCGACCGCGCCGCCGATCATCGCCGAACGCTCGGTGGGCGCGGGTGGGAAGAGCAGGTCGGGCGCGAGCAACGCCTCCAGTGCGTCGAGAGTGATCGCGGGCGGGCACCACGCCCGGCCCGCCGCCGCGTCAAGCCCGACGGTGTAGGCGATGCCATCGTGCGTCGCGGTGACCGGCACGAAGCCCGCGCGCGGCTCGGCGTGGCGCATCAGCTCCACCGTGGCGACCAGACCGCCGTCGGTGGCGACACGCGCGCCGGTCAGGCCGGTGCCGCCGCCGGAGACGGTGACGGGCGTGCCGGCGGCGGTCGCCTCGCGCAGGATCTGCGCGACATTCGCCTCGTCTTCGGGGAAGACGACCGCCTGCACGTCTTCGGCGAAGAACGTGTTGCTCTCATCGGCGGCGTAGCGTGCGATGACGTCCGGCTCACTGCTGCGGCGCATGGCCGACCTCCTCCTGAAGATTTGACGGCGATGAGTTCGCCGGTGGACGGCAGTTCGCCTGCCCGGAGGACTTCGCGAGGCCGGCGGCGAAGCACAAACTCTGCACCACGTCGCGCAGCCCTGGGGAGATCCGGATGAGTTACGAGCGGGGATGGCAGGCGCTGAACCTGCAGATGCCGGACCAGATTCCGCACACCGAGTACGTCTCGAACCCCGCGTGGGTCAAGCGCCTGACCGGGCTGGACCCGCGCAAGCGCGAGGAGGCGGCCGAGGCGGCGGTGGCGCTGGTGCGCGAGTGGGACTACGACCTGCGCTGGTTCAACATGGCGCATCCGAGCCAGCCACGCATGACGCACATGGGCACGGCCGTCTGGAGCGAGGACTTCCACGTCACGGACAACCGCGACTGCCCGTTCAGCGACGTGCAGGACGTGCTGGACTTCGACCCGTTGGCGGATATACCCGTGCCTGCGCACGAGGAGCTCGTCGAGCACTTCGCGCAGCGCTGGTGGGCGGCGCAGGAGCAGACGCCCACCGCGGTCGTGCCCGGCGGCTACTACAACACAATCTTCTCCTGGTGCATCCTGACTTTCGGCTGGGAGATGTTCCTGACCGCCGCGGCGCTCGATGAAGAGCGCTTCGACGAGGTGCTGGAGGGCTTCTGCGAGGTCTCGCTGGCAAGCTATCGCGCGCAGGCGGAGTGCGGCTGCAAGGTCTTCATCTGCCACGATGACATCGTCTGGACCGAGGGCGCGGTGTTCCGGCCGGAGTGGTATCGCGAGCACGTCTTCCCCCGCTACAAGCGTCTCTGGGAGCCGCTCAAAGAAGCGGGGATCATCCTGCTCTTCTGCTCGGACGGGGACTACACGGAGTTCATCGACGATCTTGCCGAACTCGGGGTCGACGGCTTCATCTTCGAGCCGATGACCGATCTGCGCTACGTCGTGGAGAACTACGGTCAGGAGAAGGTAATCATCGGCAACGTTGACTGCCGGGCGCTGACCTTCGGGACCGAGGATGAGATCCGGGCGGAGGTCGAGCGCTGCGCTTCGCTGGGACGCGACTGCCCGGGCTACTTTTTCTCGGTGGGCAATCACATTCCGTATAATGTCCCGGTGGAGGCGGTCGCGACCTACGCGGAGGCGATCGTCGAGTTGGGCAGGCGCGACTGAGGAGAGGATGGCAATGCGCGCTCGCGCGCCGGGGTACGTGCTCAGTGACTTCGCTGACGTGCCCGATCTCGCCGCACAGGTCACGCGGCTGGACAATCTCGCGTTCGCGCAGTACGAGGGCGCGATGGCCTTCGACGAGGCGTTCTCGGAGTGGTACCTCGCGCGGCCCGGCACCGACCTGCGTATGTGCCAGGCGGCGCTGGACGGCGAGCGACTGGTCTCGCAGGTGATCGTCTGCGTCCAGCCGCTGCAGCTCGGTGGGCGGACGATGCGCTGCGGGATCATCGACAGCGTCGCGACCGACCCCGAGCACCGCAAGCAGGGCCTCGCGCGGCAACTCATGGAACGCGCGCACGAGGTGATGCAGCGCGTCGGGCTCGACGCGGCCGTCCTGTACACGAACCCGGACGACCACCCCTATCACTTCTACGCGCGCCTGGGCTACGAGGAGCGCGCCCGTGCGTCGATGCTGATGGCGGCGCGGCGGGACAGGAGCGGCTGCGGCGCGCTGCCCGTGGACGCCGAGGCGGAGGCGGAGGGCCTGCGGGCGCTGCTGGACGAGTACTTCGCGGGCTACGAGGGCTTCGCGCCGCTGAGTGAGGAGTTGTGGCGCTGGCACAAGATCGACTCGCCCGTGAAGCCGACGGTGGTCGCGGAGATGAGCGGCAGCGGTCCGATCTCCACCGCGACCTTCGCCGACGCGCAGGTGCGGGTCGAGGGGCAGGATCACACGGTCTCGATGGCCTACGACATCGCCGCGCTCCGCATGAGCAACGATGCGTTCGCCAGCCTTTTGTCGCTGGCGCCGCGGGAGATGATCGGCCTGATCCTCGACGACGCTGCGCCCGAGGCCGCGTGGGCGGCGGCGCTGGGCTTCGAGCGGCGCGTCTCGGAAGTGTCGATGGTCCTGCCCTTCAGCCGCGAGGCCCGCACCGCGCTCGACGCGCATAGCGGGCCGTGGTACGTGATGATGGAGTCCGTGGTTGGAGTGTGAGAGGGAGGTGGCGCGCATGATGAAGCCCGAGGGGCGGCCTGTGGTTGACCCCGATCTTTGCCGACAGTGCGGGAAGTGCATGGCGGTCTGCTCGCTGGACGTGCTGGAGCCGGGCGAACGCTGCCCGGTGGCGACCGGCGCAGCTCCGTGCTTCCGCTGCGGGCACTGCATGGCGGTCTGCCCGACCGGCGCGATCACGCATCCCGGCATGAACCCCGAGCACTTCCGCGAGCTGCTGCCCGCCGCGGAGGGCGTGACGTCCGAGCTGCTCTTCGACCTGCTGCGCAAGCGCCGGAGCATCCGCAGCTACACCGACGAGCAGGTCGGCGAGGACGAGATCATGCGGCTGATCGAGGCGGCGGTACAGGCCCCGAGCGGCCTGAACGCGCAGTCGTGGTGCTTCACGATCATCCAGGACCCCGAGCGGATGGCGCGCATCAGGCGGCGGATCGCAGCGATCTACTCATTCCTGCTGAATATGCTGGAGAGCCGCATGAGCAAGTTCATGCTGCGGCTGCAGGTCGGCACGGAGGCGGTGTCGGTGCTGGAGGAGGCGCGTCCGCTGCTGGAGGGCATCGTGGCCGCGCAGAAGAGCGGCGGCGACCGCCTGTTGTGGGGCGCGCCGACGCTGGTGGTCGTGCACTCGCCCGATGAGGACCCGACCGGGCTTGAGAGCGCGCACTACGCGGTCGCGAACTTCATGCTGATGGCGCCAACGATGGGCCTCGGGACCTGCCTGATCGGCGTCCTGACCGCGGTGGCGGAGCATGACCCGCGGGTGAGAGAGTTCATCGGCCTGCCGGAGGACCACACGCTTGACGCCGCGCTGGTGGTCGGCTACCCGACCGAGGAGTACCTGCGCTCGGTGGACAAGCGCGCCGCGGAGATCGAGTTCATCTGAACCGCGCGCGCACGTACGAACACAGGACCCGTCAACTGCAGAGGTGAGGAAATGAGTCGTGCCCCTCGACCCGAGGTCAATGAGGAAGCATGTATCGTCTGCGGGAAGTGTGTTGCGGCCTGCAGCTTCGAGGTGATGAAGCTCCGCAAGAACAGCGCTCAGCCGCGAGGCGTGGGTGAGTGCATCGTCTGCGGGCAGTGCGTCGCGGTTTGTCCGGAGAACGCGATCAGCCATCCGGAGATCCCGCAGGAGCGCATCGCTGAGGTGCCGTCGGCGCCTGCGGTGGGCTACGACGAGCTGGTGACGCTGCTGCGCCAGCGGCGGAGCATTCGGCGCTACACCGATGGCGAGGTGTCCGACGAGCTGATCCACGAGTTGATCGACGCCGGGGTGCTGGCGCCGAGCGGGCACAACGGGCAGACGTGGCAGTTCACGGTCATCAAGGATCCCGCCGAACTCGACGCAGTGCGCAACGCCGCGGCGGCTTTCTACAGCGGCCTGCTCGCGGCGCTGGAGGGTGAGGAGAGCCGTGCCGGGATGATCGCGCAGATGGGCGAGGAGGCCGTCGGCGGCCTCGACGAGATCGCGCCCGCGGTCAAGCTGATCCTGCGGGCGCACGAGCGCGGCGATGACCGGATGCTCTGGGGCGCCCCGACGCTGCTGCTCGCTCACGCCCCGGAACAGGACCCGACGGGCGGGGAGAGCGTGCACTACGCCGTGGGCAACCTGATGCTCGCGGCGGTCACGAAGGGCCTCGGGACCTGCGCGCTCGGCTTCCTGACCATCCCGGCCGGATTCGACGAGACGCTCCGTCGAGCGCTGCACGTGCCCGACGGGCAAACGCTGCACGCGGCGCTGGCGCTCGGCTGGCCGGACGTGACCTACTACCGCTCCACCGGACGGCGCGACGTGACCGTGCGAATCATCTGATGAAGCCGCGCAGCCTGCTCGTCCCTGACGCGGGGGAGTGGGCTGCGCGTTACGTCGTACACCGGAGAGACTGCTCATGGCAGCAGAGATCACGCTCAGCCACGTGGAGACGACACTGACCGACGGTGAGACGCTGCGCACGCCGTGGTGGGAGATCGACTCGGGCGCCGACGGGCCGGTGCTGCTGGCCATCGCCGCCCAGCACGGGAATGAGGTGCACGGCATCGAGGTGCTGCGGCGCTTCGCCCCGATCTGTGCCGAGGGGATTGTGAGCGGCACCGCGCTGCTCGTGCCCTTCGGCAACCTGCTCGCAATCCGGCACCGGCGCAACTCTTCCATGATCGGGCCGGAGGAGAAGCAGACGGAGCTGCACAAGCGCTTCAACATGAACGGGCTGTGGCCCGGTGACGCGCAGGGCAATGACATCGAGAGGCTCGTCGCCTCGCTCGACGAGGCACTCGCGCAGCGCGCCACGCATGTGGTCGATCTGCATTCCTGGAACGGCTTCTGGGCCGCCTCCACGCTCCGGTGGGAGGGCGCGGACAGCGCGAAGATGGCCGATGTGGCGGGCACCCGCTTCACCTGGTGGCACCAGGTGCACTCGACGCCCGCTTCGCACACGCAGATCCGCAACACCGTGGTTGGGCGCGGCGGATCGGCGGTGTGCATCGAATTCGCCGGGCAGAACTGCGTCTACGAGCGCGAAGTCCAGGTGGGCGTGCGAGCGATGTGCAACATCGCGAAGGTGCTCGGGATGATGGAGGGTGAGCCGGAGATCCCACCCGACTGCGGCCTTCGGATCACCGATGAGAACACGACGGTCGTGCGCGCTCCCTGCAGCGGCCTGTTCGTCGAGCAGCCCGGCCTGGCGCTCGAGGATCGCGTCGAGGCGGGGCAGAGGCTCGGGCACATCATCCGCGACGACGACCTCTCCGTGGTAGAGATCGCCGCGCCCGTCGGCGGCTGGCTCTGGCGCTTCGGCAGCCACCGGCCCAACCCGGACGTGAGCCTGGCGGACCAGCACCCCTACTCCGATCCCGGCGATCCGCTCGCAAGTGTCGTCTCGAATCGAGCATACTGAGCTGACAGGAGGACACTCATGCCGGAGGCGAAGCTCGATCACGCGGTCGCGAAGCTGACGGACGGCTCCGAGGTGCGCATCCCGTGGTGGCGGATCGGCTCGGGGCGCGCGGGCGAGACGCTGCTGGTCATCGCAGCCCAGCACGGGAACGAGGTGCAGGGCTGCGAGTCGATCCGGCGCTTCAAGGAGCTCTGCGAGCGCGAGCTGGTGGCGGGTGAAGTGCGGCTGGTGCCCTTCGCCAACCTGCCCGCGGTGCGCCACCGCCGCTCGCACATCAACCTGGGGTCGGAGCAGGCCTACGGCGATGACGAGGGGCACAACATGAACCGCACCTGGCCCGGTGTCGCGGATGGCAATGACACCGAGCGGGTGAGCTACGCGCTGCACGAGGCGGTCGTGGAGGGCTGCACGCGCTGCCTCGACCTGCACTCGTGGTCGCGTTTCACCGCTACCGCGACGCTCGCACGTGAGGAGGGGCTCTCGCGGGAGATGGCGCTGGTCGCGGGCATCCGCTTCATCCAGTGGCGACCGGCCACGCCGAACACGACGGGCGCGACCATGATCGGAGCGCTCTTCAACAACAGTGGCCGCGGGTCGATCACCATCGAGCTTGCGCCGCAGTGGGTCATCCGGGAGAAGGAGGTCACGCTGGGCCTGCGCGCGGCGAGCAACCTCGCGAAGCTCTTCGGGATGATCGAGGGCGAGATCGAGCAGCTCGACGGCCCCTACGTGCAGTTCGGGCGCGACTCGGCGGAGGAGGCCGCCCGCAAGCACGAGCTGACTGCGCCCTGCTCGGGGCTGTTCGTCGAAGCCGGACTGGAGACGAGCGATCACGTGAGCGAGGGCCAGCGCCTCGGGCACATCATCCGCGATGACACGCTGGAGATCGTGGAGATCGTCTCACCCGCGGACGGGTGGCTCTGGCAGTACGGCTGCTTCCGTGCGGACTGTGACGTGGCCCTGCCGCCGCAGCATCCGTACGCGGCCGAGGGCGACACGCTCGCAGCGGTGATGGAGCTGTGATCGACGGCAGAGGGGCGCTGCAGATGGCACGCGTGGCGATGGTGAGTCTGATGCTCGGAGGAGCGCTCATGGCCTCGCATGGAGATGACGCGCCGACGCCCGCGCGCGCGGTCGCGCTGCTGGCCGAGGGCGGGGCGCCGACGATCGTGTGCTTCGGCGACAGCATCACCGGGGCCTACTACCACACGGGCTCGAAGCGCGCCTGGACGGACATGCTCGGCGTCGCCCTCCGGTGCCTGTATCCGGCGTCCGAGCCGGTGATGATCAACGCGGGGATCAGCGGCAACACAACGCTCGCCGGGCTCGCGCGCCTCGATCGCGACGTCATCGCGCGCGACCCCGATCTCGTCGTGGTCATGTTCGGCATCAATGACATGTCACGCTCGACGCCTCCCGAAGACTACCGCCAGAGCCTGCAGGAGCTCGTGGAGAGGCTACTCGCGGCCGAGGCCGCGGTGGTGCTGTGCACGCCGACGCTCTCGACGAATTTCGGCGGCCACTCGCTGGAGACGCAGCAGGCCTACTGCGCGGTCGTCCGCGAGGTCGCCGCGGAGCACTCGCTGTCGGTGGCGGACGCGCACCAGGCGTTCGCGTCGCTGCGGGAGCACGACCCGCACGCGTACGCGCTGGCAACGAGCGACGCGGTCCACCCGAACATGAACGGTCACAAGCTGATCGCGGAGACGGTCGCGCGCGCGATCGCGGGCCGCGAGGTCGATCTGAGCGACGTGGCTCCGCCGGACGTTCAGATGGCGCAGACGCTGGCGAAGGGCTGCGCCGGTGAGCCGGTGCGCGCGATCGCGATGCCGCCCTACGACGGGATGCTGCGCGACGTGCTGATGGCCGTCCCCGGCTGGAGCGGTGAGGTCGAAGTCACGACGTGGCCGACCGACGCATCGGTCGAAGAGCTGGAGCAATGGGCGAAGGCGAATGTCAGGAAGCTGCAGCCGGACCTGGTCGTCGTGGCGGTGCCCGCGGATGCGGTGGCGCCCGATGACGCGCGCTACATCTCCTCGTACGAGTGGATCCTGAACTGGTCGCTGGACTTCGGGCCGGGGACGTGGGACTGCCTGCCGGTGCTGCCCTCGGTGACGCGGCCGGAGCTGTCTGAGGCCGAAATTCAGCGCGAGGAGATCGCCCGGACGCTCGTCGCCGGCAAGGACCTCTGGCCGCTGGAGCGCGCTGCCGGCGACGACGCAGGCCCTCAGGAGCTGCTGACGCGCTTCGTGCTGGAGCAGTACGAGCGGTGGTCTCTCACCGAGGCGCAGCGCGAGTAACGGGTCAACCTATTTCCCCCGCCTCACGGCACCTCACCCCCCCGGCCCCCCTCTCCCTGGAAACCGCCGCGCAAGGCCGTGGACGGGGCAGCAAGTAGTCGTGGCGGTTTCAAGCGGGAGAGGGGGGAGAACGACGTTGCGGTTGTGCGGGAAGTGAATGTGGACATGCCGTTGCTGTTGCTGTTCACCCCCTCTCCCGCTTGAAATTGCGCCTGAGAGGTGATCGTCACTCCGCGGCGTGAGGCGCGCAATTTCCAGGGAGAGGGGGCCGGGGGGTGAGGCAATCGTTGCCGCCGCCCGCCGGACGTCAGTCGCTCACCACGAACTCACGCACGCGCGCGAGGGTCGGTTCGTCGATCTCCACGCGCGTGATCACGTACTCCGGCTCATACTTCGTCTCAGAGACGTGTCCGCGCTCGTTGAGCAACTCCATCAGCGACATCCGATCGTAGGGAATGTGCAACGTCACCTTGATCAGGTGCGCGAAGAGCAGGTCGGACATGCGCTTGCGCAACTCATCGAGCCCCTCGCCCTCCTGCGCCGAAACGCGCAGCGTGTTGTCGATGCGGCTCTCGATGATCCGCAGCGTGCGCTCGGAACTCACCGCGTCGATCTTGTTGAGCGCCACGATCATCGGGATCTCCAGCGCATCCAGCTGGCCGAGGACCGTCGAGGCGGCCTCGTACTGCTCCCACGCTGCGGGCCACGATGCGTCCACCACGTGGATCAGCAGGTCCGCGTCGGTGACTTCCTCAAGCGTGGCGCGGAAGGCCGCGACGACCTGCGTCGGGAGGTCCTGGATGAAGCCGACGGTGTCGGTGACGAGGCAGTGCCGGCCCTCGTCCAGTTCGATTCGGCGGGTGGTGGGGTCGAGCGTCTCGAAGAGGCGGTCGCCCACCACGACCTCGCGCGAGCCCGCCAGCGCGTTGAGCAGCGTGGACTTGCCCGAGTTCGTGTAGCCGACGAGCGTGACGCTGGGGAGGCCCGAGCGTTCGCGCGATTGGCGCTCGATCTTCCGCCGCCGCCGGACGTCGCCGATCTCCCGCTCGAGTCGCTGGATACTGCGGCGCAGCACGCGCCGCTGGGTGTCGATCTTCGTCTCACCGGGGCCTCGCACGCCGATCCCGGCCGATCCGCCACCGATGCGGTCCATCATCTTTCCACGACCCGCGAGGCGGGGGAGGGAGTACTGCGCCTGCGCGAGCTGGACCTGCAGCTTCCCCTCACGCGTGCGGGCGTGCTGGGCGAAGATGTCGAGGATCAGCTCGGTGCGGTCGAGGACCTTGCAGTCGATGGCGTTGACGAGGTTGCGGTTCTGCACGGGAGAGAGCTCGGCGTTGAAGACCACGAGGTCGGCGCCCTCGCCCTCCACGAGCGCGCCGAGCTCCTCGACCTTGCCGCTGCCGATGAAGGTGCGGATGTCGGGCTTGTCGCGGCGCTGGGTCACGAGGTCGATGACCTGGGCGCCGGCGGTCTTCGCGAGATCGATCAGCTCTCGCATCGACCGCCGGCTCCGGCCTTCGAGGTCGTCTATCCCGACGAGGATCGCGCTCTCGACTTCGGACTGCTCTGTGTCTCTGCGGTCGTCATCGTGGCTCAAAGCGCGATCACCTCGTCGGGCGCGCGCGTTGCGCGCGCATGGCGGCGTCCCTACCAGGCGACGCCGCCCTCTCTCATGTTGTCGATCGCCTGCTCGATCTGGGCGAGCTTGTCCTCGCCCTTGATCGTCAGGGACATGCGCACGAAGCCCTCGCCCGTGGTGCCGTAGATCGCGCCGGGGATCGCGAGGACCTGGCAGTCGCCCAGCAGCTTCTTCGCGAAGCCCTCGGAGGTGTAGCCCTCCGGGACCGGGAGCCAGACGTAGAACGTGGCGCGCGGGGCCTCAATCGGGCAGCCGAGGCTCTGCAGGCCCTCGACCAGCGCGTCGCGGCGCCGCTTGTACTCCGCCTGCATCGACGGCGCGAAGTCGTCGTAGTTGTCGAGCCCCGCGGCAGCCGCACGCTGGATCGCCATGAACGTGCCCGAGTCCACGTTGCTCTTGGCGCGCGAGAGCGCCTCGATGTGCTCGCCGCCGCCCCATGTCCAACCCACGCGCCAGCCGGTCATGTTGAAGGTCTTCGAGAGCGAGTGGATCTCGATCGCGACATCCTTCGCGCCATCGATCTCAAGGATGCTGTGCGGCCTGTCGGCGTCGTCGTAGTAGACCTCGGCGTAGGCCGCGTCCTGCACGATGACCATCTCGTACTTGCGCGCGAACGCGACGGCCTTCTCGAGGAACTCCAGCGGCGCGACCGCACCGGTGGGGTTGTTCGGGTAGTTGATGAACATCATCTTGGCCTGCTGCCTGACGGCCTCGGGGATGGCGTTGAAGTCCGGCAGGAAGTCGTTCTCGGCCCGCAGCGGCATCGGGAACGCCGCGCCGCCGCACCAACTCGTCTGCACCTTGTAGACGGAGTAGGCCGGGTCGGGCACGAGCACGACGTCGCTCGGGTCGATGTAGGCCCAGACGGCGTGCACGAGCGCTTCTTTGCCGCCGATGGTGCTCTGAATCTCCCCGTCGGGGTCCACGTCGATGCCGAAGCGGCGTTTCGCGAAGTCAGCGATCGCGCTCTTGTAGCGATCCGTGCCGAAGCCCGACTCATCGTAGGGATGGGTCTCGGGGTCATTCGCGGCCTCGCAGAGCGCGTCGATCACGAACTGCGGGGTCGGCATGTCCGGGTCGCCGATGCCGAAGTCGATCGGCTCTTTCCCATCCGCGATCATCTGTGCCTTCAGCGCGGCGATCTCGCGGAAAGGATAGGGCGGGATGCGCTGAAGTCGCTGTGCCTGCTCCATCGTCGTCTCCCTCGTCCGACAGTGGGTTGATGCGCGGGGGCCACACGCGTCCGGCCGCCGGTGTTGCCCCCTGACGAACCGTGCGCCGGGGTGAGGTCAGAGAGCCGCCGGCGCGATGAACTCCTCCGGCAGGATGCCCTCGTAGACCTCGACCGCCGGGCCGGTCATGAACACGTGATTGTCGTCGCGCCACTGGATGTCCAGCCTGCCGCCGAGCAGCTCGACCTCGACCGCGCGATCGGTCAGGTCGTTGACCGCACAGGCCACGCAGGTCGCGGAGGCGCCGGTGCCGCAGGCGAGCGTCTCGCCCGCGCCGCGCTCCCACACGCGCATCCTCACATGCGTGCGGTCCACGATCTGGATGAACTCAACGTTCGTGCGGTCCGGGAACGCCGGATGCACTTCGACCTTCGGGCCCAGCGTGTTCACAGGCGCGTCATCCACGCTGTCCACGAAGATGATGCAGTGCGGATTGCCCACGGAGATGGCCGTGATGCGCACAATCTGCCCGTCCACGTCGAGTTCCTCGTCGATTGCGGGCTGGTCCGGGTCGCCGGGCGCGAACGGCACGTCCTCGCGCGCCAGCCGCGCCTCGCCCATGTCCACGGTGATGCAGGTGACCTTCCCGTCCTCGACGGTGAGCCGCGGCTTGATGATCCCCGCGAGCGTCTCGAAGGTCAGCTCGGTCTCGTCCGTGCGCCCGTGCTCGTAGACATACTTTGCGCAGCAGCGCATGCCGTTGCCGCACATGTTCGACTCGGACTCGTCCGGGTTGAAGATGCGCATGCGGAAGTCGGCGATCTCCGAGGGCAGGATCAGGATCAGCCCGTCGCTGCCCACGCCGAAGTGCCGATCTGACACGAGCGCGGAGAGCCTGCCCAGGTCGAAGCGATCGAGGTCCTGGTCGTGCCCGTCGATGTAGACGTAGTCATTGCCCAGCCCGTGCATCTTCGTGAAGCGCAGTGGCATCGCAGTTCGTCTCCGTCACGTCAGCGGTCGGTGTTCTGGGCGCGTACAGGGCCGATCACAGCGATGGCGCTCTTGAATACGAGCACCTGGTCGCGCCGACAGCGCAGCTTGATCGTGAATGCGTCGAATCCCTCAACGACCCCCCGGAGAGATTTGCCGCCGAGCAGCACGATCTCCACCGGGCGCTTATTGGTCCGCATCTCGTTGAGGTATTCGTCCTGGATCTGCGGCTTGCCTGACATGATTTTGCTGTCCCCAGTTGCGGCTCACTTGTGTCACGATTATCGATAGGCATGTGCGCTGCGCGGCTTCGCCGACCGGTGAAAGCCACCGGTAGTCGGCGCCGCCGCGCAGCCACGTGAGCTGGCGTTTCGCGAAGCGTCGGGTGTGCCGCTTAATCAGATCGACCGTTTCGTCAAGGCCGCGCTCGCCGTCCAGATGCTCCCGCAAACGCCGGTAGCCGATCGCCTGCATCGACTGGGCGTCGGGGGGTACGCCAGAGCCTATGAGCGCGCGCACTTCATCCAGCCACCCCGCGTCGATCATGGCGTCGACCCGTCGCTCGATCCGGTCGAAGAGCAGCCTGCGTGGGGGGGTCAGGACGTACTTGGCGCAATTATACTTAGCGGCGGCCTTAGCGTCAACGTCGCGCTCCTCCGACATCGGCCGCCCGGTCAGCTCATAGACCTCCAGCGCGCGCACGATCCGCCGCGCGTCGGCAGGCGCGATCCGCTCCGCCGACGGCGGATCGACCTGCGCGAGGCGCTCGTGCATCCGCTGTGAGCCGACCTCCGCGACCTCTGCCCAGAGCCGCTCGCGGACGTCGCTGCCCGCGGGCGGCGGGGGGAAGTCGAAGCCCTCGGTGAGCGCGCGCAGGTACAGGCCCGTGCCGCCTGCCACGATCGGCAGGCGCCCGCGCGCGTGCACCTCGCCGATCACCCGGTCGGCGTCGCGCGTGAACTCCGCCACCGCGTACTCGCCATCTGGCGGCACGAAGTCAATGAGGTGGATCGGCGCCCGCGCGCGCTCCTCAGCCGTCGGCTTGGCGGTGCCGATGTCCATGCGCTCGTAAATCTGCATCGAATCCGCCGAGATGACCTCGCCGCCCACGCGTTCGGCCACCTGCAGCGAGGCCTCGGTCTTCCCCGCCGCGGTCGGCCCGGCTATGATCAGCACCGGGATCGGCTCCTGCGTCATGGCGTCAGGATCACCTTCAGCGTGGTATCCGGCTCCGCGATCATCAGCTCAAAGGCGCGCTCGATCTCGTCGAGGCGCATGTGGTGGGTCACAAGCCGCTCTGGGTGGACGTCCCCGTCCTCGACCAGTGAGATCGCGCGCGGCACGGTCCCGCCGTGCAGCCGCGAGCCGAGGAAGTCCAGCTCCTTGCGCACCATCAGCGCGCCCTCGATGCAGATCTCCTCGGTGCACAGGCCCAGCATCACCACGCGGCCGCTGGCGGCCACCACCTCCAGCGCCTGGCGGACGGTGGCGGGCCTGCCGACCGCCTCGATCACCACCGACGGGCCGCTGGGGCCGAAGTCGTCGGCGAGGGCCTCGCGCAGGTCGCCGTCAGCGGGGCTGACGGCCGCCACGGCGCCGAGGTCGCGCGCGAAGGCGAGACGCCCGGCGGAGAGGTCGCTCACGGCCACCCGTGCGCCTCGCGAGCGGCAGACCTGCAGCACCGACAGGCCGATCGTCCCCGCGCCGATGATGAGCACTGTGTCCTCCGCGCTCACGCGCGCCCGCGTGGACGACTGCACGCCGATCGAGAGCGGCTCGACCATCACCGCCGCGTCGGCGGAGAGCTCCGCGGAGACGCCGTGCAGGCAGCCCAGCGGCGCGAGCATGTACTCGGCGAAGGCGCCGGGCGCGTGGACGCCCAGCACGCGCATGTTCTCGCAGCAGTTGTAGCGTCCGGTCCGGCACGGGTAGCACTCCCCGCAGGGCATCGACGGGTCGAGCACCACGCGGTCGCCAACGCGCGGCGGGCGAGGCTGTGCGCGGGCCGGGATGGCCGGCGGCTTGGTCTCGTACGGCTCGATCTCGACGACGCTGCCCACGACTTCGTGGCCGCCGACCTCCGGATAGCGGAAGAACGGCTGCGTGCCTTCATACGCGTGCAGGTCGCTGCCGCAGACGCCGACGGCCTCGACGTGCACCAGCGCCTGGCCCGGCGCGGGCGACGGGCGCTCGGTCTCGCGGATCTCCACCGTGTGCGGCGCGACGATGACGGCTGCCTTCATGACGGACGCTCGCTCTCCTGCCGACGGTCTGTCCTGCGCGCTGCACAGTTCGCGGACGAGGAGGCGGGGACCTGCGGGGAGCGTTCCCGGCGGGGCCGAGGTGCTGTCGTGTCGTATGGAGCGGCGGCGCTTCAGCGGCGCCGAGGTGCTGTCGTCGTATGGAGCGGCGGCGCTTCAGCGGCGCCGAGCTGTTGGAGTTGGGGACCGGACCCGGAGCGGCTGAAGCCCCTCCGCTCCAAACGGCTCGGCGCCGCAGAGAGAGGACACCGCGCCTCATCCGGCGAAGCGCTCGTCATGGCCGCACGACCGCTGTTCGGACACAACTCCCGGTGGCACGCCGGGCGCGCCGCCATCGTCCTGCTCGTGCTCGCGGTCGCAATCGTGACCGTGGGCGGGCTGACGATGCGTCTCGGCCCGCGATGGCCGCGACGGCTGTTCTTCCGCGGCCCCGCCGGGATCGTCATCCATCACACCGCCACCGGCGGCGTCGTGGACGGGCACACCGTCGACGCCGAGCGCATCGGCCTGTGGCACGAGCAGCGCGGCTTCTCCGCCGAATACCGTGAGCACGAGTACACGATCGGCTACCACTACGTCATCCTGCCGGACGGGGCCGTGCAGGAGGGTCGGCCGGAGTGGATGATGGGCGCGCATACGTACGGCTACAACGACTACTTCGGGGTCTGCCTCGTGGGGAACTTCGACAGCGGCGCGAATCCCGGCGGCGGCCAGCAGCCCGCCCGCCCGACGAAGCAGCAGATGGCGGCGCTGGAAAGCCTGCTGCGCGACCTGATGCGCAAGTATCGCCTGCGGCCCGAGGACGTCCACGGGCATAGTGAGCTGGGCGCAACGGCCTGCCCCGGCGACCGCTTCCCGATCGAGGGGCTGCGGGAGCAACTGCAGGAGCCCGAAGGAAGTTCCTGAGAACGGAGGAGGTCACAGTTGGCGTGGCAACGAATAGACCCTCCGGACTGCCTGTGGAGTGCTTGGGCCCGGTCCGCGGGGCCGCTCTTATCATGACTACAGCAATCTCGACCGATTGCCGCGAGACGTGGTACGCAGGAGGATGCTGATGGACCAACAGGTGAGCCCGGCGGTCGTAGTAATCGTGCTGATCTTGATTGTGGCGATCCTCGTCGGCCTCTACTTCTTGGTCGTCGAGCGGAAGGAGCCGGCTGGCGAAGACGGCGACGTCCCGTTGGATCCCGGTTCGCTGGAGGAGCCGACGGACGCTGGCGCGGAACCCGCGTCCGCGGATGAGGACCAGGGAGAAACCGGGGCCGACGCCGCTGCCGACCAGGCGGGCGATGATCAGGGCGAGGGCGGGACCGAGACGGATAGCGGCACGCAGACCGATGCTGAGAGCGACGCGGGGGACGGCGCGAGTCAGTAGCCGTGCCATCCGCTCACGATGGGTGCACCGCAGGCGCTGGTAGCGGCCACCTCGGCGCATGGCGCCCGCGGCTTTGCACCGGGAGAAGGCTCCACTGACGGTGCATCTCCCCACCCAGAAGCAGCATGACGGCGTAGACGCGCAGGCAGGCGGCCCTCCGCGCGCAGTTACGTGGAGGGCTGTGCTGTTGGGCCTGCTCGTTCTCGTCCCCAACGTCATCTTCATCCTGCTGGGGTACATCCGCGGACAAAGCCGCCCCACCACCGTCTCGCTGATCTTCACCGCGGTCGTCACGCTGCTGCTGATCGTCGCGCTCAACCGGCTCGTGCGGCGGATCAGGCCCTCGTGGGCGCTGGACCGCGGCGAGCTGGTGACGATCTACGTGATGCTCAGCGTCGGATCGGCGCTGGTGGGCCTCGACCAGCTCCAGACGATGCTCCCCGTGGTCGCCTACCCGCACTGGTACGCGACCCCCGAGAACAACTGGGACATGCTGTTCCTGCAGGACATGCCCGGCTGGTTGACGGTCAGCAGCCCTGACGCGCTGTGGGCCTACTACGATTCGAGCGGCTCGCTGCTGATGACCCCCTACTGGCGGCCGTGGGTGCGCCCCGCGCTGCTGTGGTCTCTCTTCTCGCTGATCCTGTTCTTCGTCATGCTCTGCCTCAACACGTTCCTGCGTCGTAACTGGGTCGAGGAGGCGAAGCTGAGCTTCCCGATCGTGCAGCTTCCGCTGGAGATGACGCGCACGCGCACCTCCGGGAAGCGCTCGATCTTCAGCGACCGCCTGTTGTGGATCGGCTTCGCGGTCGCATTCATCCTCGACGGCTTCAACGGCTTCCACGAGCTCTACCCGCAGATCCCCGCGCTCACCGGCGCGCGCGGCGCCAGCACCGACCTGGGGCGCATGGTCCAGTCGCGGCCGTGGAACGCGATCGGATGGACGCCGCTGAATGTCTACCCGTTCGTGGTCGGGATCACGTTCTTCACGCCCGTGGACCTCTCGTTCTCGATGTGGTTCTTCTACGTGATGTGGAAGGCGCTCAAGATTTTCTCGTCCGCGGTCGGCTGGGGCGACCTGCCCAACGCGCCGTGGATCAAGGAGCAGTCTTTCGGCGCGTACATGGCGGTGGCGGGCTTCTCACTGTGGGCGTCGCGCAGGCACATCCGCCAGGCCGTGACGAGCGTGCTGGGGGAGCGTGAGGTGGACGACTCCGGCGAGCCGATGCCCTACCCGTGGGCGATGATCGGCGCGGTGGGGGGGATCGTCACCCTCGTGATCTTCTGCCAGCAGGCGAAGATGGCGCTCGCGCCCGCACTGGCCTTCATCGTGTTCTACCTGCTGATCTCGATCGCGATCGCGCGCATCCGAGCCGAGCTGGGCTCGCCGGTCCACGATCTGCACTTCATCGGTCCACAGGTGATGATGACCGAGGGCCTCGGCGCGGGCGCGTTCCGCAAGAACGACCTGATCGGCTTCGCCTTCCTGCACTCGATCACGCGCGCGCATCGCAGCCACCCGATGCCGCATCAGATCGAGGGCATGAAGCTCGCGAATGAGACGAACCTGTCGCAGCGAGGCCTCGCCGGGGCGATGATGCTCGCGGCGGCGGTCGCGCTCGTGCTGGGCTGGGGCGTACTGCTTGAGGCATTCTTCCGCAACGGTGGCGGGAACTGGTCGTCGAAGGGCCGCGAGGCCTTCTCGCTGCTCGAACGCTGGCTCATCAGCCCCGGGAAGCCGGACTGGTTCGTGCTGGGCGGGATGGTCTGGGGCCTCGGGATGACGCTCCTGCTGGTCTGGATGCGCACACGCTACGTCTGGTGGAGCCTCCACCCGGCGGGCTACGCGGTCTCGGGAAGCTGGTCGATGGCGCTCTTCGCACCGTCGATCCTCGTGAGCTGGCTGGCGAAGGTCGTGATCCTGCGCTACGGAGGCATGAGCGCCTTCGCGCCGGCGTCCACGTTCTTCCTCGGCTTGATCCTGGGCGAGTTCACCGCAGGCGCGGGGTGGGGGCTGTGGGGGATTCTCGCGAACAGGCGGATGTACAACTTCCTGCCCTAACGGCGCCTCACCCCCCGACCCCCTCTCCCTGGCGAGGCAAACGGCGCCTCGCAAGCGGGAGAGGGGGGGAACGACGATGGCCCCATGCAGGTCTCTCCATCTCTTCCGGCGAAGACACGCGCGGAACTGCCCACGCCGTTCGCCGTTTGCCCTTCGCTGGCAACTGGCAACTGGAAGCTGGCAACTGCCTTTCTACGGAGGTCCGACATGAGCCAGGCGAAGATCGTCATTACCGACTACATCGAAGACAACCTCGACTGGGAAGTCGAGGAGATGGCCAAGCGTGACATCGACTTCTCGCACCACCAGCTCAAGCTCGCGCCGCAGGACGAGCTTGTGGTCGCGATCCGCGACTGCGACGTCGTCATCGTCAACATGGCGCCGATGCCCGAAGAGGTCATCGCGCAGCTCGACAAGTGCAGGCTGATCGTACGCCACGGGATCGGCTACGACAACGTGGATGCCGAGGCCTGCACCAAGTACGGCATCCGCCTCGCGAATATCCCCGACTACTGCGCCCAGGAGGTTGCCGAGCAGGCGGTGGCCCTGCTGCTCTCCTGCGCGCGGCGCCTCTTCACCAGCCGCGCGATCCTCGAGGAGTCCTCGGCCACCGGCATCTGGGACTTCTCGACTCTGGGCGACATCCACCGCATGAGCGACCAGACGCTCGGCATCGTCGGAGCGGGCCGCATCGGCTCCCGCGTCTACCGCATGACCGAGAACATCTTCGGCCGCCGGATTGTCTGCGACCCCTACATGGGCGACCGGCGCCTCGCCGCGATGGGCCTCGAAGCCCAGTTCTCGCTCGAAGACGTGCTGAGCGAGGCCGACTACATCACGATCCACGCGCCGCTCAACGAGGAGACGCGCTACTTGATCGACGAGCCGCAGTTCAAGATGATGAAGGAGAGCGCGTTCCTCGTCAACACCGCGCGCGGGGCGATCGTGAACACCGAGGCGCTGACGAAGGCGCTCCGGGAGGGCTGGATCGCCGGCGCGGGGATCGACGTCTACGAGACCGAGCCGCCGCCCGCGGACATGGAGCTGTTCAGCCTGCCCACCGCGACGCTCTCGGCGCACCTCGGGTGGTGTTCGGTGGAGGCGGGCTGGGACATCCGCCACAAGATCATCGGCGACGTGGATCTCTACCTCGACGGCCAGCCGCCGCGCTTCACCGTCAACACCGAGGTCGAAGAGGCCCTCAGCGGCGCATACCGCGAGGTCTGAGCCGCCAATTGTGGTGCGGGCGCCCTCGCCCGCACGCTGTCGCCGTTGCCTTGCCGTTTGCAGGACAGGCTTGCCAGCCCGTCGCCGTGTCGTCAGCCGTTTGTAGGACGGGCTTCCAGCCCGTCGCCGTTGCCTTTCGAAGGAGCCAAGCACAATGCCCAAGTACACCCTTCCCGGCCCGAAGTCGGCCGAGTACATGAAGATGTCGGACCAGTATGAGGGCGGCGCCACGAGCCGCCAGCAGCCATTCGTGTGGGATCACGCCGAGGGCGTGCGCATCTGGGACGTCGACGGCAACGAGTTCATCGACTGGACCTCCGGGGTGCTCGTGACCAACGTCGGCCACTGCCACCCCCACCACGTCGAGGCGATCCGGAAGCAGGTCGGGCGGCTGATGAACCCGTACGACTTCCCCACGCCCGAGCGTGTCACGCTCGCCAAGCGCATGGTGGCGGTCACGCCGCCGAACCTCGACTCGTGCTTCATGGTCACCACCGGCTCGGAGGCCACCGAGGCTGCGATGCGCATGTCCAAGCGCTTCACCGGCAAGCACGAGATCATCTCGTTCTACGGCGGCTTCCACGGCCGCACCGGCATGGCGATGGCCGCCGCGGGCAAGCAGGGCACGAAGTACCGCTACGGGCCGGTGCTGACCGGGCACATCCAATCGCCCTACCCCTACTGCTACCGCTGCCCGTTCGATCTCGAGTGCGAAACCTGCGACTTCAAGTGCCTGTCGTTCCTCGACCTCGTGGTGAAGACGCAGAGCACGGGGAACGTCGGCGGCGTCATCTGCGAGCCCTACCAGGGCGGCGCGGGCTTCATCTTCCCGCCCGAGGGCTGGCTGACCGCGCTGCAGGCGTGGTGCGTCGAGCATGACGCGCTCTTCATCCTCGATGAGGTGCAGTCGAGCTTCGGCCGCACCGGCAATATGTTCGCCGCCGAGCATGAGGACCTGCGCCCGAACTTCCTGCCGATCGGCAAGGGCATCGGCTCGGGCATCCCGACCTCGTGCCTCATGGTCGAGAAGCGCATCATGGAGACCTTCGAGCCGGGCGAGGCGTCCTCGACCACCGGCGGCAACCCGGTCTCGTGCGCGGCCGCCCACGCGGTGCTCGACATCATGGAGAGCGACAAGCTCGTCGAGAACTCCGAGAAGATGGGCGCATACATGAAGGGCCGCCTGCAGGAGCTGCAGGAGAAGTCGCCGTATCTCGGCGATGTGCGCGGCATGGGGCTCGTGATGGGCATGGAGTTCGTGAGTGACAAGCAGACGAAGGAGCCCGCTCCCGAGATCATGTGGCAGGTCATCGACGCCTGCGCGACCGAGGGCCTGTGCTGTGGCGCGGTCGGCTTCCATGGCAACGTGATCCGCGTGGCCCCGCCGCTGGTCATCAGCCAGGCGGACGCCGAGGAGTCGTGCGACATCATGGAGCGCGTGGTGCTCGGACTGGACTGACGGCGGGCATCGGGAACCGGTAGTCGGCACTTGGGGGCTGAGATGGAACCGCAGCACATCATCGCCTTGGTCGTGTACGTGGCGATCGCGATCTACCTGATCGTTGAGGCGGAGACGGTCGGGCAGGCGACGGGCTACGTCCGCGGTGGCTACGTGGACAAGCCCACACCCGGATGCATGATCCGCTTCTTCGGCTGCGCGATGCTCGCCGTCGGGCCCGGGGCGCTATTCGCGTTTGCGGTGGGCGCGTGGTGGGCGGGAGTTCTCGTCGGCCTCGCGGCCGCGGTTGGCCTATACGTGCTCGCAAACCGCGTCCTGCCGATCTAGAGCCGGTCGCGCGACCGCCGCGCTCCCCGGGGGGAGTGACTGAATATGCGCAACGACGCCGAATCTCCCGCGCCGTGCCCTCCGGAGGGCTTCTCGCCCGACGAGCAAGTGCGCGTCTGCGCGCAGGCCGACCTGCTCCCCGATGGACGTTTCGGCAGTGAGTGGCTGGTCATCGGCGAGCAGCACCTGTGGGTCATCGCCGATGGCGACGGCGCGACGCCCCGGATCGAGCTTCCCCTCGACGAGCTGAGCGATGCGACCGCACAGACGCTGGTTGGCGGCGGCGCGCTGGAGGTCTCGCGCAACGGCACCCACATCGAGCTGGTGCGCTACACCAACGCGCGGGCAGGGCGCTTCACCACCGTGGCGGGGGCGCTGGGCAAGTGGCTGAGCGGCGAGGAGGCGGAGGTCCCGGAGGAGGACGAGAAGCGCTGCCCCCGCTGCGGCCTGCCACTGGCGGAGGGCACCAAGGTCTGCCCGGCCTGCCTCCCGCGCTCGCAGACACTCCGGCGGCTCGCGCTCTATCTGCTGCCGGCCTGGCGGCAGGCGCTGGGCCTGTCGCTGATCGCGCTGGCGCACACGGCGCTCGGGCTCATCCCGCCCTACCTGCAGAAGCCGCTGATGGACGAGGTGCTCGCGCCGCGGGGCGAGCCGCGGCCGGTCGATGAGCGCGTGCGCCTGCTCGGGACGCTCGTGCTGGCGCTGCTGATTGCGCACGTGCTGATGTCGGGCCTCGGCGCCGCGCGGGCCTGGCTCTCGGCGTGGCTGGGCAACCGCATCAGCCATGACATCCGCGTCCAGCTCTACCGCCACCTGCAGTTCCTCTCGCTGGGCTTCTACGACAAGCAGCAGATGGGCAACGTGATCTCGCGCGTCAATCAGGACACCGGGCGGCTGCAGGAGTTCCTCGTCTGGGGCTCGCAGGACCTCGCCACGAACCTGCTGCTGATCGTGGGCATCACGATCGTACTGCTGGTGATGAACGCGAAGCTCGCGCTGTTCGTGTTCCTGCCCGCGCCGATCGTGGTGCTGCTCTCGACGGTCGTCTGGAAGCGCGTGCGACACTACATGCACCGCTTCTTCCACCGCTGGGGGCGGCTGAATGCAGTGCTGAACGAGACCCTCTCAGGCCTGCGCGTGACGAAGGCCTTCGGGCAGGAGCCGCGGCACATCGATGACTTCAGCAGCCGCAGCCTGGAGCTGGCGATCTCGGGCACCGGCGTCGAGCGTGTCTGGTCGATCCTCTTCTCGGGGATGTCGCTGGTGATGATGCTCGGGACGCTGCTCGTGTGGTACGTGGGCGGCCGCGAGGTGCTGTTCGGCCCGATGAGCCTCGGGACACTGGTCGCCTTCCTGACCTACGTCGGCATGTTCTACCAGCCGCTGCGCTTCATGTCGATGCTGCTCAACTGGGCGTCGCGCTCGCTGGCGGCGGGTGAGCGCGTGTTCGAGGTGCTGGACACCGAGCCCGAGGTCGCCGAGGCCGAGGAGCCGGTCGCGATGCCCGAGATGCAGGGGCGGGTCAGCTTCCGCGATGTGTCCTTCGGCTACGAGCCGCATCGGCCCGTGCTCAAGGGCATCTCCTGTGAGGTCGAGGCGGGGGAGATGATCGGCCTCGTCGGCCAGAGCGGCGCGGGCAAGACGACCACGATCAACCTGATCTGCCGCTTCTACGACACAGACGCGGGCGAGGTCCTGATCGACGGCGTGCCGATCCGTGACATCCACATCGAGGACCTGCGCCGGCATATCGGCATCGTGCCTCAGGACACCTTCCTGTTCTCGGGGACGATCGCCGAGAACATCGCGTACGCGAAGCCCGGAGCCACGCGCGAGGAGATCGTCCGCGCCGCGCGGATCGCCAACGCGCACGAGTTCATCGTGAAGAAGCCCGATGGCTACGAGACGCTGCTTGGCGAGCGCGGGCAGGGGCTTTCGGCGGGCGAGCAGCAGCGGCTGTCGATCGCCCGCGCGGTGCTGCACGATCCGGCGATCCTGATCCTCGACGAGGCCACCTCGCAGGTGGACGTGGAGACGGAGAAGGGTATCCAGGAGGCGATCGACCGGCTGGTCAAGAGCCGGACGACCTTCGCGATTGCCCACCGCCTCGCGACGCTCAAGAACGCCGACCGGCTCTTCGTGCTCAAGGACGGGGAGATCGCGGAGATGGGCACTCACGACGAGCTGTTGGCCGCGGAGGGCGAGTTCTACCGGCTCGTGCAGACCTATCAGGACATCTCGGCGGTTAGCGCGGTGCAACGATGAGCGAGGAGACGCTGCCAACAGGCTCCGCCGACGAGCCGGGCGCTGAATGGCCCGAACTGCCGCCTGAAGGGCGGACGCTCGCCCCCGCGGACGTGTGCTTCCGCCGCGAGGACGCGCGCCTGCAGATGCGTGAGGGCGAGGGGGAGTGGCGCGAGGTGAGCGTGGTGCGGCTCTTCCCGCTGAGTGAGCCGGAGCGCTGGCTCGCGGTGCTCGATGACAAGCAGGCGGACATCGGGCTGCTGTGCGACTTGGAGGGCTTCGAGCCCGAGCAGCGGCTGCTCCTCGAGGACGAGCTGCGCCGGCGCTACCTCACGCCGGTCATCACTGCCATCAGCGCGATCCGGCACCGGGGCGATGTTGCGGAGTGGACGGTGGCGACCGATCGTGGGGAGACGTCGATCGTGGTACGCAACGTGCGGGAGAAGGTCAAGGAGCCGCTGCCCGGGCACCTGACGATCGAGGATGCGCAGGGCAATCGCTACGAGATCCCGCACCGGGCGGCGCTCGACGCAGCCAGCAGGCGGCTGCTCGACATGGAGATCTGAGCGACTCCGCCGGGTTAGCCGGTGGCGGATGATGTGGTATAATGCCGGGCATCCGGCGGGCGCAGCTCGGTAGAGCTGACCTTGCCCGCTCGCGTCGTTTGTCGTTGACGCTTGCCACTCGCAGCCCGCCTCCAAGGAGATCGACATGAGCAATCCGCACCTCGAAGCCGCATCCCACCTGTATGATGACGCGGTCGCGCTGCTGTCCGAGCTGATCGCGTTCGAGTCCACCGTCGGCAATGAGGGCCCGGCCATGCGCTACATGCACGAGCGCATGAGCGAGGTCGCCGATGAGGTCGAGTTCGTCGAGGTCACCGAGGCCATCAAGGACGATCCCGACTACTCATACCCGGTCGTGACGCAGTATGGCGACCGCCCCAACGTCCGCGCGGTGCGCAAGGGCACCGGTGGCGGGAAGTCCCTGCTGCTCAACACGCACCTCGACGTGGTCCCGCCCTCAAGCGGCCACGTGGACCCGTTCACCGCGCGCCTCGAGGACGGTATCATCCACGGGCGCGGCGCCTGCGACGCCAAGGGCCAGGCCACTACTGTCTGGCTGCTCTTCAAGCTCCTTGATGAGCTGGACATCCAGCTCGCGGGCGACCTCATCGCGCACCTCGTGATCGAGGAGGAGATCGGCGGCAACGGGAGCGTCGCCATGGCGCGCTACGGCGACACCGCCGACGCCTGCGTCGTGCTGGAGCCCACGGACTTCGTGCTGCTGCCGCAGGTGCGCGGCGCGGTCTGGTTCGACGCCACTGTCTACGGCCAGGCCGGCCACTCTGGCATGCCCGGTGGCACCGTCAGCGCGCTGCTCAAGGCCATCGACGTCGTGCGCATCTTCACCGAGTACCACGACCGCATTCTCGCCGAATCGCGCGGCAAGTACCCTCTCTTCGACCAGTTCGAGAACCCGATGCCGCTGACCGTGGGGCGGCTGGAGGCGGGGGACTGGCCCGCACAGGCGCCGCAGCGCGCGAACCTCAAGGGCGTCCTCGGCCTGCTGCCCGACCGCACCAAGGAGCAGGTCATGGCCGAGATGGAGGCGGCGGTGCGCGATTCGGGCGATCCGTGGCTGGCCGATCCGAAGAACTTCGAGATCGAGTTCACCTACCGCCATGACGCGAACGTCATCGCGCCCGATCACCCCGTGGTGCTGGCGCTGCAAGACGCCGCGCAGGCGGTCGGCAAGGCCGGCGACGTGTCGGCGATGACCGCCTCATGCGACGCGTGGCTCTACAACAATCAGCTTGAGATTCCGACGGTGGTCTTCGGGCCGGGCACACTTGGCGTGGCGCACTCCGACCGCGAGCAGATCCCGGTGCAGGAGATGCTCGATGCGGCCGCCGCGCTGGTGACGTTCATGGACGGATTCTGCCGCTGACGCCGACGCGCGGGGGGCGGAGGTGGGAAGCTGATGGCGGGCTTCGACCGCGATGAACCCGTGTGGTACTACCAGCTCGGCGGCAAAGCCCTCGGGCCGGTGCCGTGGAGCGAAATCGAGGAGCTGCTTGAGGACGCCTTCGAGGCGGAGGACCTGCTGGTGGCGCGCGGCGGCGACGACACGTGGCGCTCCGCCCAGCAGGTCATCGACGAGTTCGAGAAGGACGAGCCCGACGAGGACGAGGCGGAAGCCGACGAGGAGCCCGACGAGAAGGTCGAGGAGGAGCCGCGCGAGCCGCTGACGCCGGTCCTCGGGCTGAAGGCGTGGATCGGGCAGGCGTGGGGGATCATCAGCGATGACCTGCGCCAGTACCTGGTCGGCTCCATCATGGTGCTGGTCCTCAGCTCGGTCTCGCTGATGATCTGCTTCCCGGCGCTGTACGCGAGCTTCTACTCGATGGCGCTCAAGCGCTTCCGCGGCGAGAAGCTTGGGTCGTCCGACTTCACCTCGGGCTTCCACTTCTTCGGCAGGGCGCTCGGGCTCTATGCGGTGATCTTCCTGATCGGCCTGCCCGGCGCCGTGATCGCGGTATTCGGAGCGGCCGTGCTGCTCACGATGCTGCCCGAGGATTCGGCGGCGCGGAGCGTCCTGATGCTCACCTCGTGGCTCTTCTGGCTTGTCGCGAGCCTCGTGATGTCGCTGCCGGGCGCGGCGGCGTTTTTCGCGATGCCGCTGATGGTCGACCGCGACATGGGCGCGATGGAGGCGCTGAGGGCCTCCTGGGAGGTCACCAGGCGCCACTACTTCTCGTACCTCGGCATGACGCTGGTGCTCTCGCTGCTTTCTGGGCTTGGCGGGGCGGTGTGCTGGATCGGCCTGGTGTTCACGCTGCCGATCCTCCCAGTGGCGCAGGTGTGCGCGTACAGGTACCACTTCCGCGACGCCGCGTAGGGCGTGCAAGGAGGCATCCGGGGGCTTTGTGGCGAATCTTCGCGAGGGACGATGTCGGTCGATCGCTAACGCCGCCGGACACACCAGTCACGCGGGAAGGTTGATGACTCGTGAACCGTGACGAGGCCGTCTGGTATTACCGGCTGGGCGGGCAGACGCTCGGGCCCGTTTCGTGGGTCGAGGTCGAACAACTGACGCGCGACACGATCGACGCAGGCGAGCTGATGGTGGCTCGCGGGGGCGATGCGGGCTGGACGAAGGCAGCCGACGTGGCCGCCGCCAATCCGGAACTGGCCCCAGCGGCGGCGCCGGTTGCGCCGGTGGCCCCGCAGGCCGAGGAGCCGGCAGCGGCCGAAGCCGACTGGAGCGCCATCGGTGAGCCCGAGCCTGAACCGGCAGCGACGGAGGACGTACCCTGGGCGACGCCAGAGCCGTCCGGAGCTGCCGCCGATGTGCTCGGTGGCGCCGCCGTCGCACGCGACGTGGGGCGCCCGGCGGTCGCACCGCAGGTGCAGCGGCCGGTGTACGCCGGCGGCATGGCGCCGAAGGAGGGCCTGGGTGGCTGGATCGGCCAGTCGTGGGAGATGGTGTCCGGCGACCTGGGCGCGTTCATCCTCGGCTTGCTGCTCGTGGGGATCGTCTCTGTGGTCACTCTCTTCATCTGCGCGCCGCCGCTGCAGGCGGGGCTGTTCATCATGGCGCTGAAGAAGTTCCGCGGCGAACCGATCTCCGCGGGCACGGTCTTCGAGGGCTTCCAGTTCTTCTGGCCCGCGTGGGGCCTGGCGCTGGTGCAGGCACTGCTGTCGGGTGCGATCGGCGGCATCCTCGGCGGAATCCTGGGTGCGGGGCTCGGCGCCGCGGGCGTCGATCAGGAGGTCATCGCGATGGCGGGCCAGGTCGTCGGCTCAATCGTGGGCCTGGTCATCGGCGCAGCGTTCTTCTTCTCGTGGGTGCTGCTTGTGGACCGCGCCATGGGCCCGATCGATGCGATCAAGAACTCATGGGCGGTCACGAGCGAGGAGCTCGTCTCCTACATCGGGATCGTCTTCGTGCTGCAGCTCATCGGCATGGCGGGTGCGATCGCCTGTGGCGTCGGCGTTCTGGTGACAGCGCCGATGGTGCTCTGTGCGACGGTGGCCGCGTACATGTGGCGCTTCCGGAGCCTCTGAGGTCCTGAGGATCGGCAGATGGGGGACCGCATGGACAGCCCGGATGGCGGGCAATCTGAGCACGCTGCGGCGGCCGAGGCCGCCGGGCCATGCCCTGCGCCGCTGAAGCCCGACCACGGGCTGGGGCGGTGGATTGCGCAGGGCGTTGTGATCGTGCTCGGCGCGCCATTGAGTTTCATGGCGGCGGTGCTGCTCGAACTACTGCTCTCACGCATCCCGTTCGGCATCGCCATGGCGCCGATCACCGCGGGCATCTATCTGATGGCTCTGCGCCGATTCCGCGGACAGGCCGTTCGCTTCCGGACGGTCTTCGAGGGCTTGAGGTACACGCCCCGCGTGCTCGTGATCATCGCCGCGGTCTGGGTCGTGCCGACAGTCGTCTACTACGGCCAGACCTACCTGCGGGAGCTTCCTGCTGTCGCGAGCCTGGCGCATGCCGATCTGCTGCCAATCATCGGCCGGGGTTTCAAGGTGGTCTGGGGGCTGGTCGTGGGCGCGGCGTTGTTCTTCGCGATCCCGCTGGTGATCGACCGAGAGATGAGTGCCGTCGAGGCCATGAAGGCCTCCTGGGCCGTGACGAGGCGAGCGTACTGGTCGTATCTGCTGATGACCATGACGCTTTATCTGGTGAGTCTGGTCGGATTGGTCGGCCTTGTGATCGGGGTGCTGCTGACGCGGTCAGTGGCCGTGGGGGCAATAGTCAGCGCCTACATGTACTACTTCGACGACAGTACTGAGCATGCGAGGAGCGGCGGAGCATGAACCGTGACGAGGCCGCCTGGTACTACGTCCTCGGCGGGCAGACACTCGGGCCCGTGCCGTGGAGCGAGATCGAGGCGCTTACGCGCGACAGCGTCGATGCGAAGGACCTCCTGGTCGCGCGCGGCGGCGACCTCGAGTGGCGCTCCGCGGCGCAGATGCTCGCGGAGACGCCCGAGCTGGCTGCCGCGCCGCAGGAGCCCGCTGCGCCCTACGTGGCGCCTGCGGCGACGCCGCCTGTGAGCGCGGTCGCGCCGGGCGTGAGCGGGGCCTTCGTGCCCGCGCATGGCCTCGGCCAGTGGCTCGGGCAGGCGTGGGAGATGGTCATCGGCGAGGTCTGGCCGTGGGTCGGCGCCGTGGCGCTGATGATGCTGGTCTCGGGCGTGACGCTCGGGATCGCCGTGCCGCCGCTCACCGCCGGGCTCTACATGATGGCGCTGAAGCGCTTCCGCGGCGAGCCGATAGGCGCGGGCGACGTCTTCGACGGCTTCAGCCGCTTCCTGAGCTCATGGGGGCTGAACCTGGTCATGATGGTCCCGGTAGTGATCGTCATGGCGCCGCTGATGATCCTGGTCGTGATCCCGGTGATGAGCATGCAGGGCGGCGGCGAGCCAGATCGGGCCACCGTGGCTCTGATGATGAGCATGTACGCACTCATCCCGGCCGCGCAGGTGCTGGTTCTGGCCGTCCAGACGATCTTCTTCTACTCGTGGGTGCTCGTCGCCGACGGCTATGGCGCCTGGGAGTCGGTCACGATGTCGTGGGAGAAGATCCGCGAGAACTACTGGTCGTACCTTGGCATCTACGTAGTCCTGAGCATCATCGCGAGTCTCGGCAGCTACGCCTGCTACGTCGGGCTCTTCGTGACCTACCCGCTGCTGCCATGCGCGCAGGTGGCGGCGTATATGTGGCACTTCCGGCGCACATGACGGCGCACCAATGACGTGGAACGCGACGCACACAGATGGAGCGAATACGATGCTTGCACTGCAGAAGGTAGCAAAGGGCGTTGGCAACATTGAGCTGCGGGACGTTCCCGAGCCGCAGGCGCAGCCCGGCTGGGTGAAGATCGAGGTCAAGGCCGCGGCAATCTGCGGCACGGACATACACATCCGCCACGACAAGTTCCCCTACTGGCCGCCTGTGACGCTCGGCCATGAGTTCTCCGGCGTTATTGCCGAACTCGGCGAGGGCGTGACCGGCTGGGAGGTCGGCGACCGCGTGGTGGCCGAACCGCACACGCTCGCCTGCGGGAAGTGCTGGCTCTGCCGCCAGGGCCACGTGCAGATCTGCGCGGACAAGCGCTCGCCGGGCTGGGGGATCGACGGGGCGTTCGCGAAGTACGTGGTGATGGACAGCAAGCTCCTGCATGCGCTGCCCGACAGCGTGAGCTTCGACGCCGGTGCGCTCGTGGAGCCCACCGCCAACACCGTCCACGATGTGGGTGAGCGCGCGAAGGTCGAGCCCGAGGACTTCGTGGTCGTGCTGGGCCCGGGGCCCATCGGGCTGCTGGCCGCGCAGGTCGCCAAGGGCGCGGGCGCGCGCGAGGTCATGATCGTTGGCACGCCGGCCGACGCCGAGATGCGCCTGCCCACCGCGGAGAAGCTCGGCATCGACCACGTCGTGAACCTCGCCGAGCAGGACCCGACCGAGCTGTGCATGGAGCTGACCGGCGGGCGCGGCGCGGACCTCGTGGTTGAGTGCTCCGGCGCGGCCCCGGCGATCAACTCCGCGATCGGGCTCGTGCGCAAGAAGGGCCGCGTCTGCGTCATCGGCATGACCGGCAAGGACAAGATCGAGTTCACCTGGGACGCGGCGATCTTCAAGGGCATCGACATGTTCTTCAACATCTCGACCAGCTATTCGAGCTGGGACCGGTCGATCTCGATGATCGAGAAGGGCAAGGTCAACGCCGAGGCGATCATCACGCATCGCGAGCCGCTGGAGAACTGGGAAGAGGTCTTCGATGCACTGGAGCGGCAAGAGGGGCTGAAGGCGCTGTTCATTCCGTAGGGACGGCAAGCGGCGCCTCACCCCCCGGCCCCCTCTCCCTGGAAACCGCAAACGGCGCGGTTTCAAGCGGGAGAGGGGGTGAACGACGAACGGCGAAGAGCGAACGGCTGACAGGAGCGGGGACGCGTGGCGAAGTACCTGGCGTTCGTAGCACACAGGGACGATGAGCTCAACATCGCCGGCACGCTCATGCGGTTGCTCGCGGACGGCCATCGCTGCATCGTCGCCTGTATCACCAACGGGAGCCGCGGCGGGCTGCCCGAGCGCACCGAGGAGGAGCGCAAGGGGATCGCGCGCTCCGAGTTCGAGGCTGCGACCGGAGTCATCGGCTGCGAGACGCGCTGGCTCGACATCAACGAGCAGGACTTCCCGCGCCCGGACGCGCAGATCGTCGCCCGCGAGCGCATCTTCGAGGTGCTGTGCGAGATCGATCCGGACTGCCTGATCCTGCACCCGGGCCCGCCGCTGAATCAGCACGACTACCACGAGCACCACTGGCTGGCGGCGCAGCTCCCCTACGCTGAGAGCTACTCGGCGTCCAACCCCAACTACGCGCGGCCGCGCGGCCTCAAGGAGATGAGCGGTGTCCCGCCGATCTACCACATGTGCCCGATAGGCACGCCGCTGGCGCCGGACCGCTACGTGAACATCACCCGCTACCTCGACCGCAAGCTCGAGGCGGCGGCCTGCTACGAGAGCCAGGTCGCATTCCTGGCCGACCATGACAGGATCAACTTCGTCGAAGTCCACAGGGCGCAGTCGATCGTCTACGGCTCATATTGCGGTGTGCCCGCCGCCGAGGGCTTCTGCACCTCGCCGGCGTGGAACCGCCTGGTGGCCGAGGCCGGACTGCCTGAATGAACGAGGAGGTACGCGCATGATAGACGGTAAGATGGGATTCGGCATCGTTGGCTGCGGGCTCGTCTCGCAGTTCCACGGCGCCGCCATCATGAACTCACAGAAGGCGGAGGTGGTCGCCGCCACGGACCTTGATGACGAGCGGCTGGGCAAATTCCTCGAGGCCTACGGTGGCGAGAAGGCCGCGAGCTTCGAGGCGCTGCTGGCCGACGAGCGCATCGATGTGGTGAACATCCTCACGCCGAACGCGATGCACGCCGACTTCGCGATCCCCGCGCTGAAGGCGGGCAAGCACGTGATCGTGGAGAAGCCGCCGGAGATGAAGCTGTCGAAGACCGACGACATGATCGCGGCGGCCGAGGAGAACCACCGCAAGCTCGCGATCTGCCTGCAGGTGCGCTTCCGCGAGTCGATCCGCGCGATCAAAGCCACGATCGAGTCGGGGCGCTTCGGCAAGCTGCTTGAGGGCGACGCCTACATGAAGTGGTTCCGCCCCACCGACTACTACCTGATGGACGACTGGCGCAGCAAGCGTAATCAGGGCGCGGGCGTGACCATCCAGCACGCCTTCCACTACATTGACCTGCTGCACCACCTGATGGGGCCGGTTGCGGTGGTCGATGCGCGCATGACCAACCTCGCGCACCCGCAGGTGCAGCTTGAGGACACGCTCAAGGCCTTCCTCTACTTCGAGAGCGGCGCGGAGGGCGTCGTCGAGGCGTCT
>JALGSW010000185.1 GCA_029821635.1 Candidatus Zipacnadia bacterium
ATGGCGCAGATGCTCGCCGCCTCGGGCGACGAGGCGTGGATGTACCACAACATGCGCGGCTCGTTCTTCAAGGCCGAGTGGAACCGCTTCATCAACGGCATGTTCATGTGGGTCGCGCCGATCGAGGTACACGTCCCGTGGATGTACTACTCAATCGGTGGCAACCCGTTCGATGACACGGACTCGGACCACTACGACTTCGTCTACGCGGTGCCGGACCCGAACGATCCGACGCGCATGATCTCGACGACGCACTACGAGGCCTTCCGCGAGGGCTACGATGACATGCGCTACATCAAGACCCTCGAGGCGACGATGGCCGAGGCGCGCGCGGCGGGCGTGGACGTGTCGGAGGCGCAGGCGTGGCTGACGAAGATGGCGTCGATGCTCCCACAGCTTCCGCAGGACATCCAGGGGATCGAGCTGGAGAGCCCGTACTCGGTGGCGGCCGCCGACAGTTTCACCGGCGCCGACTGGGACGCGATGCGCGAGCAGACCGCACAGCATATCATCGAACTGCGGGGGAAGATGTGAGGGCGGCGACGGCGCCTCACCCCCCGACCCCCTCTCCCTGGAAACCGCAAACGACGCGGTTTCAAGCGGGAGAGGGGGAGAACAGCAGCGACGGCGGCACCATGCAGGCGCGGGTGCCCGTTGACTGGAGGCCCGAAGAGCGATGAGAGTACGCGTAGTGCTGGTAGTTGCGGCGCTGGTGGCCACGATGGGCGTGGCCGGGGCGCAGGTCGCGACGCTCGTTGAGGACGCGCGCTGGTCCTCGGTCGCCGTCGAGCGGCCGATGGTGGCAGACCTGTCGCAGCGCAAGGCGCTGGCGGTGCCCGAGCTGCCTTCGGCGCCCGCGATCGACGGGCAGATCGACGACGCCGCCTGGCAGAGCGCCGCGCAGACCGACACTTGGATGGTCGCGACCGGCGAGCTGCCCGCTCCGGTGCAGACCACCGTGTGGATCGGCACCCATCAGGGCACGTTCTACGTCGCCTTCCGCGCCGAGGAGCCCAACACCGCGGGGATCGTTGCGACCATCACCGAGCGTGGCGGGCCGACGTGGAACGATGACTCGTTCGAGCTGTTCATCGACGGCAACCTCGACCTGCAGACCGCGCGGCAGCTCGTCATGAACCCGCTCGGCACCGTCACCACGCTCGAGCGGCGCACGGAATGGCAGCCGGACGTGATCGCCTCCGCGCGTATCGCCGACGACGCGTGGACGGGCGAGATCGCGCTGCCGATGGCCGATCTGGGGATCATCGGCACGGACTTTGGCATCAACTTCTGCCGCGAGCGCAAAGCCGGCGGCGGCAACGATCTGTCCTGCTGGTCACCCACCGGCGGGAGCTTCAACCAGCCCGGCAAGTTCGGCCTCGCAACGCTCCCCGGTGGCTGGCTGAACGCCTTCGCCGTTGGGATGGGCGTGCTGGGGCAGAACGAGGTCGCCGCGACCATCGCGAACCCGACGGAGGCCGAACAGAAGTTGCGGGTGCGGCTGGTCTGGTGGCAGGGCGATGGCATGGCGCTGGAGCGCACGCTCGGGCCGTTCAGCGTCCCGGCGGGGGGCAGCCGCGAAGTGACTGCTGGCTACGACGTGCAGAGCAGCACCGCGCCGGTGCAACTGGAGTTGTCGGTGCTGAACGAAGCCGGCAGGGCCCTGGCCGAGCGCCAGGCGAGCCAGGAGATCGTGAACGCGCTGGACATGGCCGTGAGCCGGCGCCTGCTGCCGGCCGGCGAGCGCGAGATGCTGGTGCGCGGCACGCTGCACCTGTCACCGGCCTACCTCGGGCGCGCGCGGCTTGTCCTCGCGGTCTTCGACGAGGCGATGGTGTTGGAGGCGCGGGAGACGATCGCGCCGCAGGACCTCGTGATGCGCGCGAAGCTGCGGCTGCCCGCGCTTGAGCCGGGCCCGCACAGCCTGCACTTCGTCCTCAAGAGCGGCGAGGGCGACGACGCGCAGCGCATCGCGGAGAAGTGGGTTGCGCTTGAGGTACTGCCTGCGGTGCCGGCGAGGTGACGCGAACGGCAACGACTCGTAACAGGAGTCCGGCTTCGCCGGACAGGATTGCACGGCAAAGGCACAGGATGCGGCAAAGGAAGGCGACGGCAACGACCGGTACGGATTCAGGCAGGACGGGCTGCCCAGCCTGTCAACGACATCGTCGTTGCCTCATCGCGGTGATTGGCCTGCTGCTCGTCCTGGCGATGCCGGCCGCCGCTGGGCAACTCCTCGTGCCCATGGATGACGCGCAGACCGACCACCTGCGCGCCTACGGGCTCACGTGGTGGTGCTTGCAGGAGCCGCGCGGCTATGAGTGCGAGTGGCTGCTTAACTATCGCGCGGGCGCGTTCATGCTGCCCGACCTGCCGGACGTGCGGGCGCGCGCGGCGGAACTCGCGGTGCTCGTCGAGCCGGTCTCGGCCGCGGAGAACGCGGAGCTCTCGGCGGTCATCGATGGCGCGAACATGCAGCGCCTCCACCTGACGAAGGCGCCGAAGATCGCGGTCTACACCCCGTCGTACTCGGAACCGTGGGATGATGCGGTGACGCTCGCGCTCACCTACGCGCAGGTGGAGTACGACCGCATCTGGGACCGCGAAGTGATGACCGGGGCGCTGGAGAAGTACGACTGGCTGCACCTGCACCACGAGGACTTCACCGGCAACTACGGCAAGTTCTTCAGCAGCTACGCGGACGAGGCCTGGTACCGGCGGCAGGTGCTTGAATCGCGCGCGGCAGCGGCGGACCTCGGCTTCCCCGACGCGCAGGCGTGCAAGAAGACCGTGGCGGCGACCATCGCCGCGTGGGTGGCCGACGGAGGCTTTCTCTTCGCGATGTGCTCGGCCACCGACACGCTGGACATCGCGCTCGCGGGCCAGGCCGTGGACCTGGTCGTCGCGCCGGTGGACGGAACGCCCGTGCCCGCCAACGCTCAGGATCGCCTCGACTTCAGCGCGACGCTGGCGTTCAAGGACTTCCACCTCGAGCCGAACCCGATGGCGCCGGAGCTGGCGGACATCGATGTCTCGCCCGGGCCGCGCTCGATCATCTCCGAGGGCGAGACCTTCGAGTTGTTCGAGTTTTCCGCGCGCGAGGACCCGATTCCCACGATGCTGACGCAGTGCCACGTGGCGCAGGTGGCCGACTTCCTCGGGCAGACGACCGCGTTCCGGCGCAGCGCGCTCAAGGACAGCGTGGTCGTGCTGGGCGATTTTCCCGGCGAGGATCGCGTGAAGTACGTGCATGGTGGCTACGTGGACGGGACCTTTACATTCCTTTCGGGGCACGATCCGGAGGACTACGCGCACATCATCGGCGAGGATCCGACGGACCTGTCGCTGCACAGGCACTCGCCGGGCTACAGGCTGATTCTGAACAACATCCTCTTCCCCGCGGCGAAGACGAAGGAGCGTAAGACGTAGCTTCAGGGAATTCCCCGAGATTCTTTGAGGAAGAGGAGGAAAGCCCAATCGGGGAGGGAAGGGGCCCGCATTGCAGGCCGCGGCGAGAGTGCCGCGGCGAATCCTGAGCCGCCGGGCTGCCGGCGGCGCAGACGAGCGTTTGTGTGCCCGAACGCCGCAGGCCGGGGAATTCTTGACTTTCCCGCGCAATTATGGTACGTTCGGCACGAGGCATTCTGCCCCGCCGGCCTGGCGGTGGGTGCCAATAAGCCCGATTGGCCGCGTTCCGGTGCGCTCTGGGACCGTGTACGCGACCTGGGTGGGACGCACAAGCGCCTGCACTACCGATTCGCAACAGGCTCCGCGCGCGCTCTGGGAGGGTCCAACCATGCAGAAGCTAGGGTCGCTGTTCTGGGGTAGTGTCACTTCGCTGGCACTGCTCGGGATAGTCACCAACATCGCGGCTCCCATCGCTTTCGCCAGCCCCATCGTCAAGATCGATCAACCCGGGCACGAGCAGGTCGTGCAGGGGAAGATCATCATCGATGTGAGCTACCGCTCCGATTCGGATCAGCCGATCACCAGGCTGGATCTGCTGATCGACGGTGAGCTGGCACGTCAGCACCCCCTCGCCGTCCCACGCACCAGCGGAAAGCAGTCCTTTGAGTGGGACTTCACTTCCCTGGCAGGCAGCAAGCTGTCGCTGAGCGCGCGGGCCGTTGACGCCAAGGGCGAGGTCGGGATGGCGACGATCAGCGTCACCGTCGCGGCGGCCCAGACCGGCGGCTCCGGCGGCCAGGACCGCATTCCACCTGTCGTGAACATCTACTATCCGGCCCAGGGCGCGGAGCTCAGCGGCGAAGTTGAGGTCCGTGTCGAGGCCAATGACAACGTCGGTGTGAAGTACGTCATCTTCTTCATCGACGGCAAGATGCACAAACTGATCATGAACACCGGCCCCTACGTGGACCTGTGGGACACCACGCGCACCCCGGACGGGCCGCACGTGCTTCAGGTCAAGGCCGGGGACGAGGCTGAGAACGAGGGCGCGTCCGCTGAGGTCACGATCTTCGTTCGCAACCACGACATGACCGCGGCGCCCAGCGGCTCGCTGACGCCCGCGCCGCTGGCCCCGACGATGCAGCCGCCGGCCGTCGGCGTTCAGCAGCCCGAAGTGGCCAGCACCGGCTTCGGCCCGACGAGCGAGCCGATGATGGCGATGGCAAGCGGCGCCGTTGACGTGCAGGGCTCCCGCGTGGGCTACGCCTCGCCGATCAGCGAGGCCGCAGTCTCCCCGCGCATGTCCGCTCCGAGCAGGACGCTCGGGATGGCGGGCGGCGCCCTCGAGCTTGACGCGCAGCGGCAGGCCGCCCAGGCGCTCGCCGTTGCGACGGCGTCCGAGCCTGCCAATGATCTGATGATCGCCAGCACCGACGTGTCGCCGCGCATGACGACCCCGCGCAGGCTCGAGGCAACGAGCTCGCACGTAGTGACGCCCATCCCGCAGCGGGTCGGCGACAGTGAGCCGATCGGGCCGCAGATGGCCGCGGCCGACGTCGCCCCGCGCATGACGATGCCGCGCACCGTGATCGATGGCATGCCCAGGACCGCCACCGTTCAGTTGCGGCCCGGCTGGGTCGTGCTCGACCCGATCCTGCAGGTGACGCCCGACACCGATTGGCTCGCCGCCCGGACGACCGTTCCCGGCCGGAGCCTGATGCCCACCGAGCAGTTGGCGGCTGACGAGCCCGGTCTCGAGACGCTGGTCGTCGCGCGCGAACCACAGACGCAGTTCGGCCCGGTGGTCGCTCGCATCGACGGCCGGATCACGCAGCCGGACCGGATGCTCGACCCGATGGCCACCGTGCCGCAGATCAGCGTGCCCGCGCCCGACGTGGCGCCCATGGGACCCGCTGAGCTGAGCGCGTTCCGCCCGATCCAGGGCGACACCGGTGCGATGCGCATAGCAGTCCTGCCCGAGCGCGCCTTGCGCGCCGCGATCCCGGCTGACGGGCGCATGACGCTGCCCGGCCAGCCCATGATCGCCCCGGTCGCCTCGATGCAGTTCGCCGACGTCAAGGTGCTGTTCGACAGCGAAACGCTCGAGCTGCTCGCGGCGCCGGAGCTCAATGAAGGCATCTCCATCGCCCCGCTGCGCGAGATCTTCGAGGCCAGCGACGGTGTGCTCTACTGGTACCCGGTCGAAAAGCGCGTGACGGCTTCGCGTCCCGGGACCGAGATGAGCCTCACCATCGGCGATCCGCGCGTCACGGTCAACGATCAGATGCGCGTTCTCGAGGTTGCGCCCTACATCAAGCACGGGCGCACAATGGTCCCGCTGCAGTTCCTGGCGGACACCCTGGATGTCACCGTCACCTTCAACCCGGCTACCGGCCAGATCTGCCTCACCAGCAACGAGTTCTGAGCCGGGGCCGGCCGCCGCGAAGTGGGTCGCCCGACGGATACCCTCCAGCCCCAGGGCCGCGCGCATGGGGCTGGTTTCGTAACATGCCATGGGCTGCTTAAGAAGTTGGTACGCGAACTCTGTGTCGGAAAGGTCACGCCTGATGTCCGAGAACACAATGCTGAAGGTCAATGAGCGCGGTCATCTCGCGGTGGGCGGATGTGACACGGTCGAGCTCGCCCACAAGTACGGGACGCCGCTTTACCTCTACGACGAGCAGCGGATCCGAGACCGCTGCCGCGAGTACATCGCGGAGTTCGGCGATCGCTACCCTCAGGTGGAGATCGCCTACGCGAGCAAGGCCGCCCTCACCCTGGGCCTGGCGCGCTTGATGGATCAGGAGGGGATGGGCCTCGACGTGGCGTCGGCCGGCGAGCTGTACACCGCGCTGCAGGCGAATTTTCCCGCCGAGCGTATCAAGATGCACGGGAATTACAAGTCGAACCTTGAGTACCGCATGGCGCTGGAGGCGGGCGTCGGCAGGATCGTCGTTGACAGCCTCATCGAGCTGAGCCAGCTCAACTGCTGGGCTCAGAAGATGGGGAGTGTGGCGGACGTCCTCGTCCGCGTGCGGCCGGGGATCGACACGCACACCCATCAGCTCATCCAGACCGGGCAGGTCGACAGCAAGTTCGGCCTCGGGATCTACGGTGGCGAGGCGCGCGAGGCGATCGAGCTGGCGATGGCGGCCGAAGGGATCAACCTCCGCGGCCTGCACTGCCACATCGGCAGCCAGCTCCTTGAGACCGACGCCTTCGGGCGCACGATCGATCTCATGGTCGAGTTCCTCGCGCGCGTGCACGACGAACTGGGCCTGGAGTGCGAGGACCTCGACCTCGGCGGCGGCCTCGGCATCCGCTACACGGAAAAGGACGAGCCGCCAACGGTGGCCGATCTTGCCGAGACGATATGCCCGCGCCTGCTGGCGAAACTCGACGAGCACGGTCTGGACTACCCGCGCCTGATCCTCGAGCCGGGGCGTTCGATCGTGGGCGACGCGGGCGTGACGCTCTACACGATCGGCGTCATCAAGCAGATTCCGGACCTGCGGACCTACATCTCCGTGGACGGCGGCCTGTCGGACAACCCGCGGCCGGCGCTCTACGAGGCGGTCTACGAGGCGGTCGTCGCGAACCGCGCGGCGGAGACGCCTGAGCAGTGGGTGCGAGTGGCGGGCAAGCACTGCGAGACCGACACGCTGATCGATGACACCTGCCTCGCGGCGTGCGAGCCCGGCGACCTGCTGGCGGTCTTCTCCACGGGCGCCTACAACTATGCGATGGCGTCGAACTACAACCGCTTCACGCGGCCCGCGGTCGTGCTCTGCTGCGACGGGCAGGACCACCTGCTCGTCGAGCGCGAGAGCCTTGCCGACCTGATCGCGCAGGATCGCATGCCGGTGCACCTGGCGCCGCGCGAAGCGAACGAGCGGGGCTGTGCTGCCGGTTAGGGGTGAACCACGCTGCGCATCGACGGCCGACTGGGAGCGGAGGACAGGGAGTTGCTCGCGCGGGTCGGCGAGGTTGCGGCGGAACTGGGCGCGTCGGCGTTCCTCGTAGGAGGCCCGGTTCGCGACCTGCTGCTCGGCCGCGCGGCGCCCGACCTCGACGTGGCCGTTGAGGGGCCGGTCAAGGCTGTGACGCATGCGCTCGCCGATCGGCTCGACGCCACGGTGCGCAACACCACCGAGTTCATGACCTCCACGCTCCTGCTCGCGGACGGGCTGGAGCTTGACATCGCCCGCACGCGCACGGAGAGTTACCCGACGCCCGGCGCGCTGCCGGTCGTCGAGCCGGCGATGCTCGCGGATGATCTGACACGGCGCGACTTCGCCGCCAACGCGATGGCGATGACGCTGGACCCTTCACGCTTCGGCGATCTGATCGATCCGCTGGGCGGTCGCGAAGACGTCGAGCGGCGGCGACTGCGCGTCCTGCACGATCGCAGCTTCGAGGACGATCCCACGCGGATGCTGCGCGCGGCGCGCTTCATGCTGCGGCTGGGCTTCGACCTGGAGGCGCGGACGGCGGAGTTGCTGGCGCGGGCGGTCGAGGAGCGGCGGGCGGCGTCGGTCTCCGGCGCGCGCCTGCGCAACGAGCTTGAGTGCATCTTCCGCGAGGCGCCCGCGCGCGGCCTCGCGACGTTGCAGGAGCTGAGCCTGTTCGAGGG
>JALGSW010000033.1 GCA_029821635.1 Candidatus Zipacnadia bacterium
CGAGGTCGGCCCTCGGCCGTTCGCGCAGTGGTCGGCCGTACGACCGATGGGCCGACCTCGCGCCTGCGCAGTTCGCTCGCGAACTGACTGCGTCGCAGGCCCTCGTGCGGCCCCCCCTCACGACATGCCGGCCCGCCGGCGCGTGCGCCTTACAGCCCCTCCGCCAGCTCACCCGCGGCTTCGCGCAGGTCCGGAAGGACGCTCGACGTGGGCGTCAGGGCGCCGGTCAGGCCGACGAGCACCGCGCTGTCTCCCGCCGCGAGCGCGATTACGTGCGCGGACGCGCCGCGCACTGTCACCTCGCGTGGCTCCCCGCCCGCAAGCGCCCGCGACGGCGCTTCCGCCGAGACCAGCAGGTCCGCGCCCAGTGCCGCCAGCATCTCCGCGTCCGGGCCATCATCCGCGTCGCTGGCCAGCAGCAGGCCACTGCGCGTCGCCAGTGCGAGCGCGGTCAGGGCCGGCTGGTTGGCTCGCAGCGTGCGCAGGCGCGCCGCGAGCCCGTTGCCATCTCCCGCCATCGTGGTGGCCATCAGCTCTTCATCGGCAGCGAGATCGTCTCGCCACCGTTCTGCCAGGAGCGATCCATTGCCAGGCAGACCTCATGCGTGTTGACCGCGTCGGCAACGTCCACGTAGCTGTCCTCGCCGCTCTCGATGCAGTCGAGGAAGTGCGCGATCTCGCCCTCGAACGGGTGGTGCGAGACGTCGCCCGAGTCCGGCAGGATCGACGGGACGACCGCCCAATCGCTCTGCTCCGGGAACAGCTCCCGCGAGTAGACGCGGTTGTCGCGGATCGCGCCGCCGTCGCCCATCAGGTCGATGTTGAACTGGTAGGGCATGATGCAGTCCACGGACGAGGATATCTTGCCGATCGCGCCGTTGGCGAACTTCACGGTGCCGACCACGGTCGCGGGGTACTCGTAGCGCTCATCCCAGCCGCCCCCGTAGGCGCCGGAGACTTCGACGATGTCCGCGCCCGCGAGCCAGCGGATCGCGTCCACGGCGTGGCAGCCGCCGAAGAGGAAGCTCGAGCCGCCATGCGCCAGCGTCTTCGCCCACTCCCAGCCGGCGTACCAGTCGCTGACGCCGTGCCAGTAGTCGGCTTCGGCGTAGAAGACGTTGCCGATCGCGCCCTCGCGCACGAGATTCGCGGTGTTTTGCAGCGAGGGGTTCCAGCGGAGGCAGAAGCTGACTACGGTGCGCACGCCCGCGTCCGCGACCGCATCCCGCAGGGCGTGCAGGCCCTCAAGCTCGATGGAGATCGGCTTCTCCATGATGAAGTGCTTGCCCGCCTCGCAGCACTTGATGCCATGCTCGACGTGCACGCCACTGGGGCCCGTGACCGAGAGCGCGTCAACGCGCGGGTCGGCCAGCAGCTCATCGAGGTCGGTGTAGATCGCCGCGTCGGTGAGGCCGGCCTTGTCGGCCGCCCGCCGCGCGCTGGCCTCGGTCCTGCTCCCGACCGCGACGACCTCAGCGCGCGGGTCGGCGAGGTAGGCGTTGATGTGCTCGTCTGCCACCCATCCGGCACCAAAGATTGCGCATCCGATCTTGTCTGCTGACATCTGCGTGCCACCTCCGTCCGGCGGCGCCCGTCGCGAGCACGCGAGAACGCGCGTGCGTGCAGCCGATGGGACGCTCTGAACGCAGGGGGCATTTCAGCGGCGGGGTGAGAACTCCTCCCGGACAGTCGCCGGGCGGCATGTTTCATCTCTGCCGGCAGCCCTGAAGCGGCTGTCGGTGGGGGAGAGCCCCGAGGGCGGGTGCGGCCTACTTCCCGAACAGAGCGGCCAGCCAACTCCGCTTCCCGCCGCGCTTGGGCCCGACGGTGGCGCCCGATTGGGCCTGTCGCTCCGTGCGGTCCTCCGCGGGCGACGCCTCCTTCGGGGCCGGGCCGGCGATGTGGTAACGGGCCTCCGGATCATCCATGACCCGCTCGAGGAGTACCTCGAGGTCCTCGTCGAGGATCGAGTCGCCGAAGCGCTCGACGTCCTCGGCGGTCACCCGAACGTTCCCGACACCTCGCACCGGCGACACCCTCGGCGTGATCGGTGGACCAAGCGTCGTCCATCTGACCGTGAGCATCTCGCCACCTCCCGCGCATCTTGTAGGCCGATCACCCGTCACCGGCCTCTCCGCGCGCTGGTTGATGCACGTTCAGCTATGAGTATACCCGATGCATGGCGAAGATAGACGGTTTCTCAATGACGCGAGCTTAAAGTATCGTGTACGCGGTCAGCTCGATCATCGACGTCTTCGCGTCATCCTCCCACGTCTCGTCTTTCACAAGACCGACGCCGCGGGCGTACCAGCTCTTGATGGTGTGGACGATCGGGCTGCCACCATCGACGGCCGCTTCCCAGGTCTCCTCGACGCGCACGCACGAGAACGTGCCCGCGGGCACCGTCACCTGCTCACCCACCGCCGCGATCGTGAAGACCACTTCGGGGAAGAACGGGTCCGTCCACGTGTCGCCCTGCCGCGGCGGGAGCATCAGAACAGGCAGGTCGTAGGCCGGGTCGCCGACGCGCGCGTAGATGGCGTCGCCGTCCTGCCGGCGGATCTGTTGCCAGACGCGCTCTGGATACTGGTCGGTTGCGTCGCGCGTGGAGCGGACGAGGAAGTAGTCGACGCCGTCGAGGCCCGCGGTGCCGATGACGACCTCGTGATAGTCGAAGAGCTGGTTACCGGTATCCGCCGCGGGAATCACGTCAGGCGCGAGGGTCATCCGGTAGTCCCAGGTGTTGCCCAGTTGCATGGGCAGGTAGCTGGTGTTGGGGCCGCCCCCGTCGTCTCCTCCGCCTCCGCAGCCGGCGGCGATCAGTGCGAGTGCAATGCCGAGCAGAATGAGAGCGATGCGCGTTGCTTTCATGGTTGTCTGCCACCTGTCTGCGCCATCGATGTCGGTCGTGCCTTTGCTGTTCTCCCCCTCTTCCGGAACGGCGAGGGGGTCGGGAGGTGAGGTCAGCCTTTAGACGCCTCCCCACGCCCCGGATGTTCCGTCTACTCTTCCACAAGTGCCTCGCGCGCGTCGCCATCGGTCGGCCGGTAGAAGTACGCGTCATGCACCAGTGCCACCACGTCAAGCACCGGGCTCTGCAAAGCCTGGCCCTCGCGGCCCATGATGCGGATCACGTTGCGCCCCGCCGGCAACTCCAGCTCGATCGGCCCGTCCCAGATCCACTCATAGTAGTCGCCGATGCGGTTGCCCAGCGTGATCGGCTCCTCGGGCTTCTCCGGGTCCCAGAGGAAGAAGCTGTTATGGTTCGTGTCCTCATACTTCGTGCGGATCCACAGCAGCCAGCGCCCGGCCGTCAGCAGATCAAACTCGTACTCCGCCCACTGCTGCGGGCCGGTGTCGGTGTTGAAGCTGATCGACGGCAGCAGCGCCCCGCCGATCGACCCCGATGCCGCCTCAGCGGCGTCCGGCCCCGCCTCAGCCGCGGTGGTGAAGCCTCCCTCGATGCGTTCAGGCGTGCCTGCGTCGATGAAGACCATTGGCGGCTTGAGCGCGCGGTCGGTGGCGCGGCGCAGCGCCATGCGGATCTCACCGCGCCCGATGCCCTCACAGTGCATGAACACGCGCGTTTTGACGGGCACCACCACCCGTGCGCCCGGCAATACCTCGACCTCCAGCGGCCGCCCCGCGTAGTCGGTGAAGCTGAGCTTGCGCGGATCGAGCGAGAACTCCAGTTCGGCGTGGCCGCGCACCGGCGCAAGCGAGACCGTCCTGACGCCATCGTAGGAGCGCAGCGTGGTGAATGCCCGCACGAGCCGGCTGTCTGCGCTCACGTAGGGCATCTCCCGCGCGGGCACGAGCATCGGCTCCTGGCCCTCCCGTTCGATCAGCATCCAGTCCTGGTGCGGCTCTCGGATCTGCGCCTTGAGCGCTTCATCGAAGGTCCCCGCGAACTTGTGGTGCTCGTAGCGCGCCATCACGTGCAGGATGGCGTCGAGGTCCGGCACGCGCCTCATGCGCTTGACGTTCGTGTGGATCGAGTAGGCCGAGTCGGTCGCGAGCGCCCGTGCGCACAGGTACTCCACGTCATCGACCTGGGTGGGCGGCAGGTAGTCGGTGCCGTCGCGCAGCGGGAACCAGCCGAACTCGGCGACCATTAGATCGCGGCGAGCGCGCGGCCACGAGTGTGCGACGGCGTCATCGACCTCGTCCTTCGCGCTGGGTGAGATCCAGAAGTAGTCGCGCTGGCCGGTGCGCGTCGCGAGGTGCCACGAGAACGGGGAGGACGACGCCATCTGCACGACCGCAGGCTTGCGGTCCAGTTTGTCAATGACCGACATCTGCGCGTTGGAGGTCGTGTACCAGCGCGGATCGTGCACGTCCTCGGCGCCGTCGAAGTAGATCCAGTCGAAGCCCGCCGTCCCGTAGGTGCGGGCGATGTCGGAGCAGTGCTCGTCAAGCAGGTCGGTGGTCTGATCGATGATGAAGATGCCGCGTGACTCGTCGGTCTTGACGTGCGCGACCTCCGCGCCCGCGTCGTGCGTGCGCGGGTTGGAGCCGTACACGCCGCGCCGGAGCCCGGTGAAGCCGAACGGCGCCTCCAGCGCGAGGGAGGTGTATGTCATGAGCTCGCCACCGATGCGGATGTCACGCGTCCCGGAGGTGACGGGCCAGTCGGTGGGCGGCTCGGCGGTCACGATGCGATCGGCCTCGGCGGTCAATGGGTCGGCGAGCGTCAGGTGCAGGTCCTCGTAGAAGCGCGGGTCGGCATCGCCCTGGTTGAGGTCGGTGCTCTTCGGCTGCTTGGACGAGAACATGTGCGCGCCCGCGAGAAGCCCGGCCTCGTGGATGCGATCGACCGCTGCGCTGAGCTGCTCGATTCCTCCGGGGAACGTCGCCTCCGGCACCGCGTAGCGTCGGCCGAAGTGCCCCCACGTCCCGTGGATCATCAGGATCGAGCCCATGCCGCCGCGCTGCGCCCAGTCGATTACCGTGTCGATGTTGTCATTGGCCACGCCCGAGATCATCAGGTAGCTGCCACGGGCCGCATCCGAGACCTTGGCCGCCATGCCGACGGGGATGCCAAAATGCGCCTCGGCCGCCATGATCGGCTGCGCGATCTGCTCCCACGCGCTGGCCATCACCGCCGCCTGCAGCGGCAGCGTTGAGGTGCCGCGGACCCAGCTCGCGAACAGGCGCGGTGTTGAGTCGCCGCGTACGAGGCACTCCTGCGTGCCGCCGATGAGCGCGACACCCGTCTCCTCCGCGCCCACGACCGCGTGGCCCTGGCAGCGCAGTTCGCCGCCCTCAACGAGCGGCAGGACCACGAAGTCGAGCTGGGCGGGCTCGCCCGCGATCTCTTCGAGCGTAAAGACGGGCATCCCGCCGACGTCCTCCCACGAGACGGCCGCACTGATGCCGCTGTCGCCGAATGCGTAGCTGATGCGCCGGCCCTCCGCAGATGCGGCGGTGGCGCTGATGACGACATCTGTCCGCGCATAGGCCGCGGGCATGTCGGGGCGGGCAAGCTCGGCGTCCGAGCCGGCCATCGTGAGCGACTGCAGCGTTCCGTCTTCGCCGATAGCCAGACGCAGCATCTCCGTCTGGACGATGATCGGCTCGGCGGCAACGAGATTGGCGCAGAAGATTAGTGGGAGCAGCAGAGACAGGTGGCGCATGAGCGGACAACTCCTTCGCGAGTGATGCCGGTCGTTTCGCCGCTCTACCCGTACATGCCTGCACGTCGGACGGCGACGACTCTCACAGGATCGGCGCTGCGCGCCGGCAGGATCTGACAGCGACGGCACAGGATGACGACCGGACAAGGGGACGACAGCGGATAGGGACGGAATGGGGCGTGGCGGGGGGAGTGACGGGCCACCGGTCGTTGCCGCAAGCCTTCGCACGAACCTGCTGAGCCTTCGCCGTACACCCGTCTCTGCTGTTGTCGCATCCTGTGTTGTTGTCGTCAAATCCTGTTCGGACGAAGTCCGATCCTGTGAAGGTCGTTGTCGTTCGCCGGGGGAGGTGCGCCACGGTCCGCGATGAATCGTTCGGCAACGCCCATCGCGATCCGACGAGGTGAGCCTGACCATGCAGTTCCATCACTACACCCAAGAGCGCAACTTCGGCTGCCGCATTAGCGACGAGTTCACCTACCGCGGGCTGCGGCTGCTGGTGATCGAGAACGAGCTTATCCGCGTCACGATCCTGCTCGACAAGGGCACGGACGTCTACGAGTTCCTGCACAAGCCCTCCGACACCGACTTCATGTGGCGGACGCCGCGCGGCGTGCGCAACCCGGACAAGGCGCTGGAGATGGTTGCGTCGAGCGACGGCCCATTCAGCGACTTCTACGAGGGCGGCTGGCAGGAGTGCATGCCCAACGGTGGCCGCGCCTGCGAGTACCGCGGTGTCGAGATGGGGCTGCACGGGGAGGTCTGGGGGCTGCCGTGGAACTGCCAGATCACCCAGGATGACCCGGAGATCGTCCAGGCGAAGACGTGGGTGCGGACGGTACGCACACCCTTCCTGCTGGAGAAGACCTTCACGCTGCGCGCGGGCTCCGGCGTGCTGGAGATCGACGAGACGCTCGTGAATGAGGGCCAGGAGCAGATCGACCTGCTGTGGGGGCATCACCCTGCGCTGGGCAGCCGATTCGTCGAGTCGGACTGCCGCATCGACACCTCCGCGCGCACGGTGGTCGTGGACGAGAACGTGGTCGATCACTGCCGCTTCGAGCCGGGCGGGCGCTTCGAGTGGCCGGTCGGCATCGGTCGCTCGGGCGATCCGGTGGACGTGAGCGTCATCCCCGGCCCGGACTCGCGCCTCAATGACATGCTTTACCTGACGGACCTCGGGGACGACGGCTGGTACGCGGTGACCAGCCAGCAGCGCAAGCTCGGCTTCGGCATCTCCTTCGACACGGCGACCTTCCCGCACATCTGGCTCTGGATGCCGCTGGGCGGCTCATGGGGCAGCCCGAGCTGGGGGAGGCACTACACGGTCGCGCTGGAGCCTTTCAGCAGCTTCCCCGCGATTCTGTGCAACGCTATCGAGGCCGGGACGCAGCTTGTGCTGGAGCCGGGCGAGGAGCGCTCCACGTGGCTGCGCGCCGTCGCCTACGACGGTGTTGAGCGCGTCAGCGGAATCGATGGTGACGGGGTGATCAGCCCTGCCTGACGAGGTCGTCGAGACTCAGGTTGCAGCGGACATCGGTGAGATCGGCGATCTGCCCGCGCCGTGGCTGGCGCTGCACGTGTGCTGTGGCCCGTGCGCGAGCGCGGTGATCGAGCGGCTCGAGCGCGAGTGGTCGGTCGCCTGCGTCTGGCACAACCCGAACATCCAGCCCGCGGAGGAGCATGAGCGGCGGCTCGAGTCGATGCGTACCGTGGCCGAGCGCACCGGCACATCGCTGGCGGTCCTCCCGTATGACGTGGATCGCTGGCCGGAACTGTGCGCGAGGCTGCTTGAGGAGCCGGAGGGAGGCGCGCGCTGCGAGGTGTGCTTCCGCATGAGGCTTGAGGCGACGGCGCAGTGGGCGGTCGCCGAGGGCATCGAGACGATCGCCACGACGCTCTCGATCAGCCCTCACAAGGACGTGGAGCGGATCAACGCGATCGGGCATGATGTTGCGGCCCGCCACGGCCTGCTGTTCCTCGCCGGGGACTTCAAGCAACGCGGAGGCTTCCAACGCAGCGTCGAGCTGAGCCGCGAGTGGGGCCTCTACCGCCAGAACTACTGCGGCTGCCTGCAGAGCATGCGGTAGGTTGCTTCGCGATGCAATGAGGCCCGGCCGCCATCGGCCGGGCTCTTCTACGTACGGAGGTTACTGCCCAATCTCTCGGAAATCGTGTAATGCGCGCGGCACGAAATCGCACTTTACGGGTGAGGACCCTATCCGTCGCACAGGGTGACAGCCATGACCGACGCCCAGGTGGTGAGAAAAGTGCTGGAAGGCGACGCCGACGCGTATGCGCTGCTGGTGCAGCGGCATCAGCGCGCGGCCGTGGCCGCCGCCCATCATCTCACCGGCGACCGTGAAGCCGCGCGCGACATCGCCCAGGACGCCCTCGTTGACGCATGGCGCGGGCTGAGCGGGCTGCGCGACCGGACGAAGTTCGCCGGCTGGCTGATCGGGATCGTGCGCAACAAGTGCCGCGCGTTCATCCGCGCCCGCACGCCGGGCGACGTGCCCCTCGATGACGCGCTGACACCGAGCGTCGATCCGCCCGGCCCCGGTGGCGGCCCGCGCGCGAGCGCGGCGGTCAGCGAGATGCTGGGGATGCTGCCGCTGAAGGACCGCGAGCTGCTTGCGATGCGCTACATCGCCGAGATGTCCTACTCCGAGATCGCCGCGCAGACGGGCCAGACGGTAAACAACGTACGCGTGCGCTGCTGCCGGGCGCGGCAGCGCCTGCGGGAGTTGATGGCCGAGAAGGACGCCGGGCCGGCCAGGAAGGAGGATGAGCGCGCATGACCGCGCAGCAGGCGTGTGAGAAGTGGAGCGAGCGCATCTCCGCGTGGCTGGATGGCGAGGCGGGGCTGATCGACCGACTGCTCGTGCCGATGCACCTGCGTGAGTGTGCGCGCTGCAGGGCGTGGGTCGAGGCCGTAACGGCCGATGAGGAGGCCTTCCGCGCGGCCTACTTCGGCGAGCCCGAGGCCGACGAGGACTTCACCGATGCGGTCATGGCGCGCGTCGAGAAGCAGGCGAGTGGCAAGGAGCGCGCGCGGGCTTCGCGCAAGGTGCCCGCGAACCGGCTGATCGAGCTGTTGGTGGTCGTGGGGATCCTGGCGGTGCTCACAGCGATCCTCTTCCCGGTCTTCGCAAAGTCCCGCGAGAAGGCGCGTGTGAGCTCCTGCAACGGCAACATGAAGCAGATCGCGCTAGCCCTGGAGATGTACGCACGAGACTACGACGGCTACCTTCCCCTCGCCTACGGCTGGCAGGACCTGGTGGCGCCCTACATCCAGAACAAGCAGGTCTTCGAGTGCCCGGCGAGGACCACGCCGAAGCCGCACTACGCGCTGAGCCCATACGTTGCGGGGCGCAGGATCGCGGAGATAGCCGACCCGGACACGACGGTGATGCTCTACGAGGTGGGGCAGGGCGGGCAGCCGATCTTCCCGCACAATGACGGCGCGAACTACGGCTTCGTGGACGGCCACGTGAAGTCGTTCAGCAAGCGCAAGCCGCCCGAGAGCTTCCAGGCGACGGGCTTCATCCCGCCGACGCAGAGCTACGGGATTGCCGAGCACCTCAAGATCGCCTACCAGGCCTCCGTCGAGGTGGTCGTGCGCAACCTCTACCAGAGCGTGCTGGAGGCCGAGGCGGCGGTGCGGCAGTATGGCGGCTTCCTCATGAACTCGACGCTCGACGGCAACTGCGGCTCCGCGTCGCTGACGATGCGCGTGCCCACCGGCGAGGTCGGGAACGTGATCAACGCGCTCGGGGCGCTGGGCTTCGTGGGCGCGAGATCGAGCAGACGCACGAGCGCTCCGAGCGCCTGGAGACGATGGTCGAGGGCATGGAGGAGGACAAGCCGCGCGTCTCGGCGGAGGAGAACCTCGGCACGGTCGAGCGCGAGGCGACGCAGCTTCGCGACGAGGTCTGGGACATCGACGCCCGCACCACGCTGGCGACGGTCTCCGCGACACTCACCGCCGAGCAGCCCGGCCCGCAGCCGCAGACGATCGGCGAGGCGTTCGGCAACGCGGCGGAGGCGCTGCTGAAGGTGCTGGTGGCGGCGACGAAGGTGGGCGCGTGGGTGCTGGTCTTCGCGCCGATCTGGGGCGCGGCGTTCTGGCTCGGCCGCTGGGCGCTCCGGCGAGCAGTGAGGGGAGATGAGTGATGGAGAAGCGCAGGTCGCGCCGATGGTTGATCGCGCTGGGAGCACTGCTCGTGCTGGCGGTCGCCGCATACGTGGTCTTCCCGGCTCTCGTTGGGAAGCGGGAGAAGGCGCGCTCGACAACGTGCTACTCAGACACGAAGCAGATCTGCCTCGCGCTCCTGATGTACGCGCGGGAGAACGACCAGCGCCTCCCGCCCGCCGACGGCTGGCAGGAGCGCCTGCTCCCCTACGAGGACAATCCGCGGGTCTTCGTGTGCCAGGACCGCGAGGACACCCCGACGCCGCACTTCGCGCTCAGCCCGTACGTGACGTGGCGCCGGCTCGACGAGATCGAGGCGCCGGACACTGTGCTGATGGTCTACGAGATAGACGCAACCGGCGCGCCCGTCTACCCGCACGAGGGTGGGGCGAACTACGGCTTTGCGGACGGGCATGTCAAGTGGTTCAGCCGCACGGACGCGCTGAAGCAGTCGTGGGCGCTGCCCGCGGGATCGGGACAGGGGGAGTGACATGGCGGGCACGCGAGACGGGAAGCCGAAGACACGCTTCAGTTGCTGGCGGGTCGGCGGGTGCCTGCTGCTGATCGTCGGCACGCCGCTGGTGTGGTCGCTGACTTCGGAGGCGCTGTGGTGGCACCGCCATCCACCGCAAAGGGCAAGCTGCATTCAGAATCTGAAGCAACTGAGCCTGGCAGTGCAGATGTACGCCACGGACTACGATGAGAGGATGCCGCGGGTCAGGGACTGGTCTGAGGTTACCATGCCCTACGCAAGGAACGAGTTGACCTACCACTGCCCGAAGGCGTCCACGGAACCCCGGTTGAGCTACGGGATGAACCCCGACCTGTCCGGTCGCGTGGTAGAAGGCATCTCCGGATACGTGATGCACGGACGGGACAGGCGGGAACTGCCAGAGGAAGTCATGCTCTTCGACGGACGGCTCGGCATGGTCATCGAGCGTCACGAGGGTGGCGCGAACTACGGCTTTGCGGATGGGCATGCGAAGTGGCTTGCCGACCCGCCTGCGGGTATACTTGTGGCAGCAGAGGCACATGAGGGGGACTGAGGGATGTCTTCACGGACAGTGCGTCGATGGCTGATCGGGCTGGCGGTCCTCGCGGTGGCCGTGGTGGCCGCCGCAGGGCTCTACCCGGCCCTGTTTCCGCGACCGAAACGCAGCGTGCGGGTGTGCATTCACAACGTGAAGCAGATCGGTGCTGCGCTGGAGATGTACGCGGAGGACAACGAGGGCCGGCTGCCGCCGAGCGGCGACCTGCAGCGGCGGCTGATGCCCTACGTCAGGTACGAGGGCGCCTTCGCGTGCACGGACCGACGCGACGATCCGAGGCCTCACTACGCGCTGGACGCCCGGGTGGCGGGCCACAGGCTGGACAGCCTCGAGCCACCGGACGTCGTCCTCGTCTACGAGGTGGACGCCGCCGGGCGGCCGGTCTACCCGCACAAGGGCGGCGCCAACTACGGCTTCGCGGACGGGCACTGGAAGTGGTTCGCTCAGAACGACGCGCCGGCGGGTATACCTGTTCTGAGCGTCGATGACCAGTAGCACGAGGCGATGCGTGTGGACCCGAGCAAGCGACGGCAGATCGAGGTGCTCCACGAGCACGTGTTGTGGTGGCTGCCACTGGCGGCGATCGTGATCGGTGCGGCGGTTCTGTTCCCGTGGTTGGCACGGCTGCTGCATTGAGGCCAGCGCCGTCCGCCGTCAGTCGTTTGTAGGACGGGCTTCCAGCCCGTCGCCGTTCAGCCTCCGAGAAGCCAACGGCGACAGGCGACGCCGCATCCCGGCGAACTTCCGGTCATCCCGCGACAGGAGGCTCGCCGATGACCCGCGCCATCCTCGCCCTCATCGTCCTCACAGCTCCCGCGCTCTGCACCGCTCAGGAGCCGCTGCTGAGCGTTCCGTTCGATGGCAGCGACGCAGCCACCCTCAACTTTGACGGACCGCAGGAACTCACCGGCTTCGCCACGCGGAACGGTCCGTACGCCATCGGCATCGACGGGCAAGCGCGCGAACTTGGCGGCATGAACCGCCTGCGCTTCTTCCTCAACGAGGGCTTCGTGCCGCCTGAGGGCACGCTGAGCCTCTGGGTCCGGCCGCTCGACTGGACGCCCGCCGACGCCCGGCACTTCGCGTTCTTCGCGCGCCTCGACTACACCGAGAACGAGCATGGCTACGTGCGCATGGTCCTCTACAAGCTCTGGCAGAACGACGAGGTCGCGCTGCTCGTGCAGAACACGCCCGTGACCGACCGCGCCGCGCTGGTCAAGGTCGCCGCGCCCGGCTGGGAGGAGGGGCGCTGGCATCACCTGGCGGCGACGTGGGACGCCGACGCCATGCGCCTCTACGTGGATGGCGAGCCCGCCGGGGAGACGCCTGCGGTCGCGCTGCCCGCCGAGGGCCGCTGGGAGCTGTCCATCGGCACGCCCTACGATGGCTGGGCCTACATCGGCCAGGAGAAGAACGCGATTGATGACTTCCGCGTCTACCGCGAGGCCCTGAACGCCGAGGCGATCCGCGCGCAGTACGACGCGACGCTCGCCGCCGCGCCGCCTGAGGCGCTGGAGCCCCCCGAGCAGGTCGGGCCGCCGCCGGTCGAAGGCAACCTGGCGCTCGCGGATGATGGCGCGTACGTGCTCGCGAGTTCCCTCGCCGACTACGAGGCGCACTACCCGGACAATCTGATCGATGGCCGCGAGGAGAGCGTCTGGGCGCCGCTGCGGCCGACGCTCCCGCAGTGGTTCGAGGTGCGCTGGCGGCTGCCGAGGCGCGTCGATGGCGTGGTGTTGCGCCAGGCCGAGGCCGGGCATGTGTCCGCACTCACGGTGCAAGCGTGGCTTGATGGCGCGTGGCAGGAGGTCGCTACGCTGGCAGACGCGCCCGCGGACGCCTCTGAGGTGGCGGCGCGCTTTGCAGAGATCACCACAGACCGCGTGCGCGTGACACTTACCGAAGGCGCGCCGGAGGGCCTCGCGCTGACCACGCTCGCGGTGACCGGCCCGGAGCAGCCGATTCTGCCGCCAAGCCCGCTGCCGACGCAGACACCGGAGCGCGTGAGGGTGCTGAGCGCGTCGCTGACGCCTCCCGAGGCGCGCCCGGGCGACACGGTGCGCATCGAGGCGACGGTCGCGTCCGCCGGAGCGTTGGCGGAGGACTACGCGTTTGCCTTCGAGGTGGCTGAGACGCCGCAGGAGCCGAACTGGAGCGACCTCTTCGTGGCGGGCTGCGCGGTCGCGCCCGATGCGCCGACGACGCAGTGGGTGGCCGGGCAGGAGCACGTGCTGACGGGTGAGTTGCGGCTGCCGGAATGGGCGCCGGACGGGCCGATGCCGGTGCGGCTGGTGGGCATGACCGCGCGCGGGCTGCCGCTGGAGGTCGCGAACGCCGATGGCGATGCGCAGGCCACGGTGGGCGAGCTGCGCATCCACAGGTTCGACGCGCGCGGCGATGGGGGAGTGCCCGGCGCGCGGCTGGACTTCAGCGGCGGCCGGGCGCGCTGGCTGTTCGGCGATGAGCCGGTCGCGCCGCTCGGCTGGGCGATGACGATCCCGTCCTGGGAGCGCTACGACCGCTACTCCTCGACCGGCGTGCACGTCTACCACGCGAAGAGCCTGCCGCTCAACTTCGATGACGAGCCGGGCGAGTTCGAGCGCGTCGCCTCGCAACTCGACGAGCGCATGAGGCATACGCTGCGTGTCGATCCGGACGCGCTGTTCATCGTCAACCCGGACCTGCGACCCGAGCAGTCGTGGCTGGTGCGCAACCCCGACGAGCGGCTCGTCACCGCGCACGGCAACCTCGGGCCGGTCTGCTTCTCCTCGGCGAAGTACACTGCGGGCGTGCACGACTTCCTGCGCCGGCTGATCGGCCACGTCGGCGCCCAGGAGTACGCCGACCATGTGATCGGCTGGCTGCCATACGTGTGCGGCTCGCCGGATTCGGTGATGGGCGGCGCGGAGGACAACCTCTTCCAGGAGGACCGCTCGCGGCTCACGCTCGGCGACTACAACCCGCAGGCGATCGCGAACTTCCAGGCGTGGCTGCGCGCGAAGTACGCGGGCTCCGTCGAGGACCTGCGCGCGGCGTGGCAGGACCCGGCGCTGACCTTCGAGAGCGCGCGGCCGGTGGTCGCGGAGCTGACCGCCGAGGGCGTGGATGGCGGCGTCTTCCGCGATCCGGCGGGCAATCAGATGACCTTCGACTACGCGGAGTGGATGTCCGGCGTGGTCGGCCGCTTTAATTCGGAGCTGATGCGCATCGTGAAGGAGGAGGCCGGGCGCGAGGTGCTGGCGGGGACCTACTACGGCTACAACGTGGCGCACCTGCGCAGCTACAATGTCCCGGGCTCGTTCCTGCAGAACAACAACGCCGACTTCATCGAGCGCCTGCAGGACCCGAACTGGGACTTCTTCGCGGAGCCGACACCGTATTCCAGCCGCCGACCGGGCACCTCGTACTACACCTCGCACGCGGACGACTCGCTGCGCCTGCACGGGAAGCTGCACATGGCGGAGGTCGATCACCGGACCTTCATCGCGGGCGCGAAGACTTACGGCCGCATGCGCTCCGAGCGCGAGACCCAGGCCGTGATGCGCCGCGACATGTCCGCGCTGACCATCGCGGGGCAGGGCTACTGGTTCAGCGACTGGAGCCGCGGCAGTCTGCGCGAGGCGGTCCCGTGGTTCGACGATCCGGGGATCCTCGGCGCGATCGAAGAGGCACGCGAGACGCATGAGGCCGCAATCGCGCGAGAGAGTCAGTCTGTCTCGCAGATCGCGGTCTTCACCTCCGCGCGCACGATGCGCTACCACGATGTCTACCGCGCCTCGCCGGTCTATCACAACCTCATCCCGTTCACGCTCTGGGAGGGGATGGGGAGGATCGGCGCGCCCTACGACATCTACGCGATCGATGACCTCGCAGAGCCACAGGTGCGCGATGGCTACCGGCTCTACGTCTTCCTCAACGCGTTCTTCCTGCGGCCCGAGGACCGCGCGCGCATCGAGGCGCTGAAGGCTGAGGGCCGCACGCTGCTGTTCCTCTACGCGCCGGGCTACGCCACGCGCGAGCAGGGCCTGAGCGTGCAGGCGATCGGCGACCTCGTCGGGATGAACGTGGTGAAGCGCGCGGATCGCGAGTGGATGGAGTACGCGACCATCGACGCCGAGCATCCGGTGCTGCAGGGCGTTGAGCCGGGCACGAGCGTGCGCATCGAGACCTACGACTACGAGCTGTCGCGCAAGCTCCACCCGCCGGAGTTGGGGCCGGTCTTCGCGATTGACGACGCGGACGCCACGGTACTCGGGACCTACCCGGACGGGCAGCCGGCCTTCGCTGCACGGGACCTCGGCGCGTGGAAGAGCGCTTACTGCGCGGTGCCGCGCATGACCACCGACCTGCTGCGCGGCGTGGCGCGCTGGGCGGGCGTCCACCTCTACTGCGAGCAGGACGTGGTGATGGACGCGGACAACCGGCTGCTGATGCTGCACAGTGGCTGGGACGGCGACCGGGAGCTCGCGATCGCGCTGCCTCAGCCGACGACCGTCACCGACGCGTGGACCGGTGAGACGCTGTGCACGAACGCCGACCGCCTGACCGTGGCGCTGCCGGAGTGCAGCACGCGGTTGTTGAGGCTGGAGTAACCGCGCGCACGACCGCAGGGCCGACCTCGCGTCAACCGCTGGCGCGCTTGACACTCGTGCGGCCCCTCCACACGGCGCATAGCGGTCTGTGAGCGGGACGGGGCAGGCCGTTCGGCCCCCCTCCGGACGGAGGACCCGCGTTGGTTCGAGCCGGGCAAAGTCGCACTCTTCGGAGGACATACATGCAAATTGGACACAGGGGAATGAACCTCGGCCTGCCGATGATGGACGCCATCGACGCGGCGGCCGAGCTTGGCTACGAAGGCATCTCCCTCGGCGCGAAAGAGGACTGGGTCGATCCGGTCACTCTGACGCAACTGCAGGCGCGGGACATCCGCCGGGCGTGTGAGGTGCGCGGGTTGACGATCAGCGGCCTCACCGGCCGGATCGGCAGCCTCATCGACGAGGGCGCGGATGAGCGCCTTGAGCGAGCGCTGCTGGTGATGAACGCCGCGAACCTGCTGGAGACGCCCTTCGTGACAAGTCACATCGGCGAGATCCCCGAGGACCTCGAGCGTGACGACGTGCAGGCGATGCTCGGGCGCATGGAGCGACTCTGCGCGCTCGGTGATGAGCTCGACGTGACCGTTGCGGTGGAGACCGGGCCGGAGAGCGCGGAGGTGTTGCGCGCGTTCATCGAGCGCCTCGGCTCCCCGCGCCTGCGCGTGAACTACGACCCGGCGAACATGCTGATGCGCGGCTTCGATCACATGGGCGGCGTGGAGGTGCTCGCGCCCTACATCGTGCACACCCATGCCAAGGACGCCGTGCGCGAGGACCCGGATGGTCGTCGTCAGCGACCGCTCTGCGAGGGTGACGTGGACATTCCCGCGTGGATCGCCGAACTGAAGCGCGTGGGCTTCGACGGCTGGGTGTGTGTCGAGCGCGAGGCGGGGCAGGACAAGCTCGGCGACGCGCGCCGGGCGCTGGAGCTGCTGCGCAGGTTGATCTGAGAGGAGACGCGACCATGAAGCGAATTGCGCTGATCACGATCGCGGCCCTGATATGCAGCGCCGGATATGCGGAGAACGAGCTGCTGGCGGAGAAGATCCGCGCGGGCTACTGCGGTGTGGCCACGCCGGTGGAGCACGCGCAGGAACTGGCCGACAACGGCTTCAACGCCGTCTGGGCGAAGATGAACTTCGACGGCAACTATGACGCCGAGAACAGCGCGTGGGGGGAGGCCTGCCGCGACGCGGGGATCGGCTACTTCATCGTGGCGAACACAACCGGTGGAGCGGAGCGGGCGCTGGAGGGCTACCGGCGCGCCGTGGACGAGAACGGTCTGCCGCTGGAGATCGCCTGCCTGCGCGATGAGACGTTCCTCGACGTGGTCTTCCGCGACCGCGCCCTGGCGATGCTCGACGCCGCCGATGAGGGCGGCTATGCGCTGGCGGGCTTCATCCTCGACGTGGAGACCTACGGTATCAAGGGCAACTACCACCACCTGACCTGCTTCTGCGACACCTGTTGGGCCGACTACCTCGCCGAGGAGGGCATCGCGGACGCGGGCGAGGTGACGCCCGCCGGGCGCATGATGTGGCTGGTGCGCAACCAGCGCTACCCCGCGTACGTCGGCTGGCAGGCGGCGGCGTGGGAGGCGACCTTCGCGCGCATCGCGGCTGAGCTGCGCGAGCGCCAGCCCCACCTGCTGCTGGGCAACTTCCACTACATGGACACCGCCTTCCACCGCGCCCTGCTGCGCGGCGTCGGGACCGAAGACGCCCCGGCGCTCGTCGGCTGGGAGAGCCCCAGCTACACCGGCGGGCTGATCGACGGCGCGAAGCAGGCGCTGTACTACGAGGCGATCGGCGCACACGCGGTCGATGTGGGCGGGCAGTGGATCGGCAGGCTCATGCCCGATGCCGCCGCCGCCCATGCCTACCAGACGGCCATGAACACCGCGGGCTACTGGCTCTTCAACTCGAGCTCGCTACGGAGCAACTGGCAGGAGACCGAGCCCAACTCTCCCTACTACCTGCCGCGCCCCGCGGAGGAGTACTGGGCCGCGTATGCACTCGCGAACGCAGAGATCGACCGGTCGCTGGCCGATGCGGAATACGAGTCGCCGCTGAACGTGGACCTCGGCAGCAAGCTCGCGATGCCCGCGGTTCCGTCATCGCCGGAGGCGATCGAGAAGAGCCTCGCGCTCGACCGCGATGCCGTGCCGTTGCACCCGGAGGCGACCGATCCGCCCGAGGTGGAGGCGCCGTGGGTCCGGTGCGCGGGCATGGCTCTCATCTGGGCCGAGGCCGGGCAGACGATCTCCGGTCGGGTCGAGACGAAGCAGATCGGCAGTTACGCCATGAACGGGACGTGGGCGCTGCTCGGGCCGTCGGGGGTGGAGCTGGCGTCGAACATGGTGCGGCTGGGGGAGAGCGAGGACCTCGCCGTGCCCGCCACCGAGACCGGTGTGCACACGCTCTTCCTGCAGGTCGGGAAGAACGCGATCCGCGCCGACATGCAGATGCCGCATGCGGTGCTGCGCGACTATCTCGACGGGAGCGTGTGGTTCGTGTACGCGCCGCCGCCGCTCTACTTCTTCGTCCCCGCCGAGGCGCAGAAGTTCACGCTGTCGATCAAGCCCGGCGGCGGCCAGGAGGGCTGCGACCTGCGCGTCTTCAACGCCGATGGGGACGAGGTGCTGGAGGCGATCGAGGCCAGCGGCCTGTATGAGTTCGAGCCGCCTGCCGACCAGCGCGGGCGGGCGTGGCGCATGGAGCTTACCGACACCCCGAACCTGGTGTTCGAGGACGTGAACGTGCACCTGGAGGGCTGCCCGCCATACTTCGCGCTTTCGCCTGAGGCGCTGCTCGTGCCGCCGGCGAGCGCGGCGGAGTGAGGTCAGCGCCATTCTTGCCCCTACCGCCGAACGGGTGCTATAATGGCCTCCCCAAGGCGAGACCCATGACAGTAAGGAGTGGGGTGACATGGCTGGTCATTCCAAATGGGCCAACCGCGTCCACCGCAAGACGCGGCAGGACGTAAAGCGGTCGAAGATCTTCTCGAAATACTCGCGAGCGCTGATGGTCGCGACCCGCGAGGGCGGCGGGAACCCGGATGATAACCCGACGCTGCGGTCAGTGATGGAGCAGGCTTCCGCGGCGGATATGCCCAAGGATAACATCGAGTACGCGATCAAGCGCGGCTCCGGCGAGCTCGGCGGCGTTGAGTTCGAGGCGGTACGCTACGAGGGCTACGGGCCCGGTGGCGTCGCGATGCTGGTCGAGTGCGTCACGGACAACAATCAGCGCAGCGTCGCGGAGATCCGCAACATCATGTCCAAGCGCGATGGGAAGATGAGCGGGGCCGGCTCGGTCACGTGGATGTTCGAGCTCAAAGGCGTCATCACCATCCCGCGCGGCGCGGCCGAGTACGACGACGTCTTCCTTGCAGGCGCTGAAGCGGGCGCCGAGGATATCGTCGAGGATGACGAGGAGTACTGGGAGATCCGCACTGCGATGGGAGATTTCCATCGGGTGCGGACCGCGCTCAAAGACGCCGGGATCGCGATCGAGCGCGCCCAGCTGTCGATGATCCCGACCAGCACCGTCCAGGTCACGGACGAGCACGCGGGCCAGTTGCTCGGGCTTCTCGAGGACCTCGACGATCACGATGACGTGCAGCACGTGTACGCGAACTTCGACATATCCGACGAGGCGCTCTCGGCGTACGAAGAGCAGAGCGCTTGACCGCATGCGAGGTGCCCGCCATGGCGGAGATACGCGACTGGAAGCTGTTCGAGACCAACCTGGGCCGCGCCCGGCAGATCCCCTACGAGGTGGCGGTCCTCCCGATCGGTGCGACCGAGGCGCACAACCTCCACCTGCCCTATGGCACCGACACTATGCAGGTGGAGGCACTGGCGGAGATCGCCTGCGCGCAGGCATCGGGCGAGGGCGCGGATGTCATGCTGCTGCCGACTATCGCGGTTGGCATCAATGAGAACACGCTGGGGTTTCCGTGGACGATGAGCTTCAAGCCCTCGACGATCCTGCAGATGCTCCGCGACATTGTCGCGTGCCTGGAGCACCACCGGCTGCTGAAGCTGCTGATCATCAACGGTCACGGGGGCAATGAGCTGAAGGCCTTCCTGCGCGAACTCTTCCGCGAGACGGAGGTGCAGATCGTGCTCGTTGACTGGTGGACCGTGGACCCGCACGCGATGCAGGCGATCTTCGAGGACGCCGGCGAGCATGCGGGAGAGATGGAGACCTCGCTGATGCTGCACCTGCGGCCGGACCTCGTCGAGATGGAGAACGCCGATGAGGGGAAGGCGCGCGAGCCGCACTTCACCGGGATGAAAGAGGGCTGGGCGTGGATTGCTCGGCCGTGGGACGTGCTGACGACGAACTCAGGCGTAGGGAGCCCGGAGGCCGCGACGGCCGAGAAGGGCGAGCAGTTCCTGAACAGGTGCGCGAAGAAGATCGGCGAGCTGATCGTGGAGATGGCGGACGAGCAGCTTGACGAATGGTACCCCTACGAGAGCGATTGACGGGCGAGGCGGCGAGCCATGAGCCGATCTCGCCGCCCCGTCTGCCGCTACTGTGCCGCGAAGTCCCGCACGATTTCGTCCGCCGCGCGCACGCCGTCAGCCACCGCCTGCACGACCGTCGCTCCACCGTTGACGATGTCGCCCCCGGCGTAGACGCCCTCGCGCGACGTGCGCGTGGCGCCGTCGTGCGTCGCGATCAGGCCGCGCTCGGTCAACTCCACGCCCGGCAGCCACGCTGCAAGGTCGCTCGGCGGCGCCTGGCCGATCGCCTCGATCGCGAGATCGACCGCCAGCACGCGCTCGGCGCCCTCGTCCACGATCGGGCGCCGCCGGCCCGACGCGTCCGGCTCGCCGAGCACGGTGCTCGTCACGCGCACGCCGGTGAGCCGTCCGTCCTTGGCCTCATAGCCCAGCGGCTGCGTCAGCAGCATGAAGTGCACGCCCGTCTCCAGCGCCTCATCACGCTCGGCGGGCCATGCGGGCATCTCCGGGAACGAGCGCCGGTAGACGAGGTAGACGTCGAGCGCGCCAAGCCTGTGCGCCGCTACGGCTGCGTCCATCGCGGTGTTGCCGCCGCCGAGGACCGCCACGCGCATCGGCACCTGCAGCGACGCATCGGACTTCGCCCGCCGCAGGAACGCGAGCGCGTCCAGCACGCCCTCGTCGGGCGGCTCCGCGCCCGGCAGGCCGATCGAGCGGCTCATCCCGACGCCGACGAAAACCGCGTCGAAGCCCTCGGCAAGCAGCTCATCGACCGTCAGATCGGCGCTCATGCGCGTCCCGAGCCGCCACTGCAGGCGGTCGGTCTCGCAGCCGTCGAGGATGCACGCGACCTCCTCAGGCGCTGCGGTCGCGGCCAGGCGCTGAGCGGGGATCGTCTCTCCCGCGATCCCGCCCGGCTCCTCCGCCGCGTCGATGATCGTCACCGCGAAGCCCTCCTGCAGCAGCCGGATCGCGCAGGCGACGCCCGCCGGACCGGCCCCGATGACCGCCACGCGCTGCTCGTGGAGCTGCTCGGGCGCCTGAAGCGCCGTCCAGCCCTCGCGCCGCGCGACTTCGCAGACGTAGGCCTGGAGCCGGCGGATCGGCACCGGGCCGTCGGCGAGGTGCCGGCGCACGCACGCACCTTCGCACTGCGTCTCCGACGGGCAGACGTAAGCGCACAGCTCGGGCAGCGGATTGCTCTGGCGCAGGACCTCGTAGGCGCGGCGCTCGTCGCCCTCGGCGATCGCGGAGACGAAGCCCGGCACATTGACGCCCGCCGGGCAACCGGACTGGCAGGTCGGCGCGTGGCACTCGCGGCAGACGCTCGCGATCTCGCGCATGACCACCGGGTTGCGCGCCTGGCCCGCGCGGAAGATCGGCTCGTAGACCTCCCAATCGCGCACGACGCAGCCGGAGCGCCCGCCATCGCGCATGATCTGCGTGCAGGACGAGCAGCAGATGCACAGCTTCGTGGGCGTCAGCGCGCCCTGCTCCACGATCTCGCGCGCGAACTCCGGATGCGCGAGGGCCTGCCGCCCCCAGCCGATGTTGACGGCCTCGCCCGCCTCGACCAGCGCCGCGCCGACGTTGGGCCCGAACTCGCGCAGCCACGTGTAGCCGGTGGCCATCAGCGGCATCGCCGGGACCTGCGCGGCGAGGTCGTGGTGGATTTCCAGCATCGCCGCTACGTCCACCAGCGGGTGCTCGGCCGGGATGTAGCCGCCGATCTCGTGCGTGTCGTATGGGCGCTCGACGTGCGGGTTGTAGTACGGGCTGCCGTAGGCCACGTTGACCAGGCATACGCCCATCCCGGCCAGCTCGTTGATGAGCCGCACCGGCTCGCTCAGGTCGGGCGCCATCGAGCCATCCGGCGCCATCCCGAAGCCGTAGGGCCAGGGCATCGCGTCGTAGACGCTCAGGCGGCTGACGATCGCGATCTCGGGGACCTCCTCGCGGATGCGCGCAACGATCTCGCGCACCATCCGCGTGCGGCCCTCGTAGTCGCCACCGTAGCGGCTGCCCTCGCGTGTGAAGGCGCTGAGCAGCTCGTAGAGCAGGTAGCCGTGGCACGCCTTCACGTCCACCGCGTCGAAGCCGGCGTCGCGGGCGCAGCGCGCTGCTTCGACGTAGGCATCCTGCAGCGCGTCCAGCTCGCCATCGCTGATGACCGGGTAGTCCTCCGGCAGGTTGTGCCGCGGATCGAGCACCGGGTGGCGGTAGGCGATGATCGGCGCGGCGGCACCGTCGGGCTTGGAGTAGCGGCCCGAGTGCGTGAGCTGCGCGACCGTCACCGGCCGGTGGTCGGCGCCGAACTCGTCCGCGGCGCAGCGGTATATTGTGCCCACCATGCGCGCGAAGTCGTCGACCGTCTCGCGACGCAGCCAGAGCTGGCGCGGGTTGGCACGGCCGCGGTGGACTACCGCGGTCGCCTCCAGCCAGATCAGTCCGGCGCCGCCGCGCGCGAAGCGTTCGTAGCGGCGGAAGGTGAGCGCCTGCGGTCGGCCGTCGGCGGAGCCGTCGCAGCCCTCGACGGGGTGGATGCCGATCGCGTTGGGCATGCGCAGCGGGCCGGCTTGCTGGGGCGCCGCGAGGGCCGCGATGTTGTCGGAATAGGGGAGTGACACGCCGAGATCCTCGAGCGTGCGCGCGATCTCAGCCCAGGTGTCGAAGGTGAACTGTTCGTGCTGTGAAGGCATTCTGACATCCATCAGGGCGATGCTCCAGTCCGTTGGGTTCACGTGGTTCGCGGCGGGAGATTGCGCCGTCGAGGCCTGGCTTTCCTCCGGCGTCGGCACGTAAACTGCAAGGGCGCCGCCGAGTTGGCGGCGCCCTCACTCGTGTTCCAGGCGGCCGAATACGTGTCAGGCGACGGTGTCGCCGGTGTCTGTGTCGAAGAGGTGCGCGCGGTCAAGGCTCAGAGCGACCTCAAGCTCAACGCCCTCCGCCGCGCAGGTGGCGCTGTCAAGCGCCGCGACGAGGCTGTGATCGCCGGCGCTCAGGTAGACCATCGACTCCGCGCCCATCGGCTCCACGACCTCGACCTGCGTCTGCACGGTGTTCCCCGGCTGGGGCGTCACCGGACCGGGCAGCGTCGCGTCGTGGATGTCCGTGGGGCGGATGCCGAAGATGATCGGGCCGTTCAGGCGCTCGCGCACGGCCTCGATCTCGCGGAAGCGCTCCGGGAGCGTCACCGACAGGCCCTCCGCCTCAACCGCAAGCTCCTCGCCATCACCGGTGAGCAGCGCGTCCACGAAGTTCATGGGCGGGCTGCCGATGAAGCCTGCGACGAAGCGGTTGACGGGATTGTCGAAGATCTGCTGGGGAGTGTCGCACTGCTGGACCTCACCGTTGCGCATGACGGCGATCCGGTCGCCCATCGTCATGGCCTCGACCTGATCGTGCGTCACGTAGACGGTGGTGATGCCGAGGCGCCGGTGCAGCTTGATGAGCTCCGCCCGCGTCTGGATGCGCAGCTTGGCGTCAAGGTTCGAGAGCGGCTCGTCCATCAGAAATACTGCGGGCTCGCGCACGACCGCCCGGCCGACCGCCACACGCTGTCGTTGGCCGCCGGAGAGCTGTCCGGGCTTGCGCGCGAGGTACTCGTCGATCCCGAGCATCGCGGCGGCCGTGGAGACGCGTTCGTCGATCTCCGGCCGCGGGAGCTTGCTGAGCCGCAGGCTGAAGGCCATGTTGTCGTACACGGTCATGTGCGGGTAGAGGGCGTAGTTCTGGAAGACCATCGCGATGTCGCGGTCTTTGGGGGAGAGGTCGTTGACGCGGCGGTCGCCGATGTAGATGTCGCCCGAGGTAGGCTCCTCGAGGCCCGCGATCATGCGCAGCACGGTGGTCTTGCCGCAGCCCGAAGGTCCGACCAGGACCAGGAACTCATGGTCCTTGGCCTCGAGGTCTACGGACGTGACCGCCTCAGTATTGCCGAACCGTTTCGAGAGCGACGCCAGGCGAACCTGAGCCATCTCGTCAATCCTCCGAATGCCGTCCCGGGCCCCTCGGCCGGCTCTCCGTCCTCCGCGGCGCACGCGTTGCAGCTACCCGTTCGGCGGCGAGGAGTATCCCACACCAGGCGCGGGCTGTCAAGAACTAGCGCCGCTCAGCCCTTGGGCGCCACGATGACCGAGACAGTGGTCTCTACGACCGGCAGCGAGGCGGAGTTCATCCCCACGACCGTGATCTCGTGCTGCCCGGGGTCCTCGTAGCGCGTGTCCCACGGGTAGCGGAACGGTTGAGCGTTCGTGATCGCGCGCCACTGGCCATCCACGTAGAAGGCCACGAGGTCCACGCTCAGCTCCTCGCCGGCCTCCGCGACAACCTCGACGGGCCCGCTCAACGCGCTCGGCGGTGAGCCGACGACCGCGACGTCGAGGTCGCCCGGGCCGATCGCCCCGAGCTTCGTCAGCGCCAGCGGAGAACGCGTCGGCGGCGGCTCCGCGACCGGCTCAGGCTCCGGCGGCCGTAGCGGCTGCGGCTCCTCCGGCACCTCCAGGGGCCCAAACGCCGTCGGCTCCGGCGGCGGCGCGACCTCCGCGGGCTGACTTGAGCCCGGCAGCGCGGCCAGCAGCAGCGACTCATCCGGCATGCGGCCGAGGAAGTAGGCGTTGCCCACGAGCTCCCTGTAGCGCGCGATGAAGTCCGGCGAGCAGGTGAGCGAGTAGTTGTTGCTTGCAAGGCCCGTCCCGAACGCGTCCACGCAGAACCACGTGACCATCTTCACGCGCGGGAACTGCGTCGGCAGCGACTCGTACAGCCGCGTCATCTGCTTGAGGCCGAACTCCGTCACATCGTGATCGCATGCCGCGCAGTAGTGGGTGGCGGCATACTCACAGATCGCGATGGGCTTGCGGTCGGCGTAGCGGTCGTAGACGTAGCGCAGGTGCTCGCGCGGATCGTCGATCGCCGGCTTGGCGGCATCGCCGTCGTAGTGGTGCACGGAGTAGATGTTGACGCCGACCCAGTCCACCCAGGCGTCGCCGGGGTAGTAGTCGTCGATCGTGCGCTGTGGCGTCGCAAACGGGCACCAGACCATGATTACGTTCGGAGCAAGCTCGCGCGCCACCCGCGTGACGGTGCGCCACTTCTCGATGTAGTCGGCCGGATCGCCCGAGTACGCCTGCCAGGTCCCGTTCATCTCCGACGCGTAGCGCAGGAAGACCGGGCCGCCGGTGCGTCCCGCCGCCTCCATCCACCCGCGCAGGTAGTCATTGTCGCGCACCGGATCGAGGCCCTGATTGGGCTCCCAGGCGACGTGCGGCAGGATGCCCCGAGCGTGCAAGTCGCGCACCCAGCGGAACGGGAAGGGAGAGCCGTAGCCCACGTAGCGGAAGTAGCTCGCGTGCTCCACGCCCACGGTCTGCTCAAACAGGTCGATGTCGCCGCCGCTGAGGTGGTCGAGGTGGATGTACGCCCCGAGGTAACAGCCCTCTGCCGGGATATAGCCGGCCGCGAGCGCCGAAGCGGATACGAGCAGGCCCGCCAGCAGAAGCCCTACGAGCGGGCATGGGAGCGGTCGTCGTCTCATGGGAGTGCGCATCAACTGAATGTTAGCTTCTCCCGTGCGGTACTGTCAATCTCGATCATCCTGGTCGGTGTCAAGCGCGTCCTCGGGCGCGCAGCCGATCTCGTCGGGAGGCGTGCGCCACCGTCGGTGCATCCAGATCCACTGCTCGGGATGCGCCATGATCTGCTCGCCGAGCGCGTCGTTCACCATCTGCGTGCCGAGGCGGATGTCCTCCTGCCGGTCGCCGGTGTCCGGCACCTCGATGGGCGGCAGGAAGTAGACGTCGAGGCGATCATCCTCGGTGCGGCGCGCGAAGCCCGGAACCACGAGGGCGCCTGTGCGCTGCGCGAGCGTCGCCGGGCCGGGCGCGGTGCAGGCGAGGTGCCCCATGAAGGGCAGCCACAGTCCTCCGCGTTCAGTGTGCTGATCGGGCAGGATGCCGAGGATATTGCCCTCGCGCAAGACACGCAGCATCGTGCGCACGCCCTCGCGCGGCAGAATCTCCGCGACGGCGCCTTCTCGCGCGCGGTTGATGATGTTGGCGGTGTGCTGATCGTTGGCGTCCCGCGCGATGACGGACAGGTCGTAGCCGAGGCGCCCGATCGTCGCCGCCAGCAGCTCCCAGTTCCCGAAGTGCCCGGTGATCACGATGACGCCCTTGCCTCGCTCAACGGCCTGCCGCAGGTACTGCCCATCGCGCACCTGTACGAAACGCTCCACCTCTTCGTCCGACATCGAGCCGGCCTTGAGCAGCTCCAGCATCGTCTTCGCCATGCTCTGCATGGAAGAGCGGATGATACGCGCGCACTCGCGGCGGTCGTAGCGGTCGCCGAATACGCGCTGGAGGTTCGCCATCCCGATCTCGCGGCGCGGCCTCAGCATCAGGTAGAGCAGGGAGCCCATGCCGTTGCCGATCGCTTGCAGCCAGCGGAGGGGCAGCAAGCGTGCGAGCAGGGCGAACAGGCTCGTCATCCAGCGGATGATGAGCTGCTCCGTCTTACGCCGAAGCGGGCTCTTGTCGTGCAGCCTGCTCGATGCGTCCGACGAGCTCATCCCAACTCTCCTCGTTGCTCGTGATCGCCAGGTCCACCGCCACCGCTGCCACCGGGGGCAGTTCGCCCGGCGCCTGCGGCAGCTTCGCAGCGTCCTTCTCCGTCACGACAATCGCGTCAACGTCGAGCCCCCGCAGCGCCTCGCGCACTCGCTCCCAGTCCTCGGGCCGGTAGGCGTGGTGATCGGGGAAGAACGCCGTCCCGGCCACCTGCGCGCCCATCTGCCGCAGAAGCTCCTCAAAAGATGCTGGATTGCCCACCGCGCACATGGCCAGCACACGCATCCCCCGCAGCCACTCCGGAGGCCGGACCTCCTCAGGCCGATCGAGGCGGTAGACGCCGCCCGGCGCGTGACGCGCGAGGATCACCGGCGCGTCGGGCGCATGCCGCGCGAGCACCTTCGCGGTCCGCTCAGTCTGTTCCGGAGGCGCGAGGTCGGCGTGCGTCACGAGCAGGTGAGTGGCGCGCCTGACATGATCGAGCGGCTCGCGCAGGTGCCCTGCCGGGAAGACGCGCGCGCCGGCGAGGTCGAAGGTGGCATCGACCAGCAGCAGGTCCACGACGCGCTCCATGCGGAAGTACTGGAAGCCATCGTCGAGGATTGCGGCCTGCGCTCCGGCCTGCGCCAGTAGTTCGATGGCGCGCTCGCGCCGCTTGGCGACGGCGATCGGCGCGCCTGGCGCGGTGGCCGCGAGCATGGCGGCCTCGTCGCCCGCCACCTCCGCCGCTACGAGCAGCGCGCGTCCGTCTGAGATGAGCTCCCAGGGCCGGTCGGCGCTGCGCATGTGCCCGCGCAGCACGATTCCCGGCCGGATCCCGCGGCTCTGCAGGTCACGGGTGAGCCGGCGCGTGGTCGTGGTCTTGCCGGTGCCGCCGAGCGTGATGTTCCCGACGCTCGCGACCGGCAGGACGGGGTGAGTATGCGCCTTGAGCCCCCGCTCATAGACAGCCAGGTTCGCGCGCATCACGAGGGCGTAGGGCGCGCTCAGCGCCGCCAGGCCCGCGCGGGAGAGCGTGGCTGCCGGGCCGCCCGTCTCCCCGGCCACGGTCTCCTGCCACCAGCGCTCCAGGAGCTATCCCTCCCGTCCGTCGTCGCCTTCGATTGGGCTGCGCAGGTCCGGATGGTGTGCCTCCAGCAGGTCGACCACGTGAGCTGAATTGCGCGCCGAGGCGCCCGAGTACTTCTCAATGACCGCGGGACCGCGGGCAGCGATCAGCGCCAGGTCGCCCTCGGAGTTGAGCAACCGGTCGATCTGCGCCGTGAGCTCGTCGAGGTCCGCGACTTCGATCCCGACCTGCTCGCGCAGGCAGATCGCCGCGATGTCGCGGAAGTTCTCCATGTGCGGGCCGAACAACGCGGGCTTGCCCTGCGCGATCGCCTGGAGGATGTTGTGCCCGCCGCGCTGTACGAGGCTGTTACCCACGAATGAGACCGTGGCGGCGCCGTAGACGCGCGCGAGCTCGCCGATCGTGTCGAGGATCGCCACGCGCATCTGCGGGCCGCCCTCGGGCGCCAGTGGGTCGGCGCCACCGGCTTCCAGCGCGCGGCTGCGGCGATAGGCGGCGTAGCCGTGGTCATTGACGAGGCCCTCGACGCGTCCCCCGCGCTCCGGGTGGCGTGGCGCGATGATGAGCTGCAACCGCGGATGCGTCACCCGCAGTCGGGTGAAGGCCCGCAGGACCAGTTCCTCCTCGCCCTCATGCGTGCTGGCCGCGAGCAGCACCGGGTCGGTGCGCGCGAAGCCGAAGTCCTGCACGTATTTGCTGACCTCGGCGTCGCCAACCGTCGGGAACTGCTCGTCGAACTTCGAGTTGCCGGTCACCACGACCCGCTCGGGGTCCGCGCCGAGCTCGACGAACCTGTCCGCGTCCTGCTGCGACTGAGCGCAGATCTGCTCGACATTGGAGAGCGTCCACGCGAAGAGTGGCTTGAGGAGGCGCGCGCGACGGAAGGAGCGGTCGGAGACGCGCCCGTTGACGATGATGACGCTGACGCCGCGCGCGGCGGCGGCGTACAACATGTTGGGCCAGATCTCCGTCTCCACCAGCAGGAGCACGTCCGGGCGCACGGTGTCGAGCACGCGGTCCACCACGCCGGGCACATCGAAGGGGAAGAAGAAGCGCGCGTCGGGGTCGATGCCCCGGCTCTCCGCCATCTCCCGCCCCGTCCCGGTGACCGTGGAGAGCGCGATCCGCACGATCGGCTCGGAGATGCGGATCTGCCGGATCACCGGCACCACGGCCGCGACCTCGCCGGCGGAGACTGCGTGCACCCACACGACCGGGTCCTCGCCCTCCAGCCCGCCGACCAGGTCGACGATCCCGCCCATGCGCTCGCCGAAGCCCTCGAGGGTCTTGCTGCGCGCGAACATCTGCCTGAGCAGGATGACCACGATCAGCGGCAGGAAGAGCAGCAGGAGCAGATTGTAGAGGAGCCAGGTCGCCGCGGAGGCGATCGGGCGCCCACTGCCGGCAGCGGGTCTACGCATTGTCTGAGGCCGTGCCTCCCAAAGCCGCTGTCCGCTCATCCGCGCTCTGATGGGCCCGGTACAGGCGCGTGTAAAGACCGCCGTGGGGCAGCAGCTCATCGTGCGAGCCGGATTCGACGATCCGCCCGTCCTCCATCACGATGATCCTGTCGGCGTCGCGGATGGTCGAGAGGCGGTGGGCGATGATGATAGCTGTGCGGCCCTCGAGAACGGTATCGAGCGCCTTGTGAATCGCGGTCTCGCTCTCGTTATCGAGCGAAGACGTGGCTTCGTCCAGGATCATGATGCGCGGATTGCGCACCACCGCCCGGGCGATCGCCACGCGCTGGCGCTGGCCGCCGGAGAGCTGGGTTCCGCGCTCCCCGACCGGAGTGTCGTAGCCCTCCGGGAGTTGCACGATGAAGTCGTGTGCGTTCGCAGCCCTCGCCGCCGCCTCGATCTCCTCGCGCGAGGCGTCGGGGCGGCCGTACGCGATGTTCTCGCCGACCGTGCCGCCGAACAGCAGCGTCTCCTGCGGCACGATGCTCATGTACCGGCGGAGCTGCTGCGGGTCCATCTCCCGCACGTCGATCCCGTCCACGAGCACCCGGCCCTCGGTCGGATCGTACAGTCGCGGGATCAGGTTCGCGATCGTTGTCTTGCCTGCACCCGACGGGCCTGCGAAGGCCACGCGCTCGCCGGGCGCGATCTCCAGGTCGATGCCGCAGAGGGCGGGTGAGCGGCCGAGGTACGAGAACGAGACGTTCTCGAAGGTGATCCGGCCCTCAACGCGCTCGGGCTTGATGGGGTTGTCCACGACCGGCAGGCGCTCGTCCACCTCCAGCAGCTCCCGGTGCCGACCTGCGGCCGCCGCGGCCTGCTGGAGTGAGAGGTTCACGCGCGAGATGCGGTTGACTGCGCTGGAGACTGCCTGCAGCAGGAGCACGAAGGCCATCAGGTCGCCGCCGGTCATCCGGCCCGCCTGGATCTCCTGCCCGCCGAGCATCAGGATCGCGACCAGTGCCAGGCCGATTGTGACGCCGACGATCGGCGAATTGATTGCGCGGGTGAATGCCGTGCGCATCTCGGTGCGCATCACGTTGCAGTTCTCAGTCTCGAAGTGCTGGTTGATCTCGCGCTGAATGCCGAAGATCTTGATCACGCGGATGGCCGCCAGGCCCTCGTGCAGCGCGTTGGTCATCTCGGCGAGCTGTTCCTGCATCTGCCGCGAAAGCTTCCGCACGCGTCGCCCGAGCAGCACCGTGATTCCCAGCACGACCGGCACGATGATCGCCATGCTCAGGGTCAGGCGCGGGGAGTAAGTGAACATCTTGTAGACGCCATAGGCGACCGTCACCGGCGCGCTGACCAGCCACGCAAGGCCCTTGCCGGAGTTACGCTGCAGGACCATCGTGTCGTTGTTGACGCGCGAAATCAGCTCGCCCAACCGGTTGCGGTCATAGAATGACATCGACAGGCTCTGCAGGTGCTGGAAGAGGTTCTTGCGCAGCTCGTAGAGCAGGTGTTGTCCAAGGTATTCTGCGAACCAGACGGAGAGCCCGTCGGCGAATGCTGCGGCCGTCATGAACGCGAAGAGGATCAGGGCGGCCTCCAGCAGCCGCGCCTGCATCTCCGAGTGGGTGAGCTCCTCAAGCGGCGTTGCCGGCTCCTCGGGCTCTTCCTCCGCCGACGCCTGCACGCCGATGTTCGAGCCGGGGAAGATGCCGTCGAAGACCGCCTTGGTCCTCGACAGCGCCTCGGGCACGAGCGCGCCGGCGAGGGCCATCACGACCAGGCCTATCACCAGTGCGGTCCGGTAGGGGCGCAGGTATCTGAGAAGGTAGAGGAGGTCCCTCATGCCGTCATCTCACCATCTCAATGTAGAACATTGCGGCAACGATCCAGGCCGAGAGGATATTCAGGTGCTCGCCGTTCTCGACAACGCGCGACCAGCGGAACTCGCCCTCGCGCTGCCCCCGCGGAGGCAGCCGACAGGGGAGCCAGCGTGGCACGCGCCTGCTATAGTCGTCAAACTCGTCCTCGAACTTCTCCCGCAGGATCTCCTCCTCACACGCCACCGTCGGCGCGTGGGTCAGCACCCAGAACAGCAGCATGATCGGCAGTGCGACCAAGCGGCCCGACATCAGTGCGAACGCGATAACGACGAGGAAGTTCCCCACATAGAGCGGGTTGCGGGAGTATGAGAACGGGCCCGCGGTGATCAGCCGCGAGTCCTTGTCGAGGTAGCCCGAGCAGACGAGCCGCAGCAGGTGTGCCACCGCCATCAGGGCGCCGCCGGCGTAGAGCAGCTGCGGTGTCGGCTCGGCAAAGAAGACCAGGATGAATGCCGCCACCAGGCCAAGGAACGTGCGCCGGCGCACGAAGAACGCCCGCCACTGCGCCGCAATACGCTCGTGTCCAATGGCGGCGTCGGCGGCGGCCAGCGACTTGCGCGCCACCGCGTTCATTTCATTGTCCGTCTCAAGGTAGTTAGTCATGGTCCTCGGCTTATGGTCCTCCGGACCGTGCGTCAACGTGCTATCATGTCCAGCGCCAGGCGCGCGACGCGCTCGGAGACCCCCGTCGATCCGAGCTGTTCACGCAGCGCCAGCAGGTGCTCGCGCTGCGCGCACATTGCGCCCTCGTCGGTCAGCAGGGCCAGCGCGCGCTCGGCAATCCTCGGCGCCATCGCATCGCCGTCCAGCAGCTCCGGCGCGATCTCCTCGTCGGCGAGGATATTCGGAAGCCCCACGAAGCCCACACCGAACCTGCGCAACCGTTTCTCCACACTCATCAGCCGCGTCCCGCGGTACACGATCAGCATCGGGCAGCCCGCCGCCGCCGCTTCCAGCGTGGCGGTGCCGGAGCTCACCAGCGCGATGTCCGCCGCCTGTACGATCTCCGGCACGCCCGCGATCAGACTCGTGCGGCCCTCCAGCCCGTGCCGCCTCACCTGCTCGCGCAGCACCCCCTCGGGCACCGACGGCGCGACAGAGAGCAGGAACGTCGCGTCGGGAAGCTCGCGGGCGATCATCTGCGCGGCCCCGAGCATCTGCGGCCCGTTACAGCGTATCTCCATCCCTCGGCTTCCCGGCAGCAGCCCGATCAGCGTCCGCTCCGGGTCCAGTCCGAGCTTCGCCCGCAGGCACGCCCGCTCCGTCGTCCCCAGCGACTGGATCCGATCGACTACCGGGTGCCCGACCCACGTTGCGTCGATACCCGCCTCGTGGAGTCGGCCTTCAGACCAGGGGAAGGGTGTCGCGACCCGGTCAACCAGGCCGGCCAGGCGCGAGTAGTTGGCGGTCCGGGACCACGAGCGCGGCGGGAAGTAGTAGAGCACCGGGCATGTCCATCGGTCACGGACCTGCCGGAGCAGCCGTGCGTTGAACGCCCCGAAGTCAATCGGCACGAGCAGGTCGGGCGGCTCGGCGATCAGATGCGCGGCGAGTACCCGCTTCCGCCCCAGCAGGCGAGGCACTCGACGCAGTGATTCAACCACGCCGATGCCGCTCCAGCCGGTGCTGTCGAGGAACAGGTCGAAGCCCGCAGCTCGCATCCGCGATTGCCCGACCCCGCCCAGTTGCACGTCGCTTTGGCGCAACAGGGCTTCGCCAAGCATCGCCGCATGCTGGTCGGCGGATGGCTCGCCCGCGACCATGAATATCCGCGGCCTACTGCTCATCAGCCCTCCGCTCGCTCAATGTCGGATGCCGCCCGAGCCGTCCTGCCCCTCGCCGGAACGCAGAGGGGAGAGCTCTTCTCGTCCGGCCCGTCTCGCCTACGCCTGCTGCCTGCCCCGACCGCCGGCGTTGACCTGCTCTATGAACTCCACGAACTCCCGCACCACGTCCGACATCGTGCCGCGCTCGCGCAACTGCTCGAGCGCGGCCGAGGTATTCAGGTCCGATCGATAGACCATCCTGAACGCCTCGCGCACCGCCGCCTGGTCCTCGCGGCTCACGCCGTTGCGCTGCAGGCCGATGATGTTGATCCCGTGCACCTCGTTGTCCTGCGCGGTGGTGAAAGGGGGAATGTCGCGCGTCACACGCGAGTGCCCGCCGATCATGCACATGCGCCCGATGGTGACGTACTGATGCAGCCCGGTCAGACCGCCGATGATCGCGCGATCGTGTACGACGCAGTGCCCGCCGAGGGCCGCGAAGCTCGTCACGTTGCACTTCGAGCCGATCTGCACGTTGTGCCCGAGGTGCGCGTAGGCCATCAGGAAGTTGCCGTCACCGACGACCGTCTCGGCGCCCTCGCCGGTCGCGCGATGAATCGTCACGTACTCGCGGATCAGGTTGTTGTCGCCGATGCGCACGAAGCTCGGCTCGCCCCTGAACTTTGCGTCCTGCGGCAGCGAGCCAATGACGACGCCGACGTCGAGCTGGTTCCCGCTGCCCATCGTCACGCCCGAGCGGATCACGCAGTGCGGGCCGACGGTGCAGTTGTCACCGATCACGACGCCGTCTTCGATGATGCTGAACGGAGCGACCTGCACGCCCGCGCCCAGTTCCGCCCCCGGATCCACGATTGCTGTCGGATGAATCGTCATGGCTCCCTCCGGGGATTACCCGCCCGCTTCGCCCGCTTCGGCGGCGGGGGGCGTAATGAGTGCGAACATCAGCTCGGCCTCGGCTGCAACCTCGTCGTCCACCAGCGCGACACCCTTCACCTTGCCGATGGTGGACTTGCGTCGCAGCATCTCGACCTCAAAGCGGATCTGGTCGCCGGGCACGACCTGGCGGCGGAAGCGCGCTCTGTCCACGCCGCCGAACAGCGCCAGCTTGCCCTCGGCTTCGAGGCCCGTGAGCAGCAGCACGCCGCCCACCTGCGCCATCGCCTCGAGGATCAGCACGCCGGGGAAGACGGGGTTGTCGGGCCAGTGGCCGGTGAACTGTGGTTCGTTTGCAGTCACGTTCTTGATCCCGACCGCGCGCACTCCCGGCTCCAGCTCGATGATCCTGTCAACGAGCAGGAACGGGTAGCGGTGCGGGAGGATCGCCATGATATCCCGTGTGTGAAGCATCAACAGGCGCCTCCTGAATAATGCATGGACCGTCCCGGGCTCCGCAGGCGAAAGGTGTCAGCCGCGAGCCCGCGACGGCCGCACGAGCCCATCCGCGAAAGCCTCGGCGATTATATCAGAGCGCTCAAACGAGTGTCAAACCGGGGCACGGCGGCGGCGACGGTAACGGGAGCAACGGCAGAGGCGTCGCCCGTCTCAGAGCAGCGGCACGTCGTTGATAACCAGGCGGAAGTCGCAGCCAAGCAGGTACGCCGACTTGCGGCTGATGACCATCCGCGTGAGGAAGATCTCGAAGTACTCCATCACCGAGCCGATCTCGGTGTCGATCGTGAGGTCGAGGCTGATCGACTTCGTCTCCGGCGAGACCTCGAGCTTGGTGTCTCGCGCAGCGTAGTTGATGCGGTCGTGGATATCCCACGCGGCCATCTGCGGATTGCGCACCCGTTCGCGCGCCACGTCGGCCTTGTCGCCGATCAGGAGCGCCGCGCCGAGGTCCGAGGTCGGCTCGGCGTTCTCCTGCTCGTCATGGCCGCCGATCGCCGCCGCGATCCGCGTCACCTCGCGGATCGGCATCCCGCGCCGGCGCAGAAGGTCGTAGGCAAGCAGCGCACTCGTGGTCGAGTGGCTGTGGCGCGAAATCAGGTTGCCGATGTCGTGCAGCAGGCCGGCGATCTTCGCCAGCTCGACCTGACGCTCACCGTAGCGCTCGAGCTTCTCGAGGATCATCCCCGCGTTCCCGGCGACGATCCGCGCGTGGCGCATCCCATGTTCCGTGTACCCGATTGCCTTCATCTGCTCGTCGGCCGCCGCGATCATCTCGCGGACCTCGGGGTCGGCGCGCAGCGACTCATACGTGACCGGCATCTGTTCGCTCCTGTCCTCAGTCATGGGTCTCTGCAGACGCTTCCGTGTCCTCGGGTGTTCCCCCTGCAGCAGCGCCGGGGGGCCTGCGCGTAAAGAACATCAGGGCGGCCGCGGCCAGCGCGATGCAGATGCTGGCGAACTGCGCGATCGTCAGCGCGGGGATCGGCCCGAAAAGCTCGGCCGATGCGCCCTTGCGGAAGATCTCCACGATGAAACGCAGGCCCGAGTAGATCACAAGGTAGCTCAAGAAGAGGTGCCCCGGCCGCCGGATGTGCTTGCGGATCAGCAGAAGCACAGCGAAGATCACGAGGCTGCCCAGCGCCGCATAGAGCTGCGCCGGGTGTCGCGGGATGGCCTCGCCACCGGTGCCGGCGATGTGGGGGAGAGCGATCGCCCACGGCAGGTCGCTCGGCGCGCCGTGGCAGCATCCGTTGAGGAAGCAGCCGACGCGCGTGAACGCGTAGCCGATCGCAATCGACGGCGTCACCAGGTCCACCACCCGCGGGAAGCTGATCCCACGCCGCCAAACGTAAAGCGCGCACCCCGCCATTCCGCCGACCAGGCCTCCGTGGAAGCTCAGCCCGCCTTCCCAGACCCTAAAGATATCGAGCGGGTCCCCGGCGAAGTCGCCCCAGTTGAGCGCGACGGCGAGCAGTCGCGAGCCGATGACGGCGCCGATGAGGATCGCGAGCGTCACGTCGATCAGCATGTCGGCGTCGATTTCATCATCGTTGCGGCTGTCCCAGATCGCCCACGCCATGCCCGCGATGAATCCGAACATGAGCGTGGTGCCCCACGCGCGCACCGAGACCGGCCCCCAGCGTTGCAGGCCCAGCGAGATGCCCGCGCCGAGGGCGACGCCGATGAGGGGCATGACGACGAGTCGGAGGTGGTTCGGCCAGGCGCCGACGCGCCGCTGTTCGTAGGCTTCAAGCAGCAGCCCTGCGCCGCCGAGGATCAGGCACAGGAGCACTGCGGCCCAGGCGGGTGGCCCGGGAATTGAGAAAAGCACTGGGCACATGAGGTCAGTCGCTGTCCTCTCCGCTACAGAAGCACTGGGGATTGCCGAGGATCGTGGCGATGATGAGCAAACCGGCGCCGACCGTGATCGCGATGTCTGCTATGTTGAAGACGGGCCAGAAATGTACGTCGATGTAGTCGATCACGTAGCCGATGCGCACGCGATCGATAAGATTCCCGAGCGCGCCGCCCATGACCGAGGCGATGCCCACTGCGAGCAGTCGGCTGCCGCCCAGGCGCGGCGCGAGCACCACCAGCGCGCCCACGACCACCACCGCCACGATCGCCAGCAGCACCGTGCTCGCCGAGAACATCCCGAAGGCGCCGCCGGTGTTCGTGGCCCAGGTGAGGCTGAGCCAGGACGCAATGGGCACCGAATCGAGGGGACGCAGCCACAGTACGGCCGCCAGCTTGGCAGCCTGATCGGCCACCACGAGGGCGGCGGCGATCAGGTAGACCAAGCCTGCGGTCCGCCCGCACGCCGGAGCGCCCGTGATGGGTGCGGCGGGCTCAGGCCCGCTCACATTCCCGACAGGCCGGACCGGCATTCCTTGCACAGAGTCGCCCAGGGGAGCACAGCCAGACGCTTCTTGGTGATAGGCTTGTTGCAGCTATCACAGATCCCGTAGGTGCCCTCGTCGACCTTCCCGAGGGCCGCGGTGACCTCGTCAAGCTGCTCGCGTAACGAGGCTCCGACGGCCATCGACTGCGCCCGCTCCACTGTCTCGGTCGCAGCGTCCCCGCCCGGCTCGTCGAAGTCCTGGCCCGCCTGCTCCGAGTGCAGGCGGTCGCGTCCCGCCGCCCGATCCTCAATGCGCTTGAGTTCCCCCTGGAGGCGATCTCTCTCCTCCACGAGTATGCCTTTGTACTTGTCGACATCGAGTTTGCGCGTGCGCGCCACCGTCCGTGACCTCCGATGCCCATGATCAGACCGGGGCGGCAATTCCCCCGGCCCGGTCGGGCCACCTTCCTGCGGCCGGAACATTTCTGTAACCGAGCCGTTACGCAATGCGGCGGGCAGCGTGGTGTCGCTGCCTCGGGAGGGCCGCCACGCCGGGCGCGGTCCGACGGCCCCGCCGGTTGAGCCCCCGTGCCGGCGCACGAGGTCTGACGCTCATGGAGCTTACCCCGACAGTATCCGGTTTACCCGCTCCGCACACCGGCCACACAGGTCCGGGTGATCCGCGTGCATTCCGGTGCTCTCCGCGCGCATCCAGCAGCGCGTGCACTTCTCCCCGCCGGCCAGCGATGCCTTCGCCCGCATCCCCGACGGGTCGGCGAGCTCGTCGTGCTCCTCGATGTGATGCAGTTGCACCTCGGAGACGATGAACAGCGCCGCGAGGTCGTCCTCCACGCTCTCCAGCGTCGCTCGTGCGCCGTCGGTCAGATACAGGTCCAGTCGCGCCTCCAGCGGGTTCTGCACCTCGCCGGCGTCCTTGGCCTCCTCCAGTGCCGCCATCGCCACACGCCGCAGCGCCAGCACCTCGTGCCACTTCCCGGCCAGCGCGTCGTCGAGCAGCTCGGCATCCACCTCCGGCCAGTCGGCGAGCTGCACGCTCTCGGGCAGACTCGCGTCCACCTCGTCGCGCATGAAGCCCCACAGCTCGTCGGCGGTGAAGGTCAGCACCGGTGCGATCATCCTCGCCAGCGCCGTGAGGATCCGCCACAGCGTCGTCTGCGCCGAGCGCCGCACGGGCGAACCGGGCACGTCTGTATAGAGCCGGTCCTTGAGCACGTTCAGGTAGAACGAGCTCAGATCGGTGTCGCAGAGCGCGTGGATCTCACGGTAGACGATATGCAGATCCCAGCGGTCGTAGGCCTCGGTGATCGCCTTGATGCGCCGCTGGAGCCGATCGAGCGCCCAGCGGTCGATCTCCGTCAGCTCCGAGTTCGGGACGGCGTCCGCGGCCGGGTCGAAGTCCTGCAGGTTCTGCAGCATGAAGCGCGCGGTGTTGCGCACGCGCCGGTAGGCATCGGCGACCTGGCCGAAGATGTCCTCCGAAAGCGCCATCTTCTGCCGGAAGTCCCCGTACGTGAACCACATGCGCAGCACATCCGCCCCGTACTGGTCGTAGACCTCCGCGGGGCTGATGATGTTGCCCTTGCTCTTCGAGAGTTTCGAGCCGGTCTCGTCCACGAAGAAGCCGTGGCCGACGACCGTCCGGTAGGGGGCCGGATCGCCCAGCGCGATCGCGACCCACAGCGACGTCTGGAACCAGCACTGGTACTGGTCGTCGCCCTCAAGGTAGAGGTCCGCCGGGAAGGAAAGTTCCGGGTTCTGGCGCAGCACGCTGTAGTGCGAGCAGCCCGAGTCCACCCAGACGGACATGATGTCCGGCTCCTTGCTGAAGGTGTTGCCCTCGCAGCCCTCGGCCACGCAGGTGATGCCTTCGGGCAGCAGGTCGGCGGCCTCGCGCTCCCACCACACGTCCGCGCCGTGCTCCGCGACGAGCGCGCTCAGGTGGGCGATCGTCTCCTCGGTGATGAGCCGCTCGCCACACTCCTCGCAGTAAAAGACCGGGATCGGCACACCCCAGACGCGCTGGCGCGAGATGCACCAGTCAGGGCGCGACTCGATCATCCCGCCGATCCGCGCCTCGCCCCAGCTCGGATTCCAGTGGACACCCTTGATCTCCTCAAGCGCGCGCTCGCGCACCTGCTCGATGTCCATGAACCACTGCTTCGTGGCGCGGTAGATCACCGGCAGGTGGCAGCGCCAGCAGTGCGGGTACTCATGCTCGATCCTCGCCTCGGCCACCAGCGCCCCGAGGTCGCGCAGCACGTCCTTGACCTGCTCGTTGGACTGGTCGGCCACGAGGCCTGAGAGCCGCTCGCCCGCCTCGTCCGTGTAGCGGCCGAGGTCGTCGAGCGGGCTGATGACCTGGAGGTCGTAGCGCAGGGCGGTCTCGTAGTCCTCGAGGCCGTGGCCGGGGGCGGTGTGTACCGCGCCGGTCCCGTCCTCGACGGTGACGTAGTCGGCCAGCACAACCGGCGACTCGCGATCGAACATCGGGTGCTTCGTGACGAGCCCCTCGAGCTCGGCGCCGTTGAAGCGCGCGACGATCTCGTAGCTCTCCACGCCGCACTCGGCCATCGAGCGCGCCACCAGCTCCTCGGCGAGCAGATAGAACCGCTCGCCGGCGTCCACGAGCGCGTAGTCGGCGTCCTCCAAGAGCGCGATCGCGGTGTTGCCGGGGATCGTCCACGGGGTGGTCGTCCAGATCAGGAAGCCGACCGGGCCCGCCGGCGGGTTCTCCATCGGCAACGCGGCGGGGTCAACGAGCTCGAACGCCACGTAGATCGCGGGCGCGGTGCGCGTCTCGTACTCAATCTCGTCCTCGGCCAGCGCGGTCACACAGTGATAGCACCAGTACACGGGCCGCAGGGCGCGGTAGACGAGCCCGTTGAGGGCGATCTTGCCGAACGCCTCGATCTGTTTGGACTGGTACTCGGGTGAGAGCGTGAGGTAGGGGTTGTCCCAGTCGCCTCGCACGCCAATGCGCTTGAACTGCTCGCGCTGCGTGTCCACGTATCCGAGCGCGAGGTCGTGGCAGAGCTGCCGCCACTCAAGCACGGAGACCTCATGGCGCATGATCCCGAGGTTCTTCTGCACGCTCTGCTCGGTAGGCAGGCCCTGGGTGTCCCAACCGGGCACGTAGGGGCAGTCGAAGCCGCGCATGGTCTTGTATTTGATCGTGATGTCTTTGAGGATCTTGTTCAGCGCCTGCCCGAGGTGGATGTCACCGTTAGCGTAGGGAGGGCCGTCGTGCAGGATGTAGGTGGGCGCTCCGGCGCGCAGCTCCCGGACGCGGGCGTAGATGTCCATCGCCTGCCACTGCGCGAGGATCTGCGGCTCGCGCTCGGGGAGGTTGCCGCGCATCGGGAACTGGGTTCGTAGCAGGTTGAGCGTGTCCTTGTAGTCCATCGGCTGACTTCCTCTCGCCGCATGGGCCGAGGTGGGGTAGTGAAACAGTCGCCGAGGCGCGGCACGAAGCGTGCCGGCCTCCGCGACCATGCAGTTCGCCCGGGTAATGGCGGGCACGGACGCCAGAAGCTGTCAAAGTATGTTATCACATCAGTGCGCTTCTTTCAACCCGACGGCGCCCGTGGTTACTTCCCGCCCCTGCTCGCGAGCGCCGATGCGCACGACTGCATCCCGCGCCGCTCAAGTACTCGTGCAGGAATCCGAGCAGGGAAGAGGAAGTTGGCGACGAGGGTAGATCGTGTCGGGCAACAGGAGGACAACCGATGGCTGGCTTCAACTTCAACATCGGCGGATTCAAGTTGGGAAGCGGCGGTGGCGCAGCGGCCGGTGCGGCGACGAAGAAGGGCTGCGGCGGAGGCTGCGGCGCTGTATTCGGCGTGATCCTCGGCATCATCATGGTCCCGGTGGGCTTCTACCTCGTCTACCACGCCGAAGCGAAGCTCGTGGATCATGGGAAGATCTTCGAGAGCATCACGATGTCCCAGCCCGACACGGCGAAGGGCATGGACGGCGAACTGGTCAAGATCCAGGGCCAGGCTCAGGGCAGCTTCCTGACGATACCCGAGTGGGACGGCGACGCCCTCTACACCCGGACTTTGGTCGAGGAGTACGAGGAGGAACGCGACTCCGAGGGCGACGTAACCCGGGAGTGGAACACCAGCAGCTCCAACTCGCAATGGGTGCAGTCCCTCACCATCGGCGGCATTGAGATCCGGCCCGAAGGCGCGAACCCGGTCGGCGAAGACGAAGTCTACTCGGCCTACAAGAAGAAGTTCGAGACGGCTTTCCACGAGGGCACCGATCGGAGCAGCGCGGACGTTGGCGACCAGCGCAAGTCCATCGACGTGCTCGACGCCACGAAGGCCGTGATCGTCGTCGGGGAGATGTCGGGCGGCTCCATTCAGGGCGGTCACAGCTTCGTGGTCAGCACGCAGAACGAACAGCAGACGCTCCAGACGCTCAAGACTGAGTACAAGATGGCGAAGTGGGGCATGAGGGCCGGCGCGGTCTTCCTGATCTTCTTCGGCATCATGGCGATCTTCGGGCCGCTGACCATGCTGGTCGGCTACATCCCGTTGGTCGGCGATTCGATCGGCTGCGCCTTCGCGGCTGTCGCGTTCGTCTTCGCGCTGGTCTCGGTGACGATCGTGACGCTGTTCATCAAGGCCTTCTGGTTCCTGGTGGCGATTGTGGTCATCGGCGTCGGCTACCTGATCATCCGCGGTGTCACAAGCCCGAAGAGCAAGCCCGGCAGTGGAGATGCTCCGGGCGGCGGCCCGCAGGCCCCGCCGGTCGCACCGGCAGCGGTCCCGGCAGCCGTCCCGACGCCCAGCGCGGCTCCTCAGCCGCCCGCGCAGCCCGCGCCCGAGCCTGCCCCGCAGCCTGCTGAGCCGCAGGCTCCCGCTCAGAGCTTCGCCGGCTCGGACTTCATGCGGCCCGCGCAGCCCGCCGAAGAGGCGCCGCAGGCCGACGAGGCGCCCAAGTTCTGCGCCAAGTGCGGCGCCGGACTCGACCCGGACAGCAGGTTCTGCCGGGAGTGCGGCGAGAAGGTGGGTTAGCTCGCAGTCGCACAAAATGACTACGCAGATTCGGGAGCGTGCCGGTGATGGAGCATCAGATCCGCGGAACGGTGATGCAGAGCGTCGAGGTCTCGCTGCAGGCGGGTGAATCGGTCTACACCGAGGCCGGTGGGATGGCGTGGATGAGCCCCGACATCGGCATGGAGACCAACATGAAGGGCGGGATGATGGGCGCGCTGAAGCGCGCGGTGGCCGGTGAGTCGTTGTTCATGACCACCTACACCGCACCCTCGGCTCCGGGCTTCGTCACCTTTACGCTCGAGACGCCCGGCACGATCATCCCGATGGAGCTCGCACCGGGGCAGACGATCATCTGCCAGCGTGACGCCTTCATGTGCGCGCAGTCGAGTGTGCAGCTTGACATGCACTTCCACAAGCGCCTCGGCGCCGGCTTGTTCGGCGGTGAGGGCTTCATATTGCAGAAGGTCACCGGGCCGGGCGTTGCGTTCTTCGAGGTCGCGGGCGAGACGGTCGAATACAACCTGCAGGCGGGGCAGTCGCTGAAGGTCGATCCCGGTCACCTCGCGCTGATGGACCCGACCGTGGACTTCGACATCACCATGATCAAGGGCGTCACGAACGTCCTGTTCGGCGGCGAGGGCCTGTTCCTGGCGAACGTCTCCGGTCCGGGGCGCGTGTGGCTGCAGTCGATGCCGCTGCCGAACCTCGCAGCGAAGCTCTCGCGCTACATCGCGACGAAGTAACTCGCGGCCGCGTGCATTTCACGCACAGACGCCTACTACCGTCAGGGAGGCGATCGCATGGAGTACGTAATCCGTGGTACGGTCATGCAGAGCGTCGAGGTGACGCTTCAGCAGGGCGAAGCGGTCTACACCGAGGCGGGCGGCATGTCGTGGATGACCGCCAATATCGCGATGGACACCAACATGAAGGGCGGGCTGATGGGGGCGCTCAAGCGAGCGGTCTCGGGCGAATCGCTCTTCATGACCGACTACACGTGCTCGTCGGCCACGGGCTTTGTGACCTTCACGCCCGAGGTGCCGGGCAAGATCATCGTGCAGGAGCTCGCGCCGGGGCAGAGCCTGATCTGCCAGCGCGACGCGTTCATGGTGGCCCAGGCGGGCGTGCAGCTTGAGATGCACATGCACAAGCGCCTCGGTGCGATGTTCTTCGGTGGCGAGGGCTTGTTCATGCAGAAAGTGACCGGTCCGGGCCTGGCGTTCTTCGAGATCGACGGCGAGGTTGTCGAGTACAACCTGGAGGCCGGTCAGGGCCTGAAGGTCGATCCGGGGCACATCGCGATGATGGACCCGACGGTCGAGTTCGACATCGCGCAGGTGCCGGGCATCAAGAACATCTTCCTGAGCGGCGAGGGCCTGTTCCTCGCGACGGTGACCGGCCCCGGTCGCGTCTGGCTACAGACGATGCCGGTGCCGAGCCTGGCGATGCGGCTCATCCCGTATCTGCCCAAGCCCAGTAGCTGAAGTGGTCTCTCGTGGGAGGGAGACGCGACGCCCGGGGTTCTCACAGAGCCCCGGGCATCGGGATTTGGCTTGACAGGCGGGGACGCCTGTCCTACTTCGCGCCCCAACTGAGCGCCGGGCCGCCGCTCACCGCGCCCGCCGGCGTCACCAGCTCCGTCGTCACGTCGCCCATCTCATCGCTCCCCGGCACGAGGATCGCCTCGGGTGCGCCGCCCGCGATGCGCGCGAGCCACAGCGGCGCGTTGGTGCTGAAGCCCTCCGCGATCGCGCCCGGCGCAAGACCCAGCACGAACTCCCTGCCTCCGTGCGCGATGCGCAGGCCGCCCTCGAAGGCCACCACTTCCGGCGCAGGCGGATCGGGCGTGGGGGAGATCAGCAGCAGCGTGATCGCCCGCAGGTCGCCGGCGGCGGTGCATGACGCCCAGGCGTCGTGCGTGGCGCGGTTCGTGCGCTCGCGTGGCTGCGCGCTCATCGGCAGCGCGGTCCCGTCGGGCAGCAGCGTCATCGCCTGCAGCGCCATCTCACCGGAGCGCACGGTCAGCAGCGGCCCATCGGCGACGGTCTCACCGTTCGGGTGCAGCATGAAGCGCACGTCGTGGTCGGCGGTGGTGCCCAGGGG
>JALGSW010000186.1 GCA_029821635.1 Candidatus Zipacnadia bacterium
GCATGCTCATGGACCTCCTCCGTCGATGATCGCTCATCGACAGATACGACACCGAGGCCCTTAGAACCTTCTTGCACACCCGAATAGACGCATATCTTAGGATCCTGCCTGTCATGTCGTTGGAGAAGCGGTCGCGAACTCCTCGAAAAACGCCCCGAGGCTCCTCAGCACGTGCGGGGTGATGACGATGTTCATGAACTGCACGATCAGCCCGCGCTCGGGCGCGACTTCCTCGAACAGGAAGCGCGTGTGCGCCCGCACCTCCGCCGGCGTCCCGCTCGCGTAGATGCTCTGCACCGGCGTGCAGCCCCAGAGCGCCAGCTCCGCGCCGAACTCGCGCGAGATCGTCCGCAGGTCCATGCACTCGGGCTGCACCGGGTTGATCGCGGTGATGCCCATCTCAATCAGCTCTGGCAGCAGCGCACTGATGTCACCGTCGCTGTGATAGGCGATCGGCAGCTCTGGCGCCACCTCCAGCGCCGCCGCGACCACCGCCGCGTGGTGCGGCTTGAGGCGCTCGCGATACATCGGCAGCGAGATCATCAGCGCCTCCTGGGTCGCGATGTCATCGCCGATGCGGATCGCATCCACGCCCGCCTGCGCGAGCAGGCGCATCTGCGCCTCCCGCCGTCGGCAGAGATGCCCGAAGAGCGCATCTACGTAATCGGGGCGCTCGTAGAAGTCGAGGAAGAGCGTGTCCATGCCGCGCATGAGGTAGGCGGTCTCGAGGATCGTCTGCGAGGCGTTGCCGATGACCGCGAAGCCGGGCGCGCGGCCGCGCGCGGCCTGCAGCGCCTGCACCTGCGCGCGCAGTTCCCCGGGCGCGTGCGTGGCGCTCAGATCGGGCCAGGGGTAGGCGTCGAGGCCCGCGACGGTGTCGATGGTCGCGAGCGGGCTGAAGTAGCGGTGGCCGGCGTGGTGGCCCTCGGTGCTCTGCAGCGCGATGCGCCCGACGCCCCAACAGGACAGATCGGCCTCGGCGGGCAGGTCGGGGAGGTAGCTTGCGAAGCGCTCGCGCTCACCGGGCGCCTCGGTGCCGACGTAGCGCACGTCGCCCTTGCGGAAATAGTCGCGCCACGCCTGGGGCAGGTCGAGGCCGTCGATGACGTCCACGATCGCCCTCCCGCGCAGGGCGTCGTAGGAAACCAGGCCGGGGCCGTCGTGGCGGAGGATGCTCAGGACGCGTTCGCGGGAGCGGGTCACCTCTCAGCGCACCCTCACAGTGAAGCGCTGCGTGTTCTCGCCGACGCCCTCGGTGGCAACGTGCAGCTCCACCACGAAGTCGCCCGGCTCCGCGGGCGCGACGCCGGTGATTGCGCCGGTCTGCGCGTCGATCGCCAGCCAGTCGGGCGCCTCCGCGAGGCTCCACGCGGGCTGCTCGGTGTCCCAGAACTTGGCGTTGTACGAGCTGCCCTCGATGCTGCGGCAGCGCAGATCGCCGATCGACCGGACCGTCGCGGGCTCGTAGCCCACTTCCGCGCCAACCGCGACCTGCGCGGGTGGCTGCGTGACGATCAGTGGCCTCGGCAGCGCGACGTAGTCAGAAGGCCCGCTCTCAACGCCGTTCTCGTCCACGGCAACCACGCGGTAGAAGGCCCGGTTGGCGCTCGCGTGCGTAAGCTCCGCACCCATCACCGGCAGCGAGCGTGCTTCGCTCTCGGCCAACAGGTTCGCCGGGAACTGCCGCCAGCCGCTCTCGGGCTCCTGGTTGCCGATGTAGACGTCGTAGGGCTCGTCGGAGACGGTGAAGCCCTGCTCGTCGGAGGCGTAGACTTTGTAGCGCATAGCCGGGGCGCCCTGCGGGTTCGCGCGCCAGGTCAGACTCGCGGTGCGGGCCTCGCGGTTCACGTCGAGAGCCACGTCGAGCGGCACGCCGGGGCCGCCCGGCCGGAAGCTCCAGACGCCGCTCCACGGGCTCCACGCGCCATGTTCGTCGCGCGCCCGGACGCGCCAGTAGTAGCTCTCACCGGGGTTGAGCAGCCCCGCGCAAGCGAGCGTGTAGCGCGCCGCGCCGGCGTCTGGCGTGAGCGAAGTCAGCCGGAAGAAGTTCGGCGACAGCGGCCAGCGCATGTCTTCGAAGCGCGAGAGCATGAACTGGTAGTCGCGGATTGCATCGCCATCCGGGTCCTCGGACGCCTGCCACTCGAAGGCGAACTGCGTTCGGTCGAGGGCAGCGCCGTCGGCGGGGAAAATCGGCGCGGGTGGCGCGGTGGGCGGCCGGTTCGCGTCGGTCTCGAGCCACTCGTGTGTGACGACGACCTCGCGCGGCCCCTCCGTCTCATCGACGTAGCGGATCGCGTTGTCTCCGAGCGTCAGATAGGGCATGCACAGCGGTGCCATCTGCAGGTCGGTGCGCGAGTAGAGGCTGCGCACGATCGCGCCCGGCGCCAGCGTCAACCGCACGAAGTACGCGAAGCGCAACTCGCCATCGTGCGGGAAGTGCTCGTCGAGGTCGGCCGCGCGGCCGGTCTCACCCGCACTCAGTGCCAGCGGCAGCCATGTCTCGCCATCCCACGAGAGCGCCGCCTCGACGCCTCCCGCAGCGCCGACGGCCAGCAAGCCACCGACCTGCGCGTAGGGCGCATCCAGGCGGTAGACGATCACTCCACCCTCCGCGCCCGCGGTCAGCACGCCGTCGGCTGCCGTGACGCCCTGCGCGCTGACCGCGTCGGCCGTGAGGCGTTCGGTGGTCAGGCGCGGCGTGAACTCCCAGTAGCCGTTACAGGCCATCGGGGCCACGCGCTCGGGCACGTTTTCGTAGTCCCACGGGCAGTGGAACTTGCCGCGATGCTCCCATGCCCAGACGAGCGCCTCGCCCGGCCGCAGCGAGAAGCGCATTTCGTGACCGAGGTTCGAGCGCAGATCGCGGTCCGGATCAGGCTGGGCGTCGGCGCCGTAGAGCGATGCGGAGAACTCGCGGTTACGCCGCTCGTCAGCGCGGAGGATGCCGTAGCAGTGAACGCGCTTGAGCAGGTCGTGATCGCGGCGGATATCGGCCTCGGCGGCGACGCTCTCGTTGTCGCGAAGGAGCACGATGATGTTCTCGTCGCCATCGAGCAGCCGCCACTTCCCGTCTGCGAAAGCTTCCGTGATGGAGTGGCCGATGATGCGCGGTTGGCGGGTGGTGAGGCCCGCGGTGCGGAAGCAGTCGGCCAACACGTAGGCGTCGTTGCCACAGAGCGTGTGGCCGAAGATGTTCCAGACCTTGACCGGATCGTTGTTGGTCGCCTTGCCGGTGGTGAAGTGCCAGCGATGGCGCGTCTCCCACCACCACAGCGCCAGTGCGCGGTCGGTCTCGGTCTCCCAGGGGGCTGTCACGTGTTCGACGAGCTCGGCGCAGGAGCGCCAGTAGCCGCGATCACCGGTGAAGAGCCACGGGTTGACGACCACCGTGTCGCCGACATTCTCCATGCGCACTGCGCGCATGGGTTCGAACTGCTGGCGCCACGCACTGTAGCCGATCGGGTCGCGCGTCGTGGGGCCGTCGAGGAGCCCTTGCATCGAGATCGTGTACTGATGCTCGCCGCGCGCTCCCGCGCGCGCTCCAGCGCCCGTGATCGTCTCCGCGTGTGTGCGCACCTGCTCATCACCATACGCGCAGGGCGCTCCGGCCGCGAGTATCAGCGCGGCGAAGAGCGCCCCGGTCAGTGTCACGGCCGTTTGCCATCTGTGCTCACACAGAGAGGGTCAGTCCTTCCTCCGGCACGAATTGATGGAGGTACTCCGCCGACACGCGCAGCTCATCGAGCAGCGTGTCCTCGGTCTTCGTCGAGCCGGGGATGATCTCAGCGATCAGGAACGTGTGATCGACCGGCTCCAGTACCTCGGAGAGCGGCGAGTTGGCGAACTCGTGGTGCGACTGCTCCAGCGCGTCGAGGATGGGCGCGATCTCGATCTCCCCGCGCTCGTTGTACTCCTCGGTGAAGGGCCAGTGGTGACTGGCGTCGCGCGTGGTCTGCTGCAGGTGGACGATCTCAGAGACCGCGCCGAGCCGGCGGCACCACTCGATGTAGTCGAGGTCGGCGCCCTGCAGACCGTAGTGCATCCCGGCCTGGTGGCCGACGTCGATCGTCAGCAGCACCGGGCAGCCGTCGTTATCGCGGTTGACCGCGAGCAGGAACTCCTCGGCCTGCTGCAGCGTCCAGGGGATCTCGCTGGGAATGTACATCTGCTCGTTGTAGATCCCGCCGATGCCCTTCGCGGCGGCGGCGCGTGAGAGCTCGCGGAAGATGCTCTGCACGCGTCCGACAGCGCTCTGATAGGCGCGCTCGTCCTCCATCACCTCGACGGAGATCGCGTCCCAGTGCCCGCCGATGCGGTCGCAGCCCATCGCCAGCGCCAGGTCGCAGCAGTCGAGGATCCACTCCTTCATGCGCTGCCGCGGGGAGGGGTGGCTGTGAGAGAGGCCGTGGAAGCGGTGCGTCGCCACACCGGTGTAGATGTCGGTGATGTTGACGCCGTAGCGCTCCGCCTCGGACCGCACCTGGCGGCAGGTCTCGAGCTGATAGTCGCGGTCGCCCGAGAAGAACGGGTCGATCACGTCTCCGCAGAACTCATGGTTGCGGAAGCCGATCTCACGCGTCAACCGCATCCAGTTGCCGGGGCGCTCCCAGCGGCGTGTGAGGAACGCTCCGTTGATCCCGAGCTCTAGTTTCACGTTTCGGGGCATCGTGTGTCCTCCCTGCATGGGCCGCCGAAGCGACCGCTAGCTCTGGTCCAGGTAATCGACGTACCAGTTACCGCCGGTCTTGCCGAAGCCGATCTCCCAGTCGATGATCTTCTCGGCATCATCACTGGAATCGTGGATAGTCTCGCGGATAGTGAACTCCACGCCGCCGTCCCCGAGCTCGGTCTTCTCCAGCAACTCGTAGCCGAGGTGCTTGACCTGCGGGGCGACCGTCCAGTTGTCCTCAGGCGTCCAGATGTCCTTGAAATCGGGGCTCATCCACTGGTGCATCCCCTCGGGATCGTCCTCGGCCAATGCAATCATGAAGCCGTAGAAGGTCGGGAGCATCTGTGCGTCCACTTCGGAGGGGTCGAAGCCCTCCACGTTGGCCGCGGACATCGCCTCTCCCGCGCCCTCAACCGCCTCGCCGATGCGGCCGATCATGTCTCCGATACCGCTATCGCCGGGTTCACGGATCTCCGGGCCGCCGGTAGCGTCGTCATCCTCATCGTCAGTCCGGCCCGGCTCTTCGATCGTTATCTGATTGCTGACTGCGTCCGGGATCTCGTCAATCGCCTTCTTGCCGACGAAGTAGAGCGCCACGCTGATGATGATGCCCAGCACCAGCAGCACTCCGCAGCCGATCAGACAGATCGATCCCCATTTGGTCTTCTTCTCCTCGGGGGGCGCGCCGGCGGCACCGGCGGGCACGGTCGGCGCGGGGGGCTGCACACCGGGCGGCGCCTGACCGACGGGCTGCTGGGGGCCAGCAGGGGCGACGGGCGGAGTGGGCTGTGCTCCCGCGGACGGTGCCGGAGTGGGCGCATCGGGCCACGGCCTGTACGCCGGTTCCGGCGATGGCGGCGGGGTCGCGGGTGGCGGCGTGGGCCCGGGGACCGCCGGCTCGGGCGCAGCGGCAGTCGGGACGGGCGTCGGCCCGGCCGGTGCTGACGGGACAGCAGGCTCGGGGGTGGGCGGGACGACGACCGGTGGGGGCTCAGGCACTGCAGGCTCCGGCGGGACCGCCGCCGCCTCCTCGGGCTTCGGGCTCTGTGTCTCCTCCGGCGGCGCAGGCTCTTCAGCTTTCAGGACCTTACCGCAGCTCGGGCAGAATCGCGCATCGTCCTCGACATCGTGACCGCACTCAGGGCAGAACATAACCGCTCCTCCTCTTACGACCGGCGGACGTGGGCTGTGTGGTGCCTGGTTTCGCGGGCTTTGGGCTCCCCCGAGATCACCGGCTTGATCGATGCCGGGTACGCATTCGGCTACTAACCCATTCTGATGATCGCGCTGACTATCAAGAACAGGAACATCACTACGAAGAACGCGATACAGCCGTACGCGCAGCAGTTCTGACCGGACTTCTCCTCGTCGGTGGCGGAGTCGTCCGCCTCCAGCAGGCGCCGAGCACGCTGCTGCAGCGGATCCTCGGGAGCCTGCGTCGGCAGGCCCACCCCGTGCAGTTCCGCCCGCTCACGGGTCCCTTCCCACATCCGCGCGTCGATTGGCGGCGGGGGGGGCGGTGGTGGTGGCGGGGGCTCTGCGCCCATGCCGACGTGCCCACCCTCTGCGGGGGCCTCCTGCTCCCAGATCATCGTGTCGGGCTGAGGAATGCCCTCCCGCTCGTCATGCAATTGGAGCTGCGCGGCCTCAACCAGCGCCTGCGCGGCCCGGCGCTTCTCCTCGCGCACGCGCGCCGCCTCGATGAATCCCTCGGGCACGCCGCCAGTTGCAGACCCGGTAGCGGTCATCGCCTCCGTCGTCAGCTCGGCGCCTGCGCCCGCGGGAAGTGACGCCCCGGCCGGGATCTCCGGCACGGAATCGGCCGCCTCAGCGGGCTCGGGCAGTTCGGGGACCACGCCCTCGTCACGCCCGCGTACAAGCTCGGAGGTGTGCGCGAAGTCGGCGATCTCCCCGGCGCTCCGCGGAGGCGTGCGCTCGCCGCACTCGGCGCAAAACGCCGCGTCCTCGGGAAGCTCTTTGCCGCAACTTTCGCAGCGCATGACTCTCGCTCCGCTTCGAGTGGCGCGCGCACGCGCTCGCTCAGTGCATGATCTGTCCGCCGGTCACGTTGATCGCCTGGCCGGTCATGTAACCCGCCCCGTCCGAGGCGAGGAAGACGACCACGTTCCCCACATCTTCGTAGGTGCAGCCGCGCTTCATCGGCACCTGGTCAACGTACTTCTGCCGCACCTCGTCCTCGGTGATCCCCCAGCGCTCGGCGTACTGCGCGTAAAGGCTGTCCACCCACAGCGGCGAGTCCAGCAGGTTGCCGGGGCAGACCGCGTTCACGCGTATGCCGTCCTCGGCGAACTCCAACGCCAGCGACTGGGTCAAGCCGATGCCGCCGAACTTCCCGGCGGCGTAGGCGGAGTTGCGGAAGGAGCCCTTCTTACCCGACTTGGAGTTCACCTGCACGATCGCGCCTTTGGTGCCGCGCGCGAGCATGATCCGCGCCGCCTGCTTCGCGACGATGAAGTAGCCGATCAGGTTGACCTCCATCACCTTGCGCCAGTCGGCGATCTCGAACTCGGGCGTCGCGCCCGCGATCAGTATGCCCGCGTTGCTCACGACGATGTCCAGGCCGCCAAGCTCCGCGACGCACGCTTCCATGGCGTCGGCGACCGACTGCTCGTCGGTCACGTCCATCGCGGCAGCGAAGGTGTGCGAGCCGGTCTTCGTCGCGATCTCCCCGGCGGTCTCGCGCGCGCCGTCGAGGTTGATGTCTGCAACGCACACGCTCGCGCCCTCGCGCGCCAGTCGCTCGGCCAGCGCCGCGCCGAGGCCCTGCGCGGCGCCGGTTACCAGCGCGACCTTGCCGCACAGGTGCTTGCAGCCGGGGTTGTCACCGCCTACGTGCCTGCTCAGCAGCGCCGCCTCCGCCTCGTGGGTCCAGGCGCCCGCCTCGTCGAGGGCGGCTGCCGCGTCCGGCTCAACGTCCGCCAGGTCCTCCAGCTCAGTGAGCGGCAGGCCGCGCACGTGCGGGTAGATGACCGCCTTGCCGGTCAGCGCGCTCTCCTGCACCGCGGTGAGCCCATCCCACGCGGCGTCCATCCCGCCGATCGCCGCGACCGCGCGGTTCGGCGCAAGCTCGCCAGCCACGGACATGTCGATCGTGGTCTGCAGGTCCTCGATTGCCGAGCCGCTCGAACCGGTGTAGCGCACGCTCTTGAGCGCGACGTCGGACACGTCCATCGTCACCATCGTGCCGCGCGCGACCCCCGCGAAGATGTTGTACATCGCGCCCTCGCCGAGGTACTGCGCGTTGCCCGCGATCACGCCCG
>JALGSW010000187.1 GCA_029821635.1 Candidatus Zipacnadia bacterium
AGCGCCCACGCGGCGGCGCCGACGCCCGCGATGGGGGGTACAACGATAGCCGCCAGCCAGGCTCGCGCCCGGCCGGCGGCGTTGGCGTCTCCGGCGGTCTCCGCCAGCGCGGCGGCGGGCAGCGCCATCAGGAGGCTCACCGCGGCGGCGGTGGCCACGAGGATCGCTGCGGCCGCCAGCAGCGGTGCCATCAGCTCTCCGGTGAACCGCGCTTGCGGCGGCGGTGCTCCTCGATCACGTCGGCAAGCATCTCCAGGCTGTCGGGGTCGCGGTCGCCGACCGCCTCGACGAAGTACGAGATCGCCGGCTCCGCGAAGCTGCTGAGCAGCCCGTCGATCACACGCCGCGTCACGTTCTGCCCAAGCTCGCTGCGGCTGAGCGTCGGCCAGTAGAAGTACGCGCGACCGCGCTGCTCGCGATCGAGCAGGTCCTTGTCGAAGAGCCGGCTCAGGGTGGTCATGATCGTGGTGTACGCGGCTTCCTTGCCCTGCTCGTCAAGGCTCGTGCGCACTTCCTCGACCGAGACCGGCTCGGAGGCGTCCCAGACGGCCTCCATCACCTGCGCCTCCAACGCCCCAAGCGCTTGCTCAATGCCGCTGCGGTCGAGCTTGAACACGGACAGGTCCGGTTCGCCCTCGCCTCTCGTGCTGCGATCAGTGTCGTCCATACGCTCTCACCGCCTCTGCGCCGTCACCCCTGGGGGATGATCGGGAATGCCTTCTGCACTTACTACGTATTATAGTAGACGTTCGGCCCGCTGTCCAGTTCTGTTACAGGACAAGTTTGTGTAGGACCTCCCCCGGCCTCGCCGTTCTCTTCCCCTCTTCCGGAATGGAGAGGGGGCCAAACCCCGAAGGGGTCGGGGAGAGGTCAGCTTATCTCCGCCACGGACTCCAGCACGTACGTCGGCTTGGCGCTGGAGCGCTCCAGATCGTCGCGGTTCGTGACGCCTGTGAGCACCAGCGCGGTGTCGAGGCCCGCCGTCTCGCCCATCGCGATGTCCGTGCCGAGGCGGTCGCCGATCATCAGGCACTGGTCGGCGGTCAGGCCGATGCGCGCCAGCGCCATCTCCGTGATGATGGGGGAGGGCTTGCCGATCATCACCTCGAGCATGCAGTCGGTGGAGGCCTGCAGGTAGGCGATCATCGCGCCCGCGTCAGGAACCGTGCGCCCGCCCTCGACCGGGCAGACGGTGTCCGGGTTCGTCGCGAAGAAGCGCGCGCCCTGCCGCAGCGCCTGGTGCGCGGCCTCCATCTGCACCCACGTCACGTCGCGGTCCCATGAGACCAGCAGGATGTCCGTGTCCTCGACGCGGTCGGTAAGTTCCACGCCCGCATCAAGCAGTTCCTGCTGCAGAGGCGCTTCGCCCATGACCATCACGCGCTTGCCGGGATGCTCGCTTGCGAGGTAGCGCGCGCTCGCCAGCGGCGAGTTCACGACATCGTCGGGCGTGCACGGGATGCCGAGCTTCGTGAGCTTGACCGCGTAGTTCTCGCGCCGCGCAATAGGCTTGTTGGAGAGGAACTGCACCCGCGCCCCGCGCTCGCGCAGCTTCGCAACCGTCCGGTCGGCATCGGGGATCAGCTCATCGCCAAGGTAGATCGTTCCGTCAAGGTCGAACAGGTAGCCAGCGTAGTGTCGCAATCGTCGTTCTCCGTTCTGGAGGGGCGGGGCTTCAGCCGCGCCCGGGATTGGGTAAATCTCGGCGCCGCTAAAGCGCCGCCGCTCCACACGGCACGGCAGCGGTCAGCCCAGCGTCGCTCTCAGGAAGTCCAGGCACCGCGCGTAGTTCTGTCCCATGCCGCGCGTAACCGGATGCTCGGCGCGGAAGGCAAGCTCGACCGCGATCCAGCCGCGGAAGTCGATCTCGTCGATGACCTTTGCGAGCTGCGTCCAGTCCTCATCGCCCTCCGCGAGCGTCTGCATCCACATGTCGCCCTTCTGCGGGCGCAGGTGCATGAAGACGATGCGGTCGCCATATTCGCGCACGAACTCCCACGCGTCAATACCCGCGCGCCGCAGCCAGTTCAGATCCGGGCCAAGCCTGAGCTCGGGGATGCGTTCGAGCATGCCCTTGAACTCGAGCTGGCCGAAATCCATCTCGTAGGTGTGATTGTGCACGTTGAGCTGCAGGCCCCGGCCCTCGCAGATCGCCATGATGCGGCGGATCAGATCGGCCTGCGTGTCGAGCTGCTCGTCGGTCTTGGGGCCGACGGGCGAGCCGGTGGAGATCGCGAGCTGGTGCGCGCCGAGGCCCTGGAGCTGCTCGGTGATGCGCTCGGTCTGCTCGAGGAGCTCGGCGGTCTTCGCCGCGTCCCACATCTGCCCGCCGAAGGAGCTGCCGATGATGGGCAGACCGTGCGCGCCGGACAGGTCGCCCATCTCCTCCTCGGCGCCGAGCGGCGCGAGCATAGTGTGCATCAGCTCGACACCATCGTAGCCGGCCCGGCCGAGGTCGCTGAAGATCTGCTCGGCGGCCTTGTAGAGATCGCCGCCCTCGACGGCGGCGGTGTAGCCGTATGGGTGCGCCGCAATCCTGACGTCACCGGTCATCGTAAGCCCTCCTGCGTCAGATGGATGTGTCTTCATCTCGTGGCACGGGCGTCCCGCCCGTGCGTCGCCTGCTGTGCGGCGTTCGAGGGCATGCAGGCCCCCTGCGGGGCGCAGGGGCCACAGCGACAAAGGCTGGCGGCAAACGGCTGACGGCTGACGGCAGAACGCCAACGACTACACAAACGGCCGCCTACACGAGCACTTTTCGTCATCGATCACGCGCGCGATGGTCTCGCGCAACATGCGCTGCAGGTCGCTCTGGCGGCGCTCCATGATCTCCATGACTTCCTCGTGCGAGATCCGGTTGCCCGTGATCCCCGCCGCCCAGTTGCTCACCACGCACACCGTCGCGTAGCACAGCCCCGCCTCGCGCGCCAGCACCGCCTCCGGCACCCCGGTCATGCCCACGACGTCGCCGCCGAGCTGGCGGTACATCGCGATCTCCGCCGCCGTCTCGAAGCGCGGGCCCTCGGCGCACACGTAGACGCCCGTCGGGTGCAGCTCCTCGTCCAGCGCCGCGATGCAGCCCTCGCGCATCGCCTCACGCACGCGCGGGCAGTAGGGCTCGGTCACGTCCACGTGCCGCACGACGCCGTCGTCGCCATCGAAGAACGTCAGAGGGCGCTGCTTCGTGAAGTCGAGGAACTGGTCGCAGACCACGAAGTCGCCCGGCTCCATCTTCTCGTTCATCGAGCCGACCGCGTTGGTGGAGATCACGCAGGTGCAGCCCAGGCGCGCCAGCGCGCGGATGTTCGCGCGGTAGTTGATGCGATGCGGCGGGATCGAGTGGCCCTTGCCGTGGCGCGGCAGGAAGACGACCTCGCGATCATCGCCCGCGTCCAGTAGGAAGACGAGCACCTGCCCGAACTCGGTCGCGACACTGTGTGCCCGCGGGCGGGCTTTGTCGTAGAGGTCCTCGATGCCGCTTCCGGCGATCAGTCCGATACGCATGGCGCGCAGCTCCGCATCCTCATCCGAAGTAGACGTAGTAGGTGTGCACGCTTTCGCCGAGGCCCATGCCGATCAGGCCCCAGGCGATCCCCGCGGTGAAGTAGTGCCCCAGCGCCAGTCCGAGGAAGCCCGGAATCAGCCGCCGATAGCCGGACATCCCGCCCAGCTTGAACACGATGTTCTTGATCACCCAGACGGAAAAGAAGCTGCCCCAGATCAGGCTCCCGTATGAGCCCGCCATGCCAAAGGCCAGCGGGTGGAGCGGGAAGCGCAGGAAGACCATGCGCAGGATCATCAGCCCGGCGGTCACGACGAAGCCGCCCGAGGTCGCGCCGATGCGCCACGGGTCGGGCGGGGCGTGGCCCTTCTGGTAGGTGGTGATCGCCTCGTACTCGTTCAGCGCGATCTGGTAGCCCCAGCCGCCCTGGGAGTTGAGGCCGCCCGAGCCGTACTCGTAGTAGTCGCGCAGGTGCAGCCCCACGCCGACGTACAGCCCCACTATCAGCGCGATCACCAGTAGCCAGCTCATCGACCTCGGCTTGATGTCCGTCTCGCGGGCGATGCGGAAGCCCTCGGCCTGATAGCCGATCAGCGATGGGTAGTAGCCGCGCGAGAGGAAGACCAGTGAGGTGAAGACGGTCAGCGACTGGATGCCGCCGAACTTCTGCAGCGGCGCGGTGCCGAGGGTGTACTTGATGGCCTTGTAGTGCTGGAAGTAGGGGAACATCCAGATGAGCGGCACGCCGACCTCGGCCCGGATGCGCGCGTAGACGAGCGCCACCGCGAGCAGCAGGCCGAAGTAGAGCACCGCCAGCCACAGCGCCATGCCGGCGGCCTTCACCCACGCGAGCGTGACCGCGAGGCCGATCACGAACATCAGCACCGCCGCGCGGTAGCTCATCGGCTCGTCCGAGTCGTCAATGTTGGGCCGCTTGCCGATGGCCTTGCCGAGCACGTCGCGGATGTGATGGCGCCCGATCCACACCAGCAGCATCGCCATCGCGAGGTAGGCGCCGAGCCCCTGCTCCTGCACGAACGGGAAGCCGGCTACGTCGAGACCCGCCGCCGCCGCCGCGACCGCCTCGAGCCGCAGCACGAGGTAGAAGAGCCAAATGCTCAGCGCGACCTCGGTGCTGACGAGGTAGCCGAAGCCGACCATCTCCGGGCGGTAGTGGAACTGCAGCGGCTTGATGTCGCTCCACGGGCGCTCGGTGAAGAGCGCGCCGATGTCGTAGTACTTGCCCATCGCGGTGAAGCCGGGGTTGTACGCGTTGATGATGTTGCCGATGTTGTAGATGGCCGCGATGGTGAAGCCCGTCCACATGACGGGGCTGCGGAAGAATCCGGACACGAGCGCGCTGGTATTGAGCCCCTCGGTGAGGTCCACGGGAAGGTACAGCAGCGGGTAGGTCAGCTTCTCCTTCTCCGACCACTGGCGGCGGAAGATGACCATCATCGCGAGCATCGTCAGCCACAGCGCGAGGAAGAGGATCCCCCACGCGAGCAGCGGGCCGGACCACGCGCGCCACGGGACGCCGCCCTCGTCGGACGCTTCGTAGAGCAGGCGGATCGTCTCGGAGTCGTGCGGCACGAACCACTTGGGGATGAGCGGCTGGATGGTCTCGAGACCATTCTCGGCGGTCGCGAAGTAGAACGGGACGGGGATCGTGTTGACGAAGAAGCGCGCGATGCCGCAGCCCGCCATCGACGTGGCGACGGTCAGGAAGACGTAGACCATCAGCACTTCGCGGCGGTCCAGCTCCAGCCACTTGCTGATGCGGCGCACGAACGGGTTGAGGACCACCAGCAGAATCAGGAACGCGACGGCCGGCACCGCCGGAACCGCCTCGGTAATCTGACAGAAGCGCGTGACCACCTCGGACTGTGAGATCCACTGGGCCGAGATGAGGCAGAAGATGATGGAGAGGATGACCGCTCGCCAGGTCAGCCCCATCATCTGTGACTGCGGGGTTTGCACGTCCTGCTGTACGCTCACGTCTACAGCCATCGTGAAGGCTCCCGAAGGAGGAGATGCGCGCGACGAGGGAGAGTATTCGCGATGCGGGGACGGGGGACCTTCGCGGAACGGCGCCTCACCCCCCTCGGTCCCCCCTCTCCCTTGCGCCATAGACGACATGGCGCTGCGAAAGAGGGGGGAGGAAGGACAACGGACCGCACGTCGTTCTCCCCCTCTCCCGACGCGATGCGCTGTTTGCATCGCGAGGGGGAGGGGCCGCCGTTCGCCGTCGCGCTGCGAATGCAGGTGGCGGGGCGGGAGGTGAGGCCGCCTACCCGCCCTCCGCGGCTCGTGCCTGCTCGATCGCATCGCCGAACTGCCGGTCGAAGAGCTCCGCGTAGAGCCCCTCCTGCGCCAGCAGTTCCGCGTGCGTGCCGACCTCCAACACCTTGCCCAGGTCCGTCACCACGATCTTGTCGGCGTTGAGGATCGTCGAGAGCCGGTGCGCGATGATCACGCTCGTGCGGCCTTTGAGCAGCACCTCCAGCGCCTCCTGGATCAGGTGCTCGCTGGTGGCGTCGAGGTGGCTGGTCGCCTCGTCGAGGATGAGGATGTCCGGGTCCTTGAGCAGCGCCCGCGCGATCGCCAGCCGCTGCTTTTCGCCGCCCGAGAGCCTGAAGCCGCGCTCGCCCACGACGGTGTCGTAGCCCTCGGGAAGTCCGGCGAGGAAGTCGTGGATGTTGGCGGACCTGGCCGCCGCGAACATCTCGTCCTCAGTCGCGTTTGTCCGAGCGTAAAGCAGGTTGTCGCGCACGCTCGAGTGGAACAGGAACGTGTCCTGTGTGACGACGCCGAAGTGCCTGCGCAGCGATTCCTGGGTGATGTCGCGCAGGTCGTGGCCGTCGAGCAGGATGCGGCCCTCGGTGGGGTCGTAGAAGCGCGGGAGGAGGTAGGTCACGGTGGTCTTGCCCGCGCCGGAGGGGCCGACGAGCGCCACGCGCTGTCCCGCGCTGATCTCGAATGAGATGTCCGAGAGCGCCTGGCGGCTCTCATCGACCGCCGCCTCGTCTACGTTCTTGCGCTGCGCGAGGTAGGGCGGGCGGGGGTACTTGAAGCTCACGTGCTCCAGCGTGATGTCACCGCGCACCTCGGCCAGCTCGACGGCGTCCTCGCTGTCCTGCACCTCAGGCGTGCGGTCGAGGTAGTCGAAGATGCGCTCGAAAACCGCCAGCGCGCCCTGCAGGTTCACGTAGAAGCTCGCGATCTGCCCCATCGGCCGGTAGAGGTTCGTCAGGTAGGCCACAAACGCGATCAGCGTGCCGATCGACAGCGCACCGCGGATTGCCTGCTGGCCGCCGATCAGGTAGATCAACGCGGGCCCCGCGACGCTGAAGATCGACAGCACCATGAACAGCCAGCGGCCCGCCATCGCCTGCTTGACGTTGAGCGCCGCCACGTCGGCGCTGCGCTCGGCGAACTGTGCCGCGTCGGGCTCGACCTGGCCGAAGATCTTCGAGAGCACCATCCCGCCGATGTTCAGCCGCTCCTGCATGAAGGCGACCATCTCGGCGTACCGCTCCTGCGTCTGGCGCGAGAGTCTGTGCCGGATGCGGCCGACGATGCGGGTCGGGAGGTAGAAGGTCGGTACGATTGCGACGGCCAGTAGCGTCAGCCACGGGTCGAGCGAAAGCATCGCGATGATCGTGGCCACCAGCGTCATGAAGTTGCGCGCGATGTCCACGATCGTGCCGGAGGCGACCTGCTGGACCGCCCCGACGTCGTTGTTCACGCGCGAGACGATCTCGCCCGCGCGCTCGGTGGTGTAGAAGCCCAGCGACTGCGCCTGCAGGTGCCGGTAGAGCGCATCGCGCAGGTCGTGCATGATGCCCTGCCCGACCCTCGAGCTGAGCCAGTTCTGCAGCACGCCGATGAGACCCGAGACGATCGTCAGGCCGACGATCCCGCCGACGAGCAGGCGCAGCAGGTGCGCGTCATGCTTCGGTATGGCATCGTCGAGGATGCCGCGAACCAGCAGTGGTGGGATGACGCCGAGGCCCGACGTGGCCGCAATGCACAGGAGGATCACGATCCACTGCACCCAGTAGGGCGTGAAGTACTTGAGCACGCGCTTGAGCAGTTCGCGCGTCATCTCAACCGGCGGGACGTCATCCCGGTCGAAGTGGTGACGGTGGTGGTGGTGGTGCATCCCGTAGCTGCGCCCCATCCCTCCGATTGATCTCTCCGGGCCCATCATGCCTCGCACTCGCCATCACTTTCCGCGGCAGCCGCAATTGCGGTAAATCGTTGCACACACAACGATTATACCTCAGATCGAGCACGCGTGCAACAGCTGCGTCAGCGGGTGTAGGGGCAAAGTGATAATGTCCGGTTGTGGCAAAGTAGAAATGTCCTCCTGCCGCGGGGCATGCCCCGCGGGCGGCGAACAGGAAGGGCATGAACCTGGAAATGAGCAG
>JALGSW010000188.1 GCA_029821635.1 Candidatus Zipacnadia bacterium
AGGAAGCTGCGCACGGACGGCCGCGGCGCTGCCTCGTAGAGCTGATCGAAGAGCGCCGATTGGTCGAGGATCACCGCGCGGCCGAACGGTCCCCAGTCGATCGCCACAGCGACCTCGCGCCCACCACTGCGGATCAGAGGGCTCGCGCCGGGGCCGGAGATCGCGCTGCCGGGCGTGACCGCGCCGAGCTCGGGCAGGCCGTCGGTGAGCGGATGGTCGGCCCAGCGCGCCGAGCCCGTGCCGCCCTCGAGCGCGGTGACGTTCACATCGAGCGGGCCGAAGAGCGCCCGCGCGCGCTTGATGTCCTGCCTGCTCTCACCGATCACGTAGACGAGGCCGCCGCCGGAGCGCAGGAACGAGCGCAGGCGCTTGGACGCGCCGCCACCGCGATCGGGGTCCGACCACGTGACCACCGCGGCGGTGTCGCCTTCGAGCCCGAGCGCGTCGAGCGTCCCCCGGCGCGACCGCACCGGCTCCTCGCGCAACGCGTCCTGCAGCCAGCTTCCGAAGCCCGATGAAGCGCCGGCCGTCGGCAGGTCGAGCAGGATCAGCGGCTCACGCTGCGCCTGCGCGCCCACGCATGTCAGCGCGATCAGCGCGGCGAGCGCCATCCACGTCAGGAGCGATCCGCGAGCCTGCGTCATGTCAATCACCTCTCCGATCAGCGGGAACCCCACTCAACCTATGACTTCGCGCGCGGCGCTCAGGTTCCTATCTCGACCGGGCCGCCACTCTCCAGCGACTGGTGGATCGCCGCCGCGACCTCGACCGCGCGTCGCGCGTCCTCCGCCGAAACCGCCGGAGCGCGGTCCTCGAGCACGCACTCCACGAAGTGCTCGAGCTGCCGGCGCAGCGCGCCCTGGGCGCTGTCGTGCATCTCGGTCCAGTAGGCGATGTCCGGCCGCTCTGCGCGCTCGGCGGACGCCTGCTCGAAGCCCTCGCAGCCCAAGCAGGCCGCGACGCGCCCCCGCGTCCCGACGACCTCCAGCCGCGCATCGAGGGAGTTCGGGGAGCCCTCGGGGATCACCCAGCAGGTCTCCAGCGCGCCCACCGCGCCGCCCTCCATCCGGAAGACCGTCATGATCGTGTCATCGGCGGGGATCGACGAGAGGACCTTGCTGCAGCTCTCCGCGCAGACGCGCGTGATCGGCCGCCCGGTGATCCACTGGATCAGGTCGATGTCATGCACGCCAAGGAAGAACGCCACCGATGTGCGCGGGCCGATGCGCCGGCCCGAGGCGGTGATGTTGTTGCGCCGCGCGAAGACCTGAACGACCTCCCCCACCTCGCCCGCGGTCACCGCGTCGTGACACTTCACGTAGCGCGGATCGAAGCGGCAGACGTGGCCGGTCATGAGCTTGACACCCGCGCGCCGGCAGGCGTCGATGATCGCGTCGCAGTCCTCCAGCGTGGTCGCCAGCGGCTTCTCGACGAGCACGTGCCTGCCCGCCTGCGCCGCCGCGACACAGGCCTCGCGGTGAGCCTCATCGTTGGTGCAGACGCTCACGATCTCGACGCCCTCCGCGCCGACCGCCTCCTCGAGGCTGCCCGCCGCCGTGCAACCCAGCTCGCGGGCGACCCCCTCCGCGCGCTCGGCCACGATGTCGTAGACGCTCACAAGACGCGTCGCGTGCAGCTCGCGCCAGAGGCGCGCGTACCGCTCGCCCATCATGCCAAGTCCGATGACTGCTGCTCCCGGCTGCTCTACCATATTGCTCTTCCTCTCAAGTGTCCCCGTCCTCGCCAGCGCGCTGCTCCCACGCTGCGGCCAGGTAGTCGCCGATGCTGCGGGCGGCGCGGACGCGCTCGCCTGCGTCGGCGAGTGTGTTGCGTGCGCTCAGCCACGCCGGGCAGGCCGCACCTTCTCCGCCGCGCGCGGCCAGGTAGGAGGTCACGTGCAGGAGATCCCTGGTCGCGTCGAGCTCGTCGATGTCCTCACCCGCACCGCGACGCACTGCCAGCAGCACGTCCTGCTCCTGCGTGGCCCACGCAGGCGCAGCCGCAAAGCGCCGCCAGGTCTCGTCCTCGCTGAGCCCGATCGCGGTCAGGAACGCCTCCCCCACCCACTCCGCGGGCGCCTTCGCCGCATTGCGCAGCCTGGTGACCGCGCGGCTGATGCTCTCAGGCAGCGCCCCCCACAGGAGATGCAGGGCCGCGGTCACATCCTGCACGGCCACGAGCGTCAGCGCGTTGGCGGCCGCGTAGTTACCTCCACGCGCCAGTGCCGACGCCGCATCAAGACGCGATTCCAGTACCGGGATGTTGTCGTCAACCATCAGCCGCAGGAAGCGCCGCCCGAAGACGAAGCGCTCGCATCTGCGGATAAATGCGCCCGTCTGCCCCTCGAAATCCGCCAGGATGCGGCCGCCTGGTACCTTGAACGCGATCCCCGCCTGCCTCGGACGCGCGAGGAACTCGAAGAGAGGGTCGTCGCCAGTGTTCGCGCTGCGCAGCCGGTCCGCGCGCCTGACGAAGTAGCGCGCCTCGACCTCGTTCGGGACGCGCTCCGCCCACAGACGCCGGTTGCAGCGCGTCTCCTCCGCACACACCCGGGCCTCGACTTCCGCCCCGTGCCGCTGATCCACGACCGTCAGGATATCCACGTCCGACAGCGGCCACACGCTGCCGCGCGGCACCGTCCCGATGAGCGCGACGCCCAGCACTCCGGGCAGCCGCACGAAACGCTCGCCCTCGTCAAAGGCGAGTCGCTCGAGCCGCCCGCGCCAGTCGCGCAGGATCAGGTCGGGCGTCTTCCACGCTTTCCAGGGCTCTCCCCACTCGACGGGCATGGCAGGTCCCCGCGTCGCGGCTCAGCGCATCGGGTCGGCCGCGTATGTGCCGAGCATTCGCCCGGTGTTCATGATCGACTCGAACTGCGCCATCTCATAGCCGTGCGTGTTCTCCGTCGGGAAGCACACGCAGGCGGCCCGGGCGATTGTGCCCGAGCGGTAGGCCTCACCCGCGTCGCTCCCCATCGTGCGGAAGAGCGAGCGCTGGTGGCCGAAGCCGAGCGCGTCGCCGATTGCGCAGAGGCGGTCGGAAAGGCCCTTGTGGTAGACGAAGCGGTCCTTGTAGTTGATGACCGGCACGGGGCTCATCTCAATCGGGTATTCCGGCGCCACGGGCGCGATCTCGATCGCGATCATCGTCTCGACCGGCAGCGTGCGCGCGACGTAGCGCCCGCCCGAGCAGCCGATTTCCTCCGCCGCGGTCATCGCGAAGTACACGTCCGAGGGCGGCACGCCGCCACGGTCGGCCACGGCCTCGCGCAGCACCTTCGCGGCCAGCAGCGCCGCCGCGACCGCGCCCTTGTCGTCGAGGCCGTAGCCGCAGACGCAATCTCCCAGCCACATCGGCGTCTTGCGCGAGCGCGCGACCACCGCCATGCAGCCGATGTCCACGCCGAGGGCGCGCAGCTCGTCGGGCGTGAGGCCCGTGACCACCCGCGCGACCTCCCAGTCCATCGGCTTCGTGCTCTTCGCGGCGTTGATCTCGGCCGAGCGGGCGGAGACGTGCGTGCTGCCCACTGACAGCACGCCGGTCACGATCTCATCGCCGATCAGGTCGAACGGGCCCTCACCGTAGCGCCACGCCTGGATGCCCGGCGTGGCCTCGAGCCGCACGCGCCCGTCGGGCTCGATGCGCTCGACGACCGCTCCGATCTCGTCCTTGTGCGCGGCGATGACCGTCGCCCCTTCGGGGCGTTCGCCGCGGATGCGCCCGATCAGGTTGCCGCGCGCGTCCATCCACGTCTCATCGCAGAGGCGGTCGAGGTAGGGCCGCACCGCCTCGTCCATCTCCTCCTCCTGCCCCGATGGCGAGTGTGTCATCAGGAACGTCTCCAGCATCTCCCGCAGTAGCCCTTGCATGCGTTCTCCTTGCGAATGAGTCATTGTCGTCAAGCCGTTTGTGGGACGGGCTTCCGCCCTGTCAGCCGTTCCCGCCCCCGCCCCCGCCCACCAGCACCTCGCCATCCATCGCGTCCACCTCGGCACGCTGCACCGGCCGCGTGCAACCGCCGACGACGAGCATGCCGGACAGCCCGCGCATCAGAGGTACACGGCCTCCCCGGTCTCGGCGGCCTCGACCATCGCCACCAGCGCCCGGGTGATCTGCAGACCGTCCTCGCCGGTGATCAGCGGCTCGGAGCCGGTCACGCAGCAGTTGATGAAGTGCTCGATCGCCTGCCGCACGAAGCCCACCGGCTGGCCCATCACGTTCGCCGCGAGGAAGCCCTCGTGCGAGTAGCCGTCGTCGGTCGCGAGCTGGTGCACGGGCGGCGTCGGGTCGATGTTCGCGTAGCCCTTCGTGCAGATGAGCTGGAACTTGCTGTCCACCATGTAGGGCATGGTCTCGGGGAGGACCCAGCAGGACTCGAAGTTCCCGACCTGCCCGTTCTCGAACTCCACGGTGACCTGGTAGAAGTCCGGGGTGTCGATGCCCATCTCCTTGAGCACCACCGAGCGGCTGACCGCGGTGATCTTCTTCGCCTCGCAGCCGAAGTACCAGCGGGCGATGTCGTAGCGGTGGCAGATCAGCCAGTAGGGCAGGCGCGTGTTGGCCGCCCACGAGAGCATCTGTGTGGGCACGTAGGTGGTGTTGTTGAGCCGCGCGTAGCAGTAGAGCGGGTCGCCCATCGCGCCCGAGTCGAGCTTCTCCTTGGTCTTCGCGAAGGCGATCATCCAGCGGTTCGACCAGTTGATCATCAGCTTCGTGCCCGCGGCCTTCTGCGCGGCGACGATCGCCTCGGCGTCCTCGACGGACGTCGCCATCGGCTTCTCCAGCAGCACGTGCTTGCCGGCTTCGAGCGCCGCGACGGTCACTTCGCGGTGCAGGTGATCGGGCAGCGCGATGCTGACCGCCTCGATCTCATCGACCGCCAGCAGTTCCTGCCAGTCGCTGAAGACGTGCTTGGCGCCATGCTTGAGCGCCATCGACCTGGCGCGGTCCTCGTTCATGTCGCAGACCGCCACGAGCGTGGCGTTCGGCGCGAGGCTGGACACTTCGATGTGCTTCTCCCCCTGGATGCCGGCGCCGATGACGCCGTAGTTCACGTTGCCCTGTGCGTAAGCCGTCGCCATGAGGAACTCACCGCTTTCGTAAGTCTCGGGGCGTAACGTACGTCTACTTCGCCAACGGGGTCCGGGGCTCCTTCGGGCCGCCGTCGCCGTTCACCCCCTCTCCCGCTTGAAATCGCGCCAGCGATTTCCAGGGAGAGGGGGCCGGGGGGTGAGGCCGCCGTCGCCGTCGCGCACGGACAGGAGTGTCCGTGCCACGGCAGGGCAGGATGAACGTCCGCAGGCTGGAAGCCTGCGCCACGGGAAGAGAGATCGATCAGAGGCACGTGAGTCGTTCCGTGGGGCAGGCATCCTGCCTGCCGCCGCCCCCCCCCTCGTCCCGCAGGGCATGCCGTCTATGCCCAAGGGAGAGGGGGGCCGGGGGGAGGGGCGCCGTTTGCCGCTCCTCTCTCACCCGTGCTATACTCCCGCCATGCCCCGCTGCTACTGGATCGACACGAGCGGCTGTCAGATGAACGAGCGCGATTCCGAGACCCTCGCGGGGCTCTGCGAAGGCCTCGGGCTCTCGCGCTGCGACGCCCCCGCCGATGCGGAGGTCGCGATCCTCAACACCTGCGCGGTGCGCGAGAAGCCGCAGGAGAAGGTCTACTCGCGCCTCGGGGAGTTGCGCAAGATCGGCGGCAAGCGCGGCGGCCCGGTCATCGTCGTCACCGGCTGCGTCGCGCAGATCGACGCCGATGAGCTGCGCCGGCGCGGCGCGGACATCGTCGTCGGCCCACGCTGCTACGACATGCTGCAGGCCGCGCTCGAGGAGCGCATGCTCGGCGTGGCGCTGATCGAGGACCGCGAGCGGCCGATCGTCGAGGGGCTGCCCGCCGCGCGCGCGTCGACGCTCAAGGCATTCGTCAACATCATCTACGGCTGCGACAACTTCTGCGCCTACTGCATCGTGCCCTACGCGCGCGGCCGGGAGCAGAGCCGCCGGCCCGAGGACATCATCGCCGAGGTGCGCGAGGTCGTCGCTGCAGGCGCGCGCGACATCACGCTCCTCGGCCAGAACGTGAACAGCTACGGCCACGACCTCGACGAGCAGCTCGACTTCGCGGAGCTGATGCGGCGCGTGGACGCGGTCGAGGGCCTCGACCGCCTGCGCTTCACCACCTCGCACCCGAAGGATATGACGCAGGACCTCATCGACACGATGGCGGCGCTGCCGAGCGCCTGCGAGCACCTGCACCTGCCGATCCAGGCGGGCTCGGACGCGGTGCTGGAGGCGATGGGCCGCGGCTACACGCATGAGCATTTCCGGTCGCTGATCGACGCGGCGCGCGCGGCGATGCCGGGCCTCTCCGTCACCACGGACGTGATGACCGGCTTCCCCGGCGAGACCGAGGAGGAGTTCGAGGCGACGCTGCGGGCGTTCGAGGAGATACGCTTCGACCAGGCATTCATGTTCAAGTATAACGACCGCCCCGGCACGCGCGCGGCGAAGATGGAGCCGAAGGTCCCTGAGGCGGAGAAGCAGCGCAGGCTGCTGGAACTGGTGGCGCTGCAGAACGCGACGGCGCGCGAGATCAACGTGGCGGCCGAGGGCGAGGTCTTTGAGGTGCTGGTCGAGGAGGCCGACGCGAAGTCTGAGGGAAACGTCCGTGGCCGGACGCGGCAGAACAAGCTGATGATCTTCCCCGGCCCCGAGGCGCTGATCGGCGAACTGGCGAACGTGCGGGCGGTGAAGGGCTTCCTGTGGGGATGGATGGGGGAGCGGGTCTGACCTCTCCCCCCGACCCCCTCTCCGTGCCGGCGAGGGGGAGAACGTCGAGACGAGGGCCGATGGTCGTCGTCGCGGAGGGGCCGCCGCGAGCGAAGCGAGCGGTGAGTTCCCCCTGGGGAACTCAGCCGCTGTGCCGGCCCGCCGTTGCGGACTCATAAGCCGGGGGCCGGCACAGCGGCTCCGCACGACAACTGCCGCGAGTCGTTACGGTACATGACCGCAACTGGAGGCCCGTTTCTGTGCCCGACCCGAGCAAGTTCACTCCCGTCTTCAAGCAGTGGCATGAGGCCAAGCAGCGCTACCCGGATGTGCTGATGCTCTTCCGGATGGGCGACTTCTACGAAATCTTCGGCGAGGACGCCGAGGTCGCCGCCCGCGAGCTTGAGCTCACCCTCACCGCCCGCAACGCCGGCGCCGGTATGCGCCTGCCCATGTGCGGTGTGCCCTATCACGCCATCGACAAGTACCTCGCCACGCTCATTCGCAAAGGCTACCGCGCCGCCATCTGTGACCAGATCGAGGACGCCTCCAAGGCCAAGGGCCTCGTGCGCCGCGGCGTGACGCGTGTCGTCACCGCCGGGACGCTCGTCGAGGACTCGCTGCTCGATACGCACGATCACAACTTCCTGCTCGCCATCGCGCGCGAGGGCGAGCGCTTCGGCATCGCAGCCGTGGATGTCTCGACCGGCGACTTCCTCGTCACCGAGCCCGCGCCCGTCACCCGCGAGCAGCCCGAGGAGCCCGGCCTGCCCGAGACCGGCCCGGCGCGCCTTGATCCGGCAGTCGCCGCAGTGGTCGATGAGGCCACGCGCCTCGCACCGACCGAGGTGCTGCTGCCGCCCGAGCTGGCCGAGGGCGAGCTGCGCACGCTGCTCGAGCACAACCTGCGCGTGCCGATCACCGTTACCGAGGAGCCCGGCGGTGTCTTCCTCTCCCCCGCCGAGCAGCTCCAGGAGCACTTCGGCGTGAACTCGCTCAGCGGCTACGGC
>JALGSW010000034.1 GCA_029821635.1 Candidatus Zipacnadia bacterium
GCGCAGCGCCTCGGCGCCCACGGAATGACCGGTGCGCTTGCGCGAGTCGCCCCGCCGGCGCATCGGCACCTGGTCGCCCGCGGTCCCGAGCAGCAGCACCGCCGGGCAGCCGAGCGTGCGCTCGACGACCCGCCGCGCCCAGCCCGGCCAGTCGGCTGAGTAGCGGTAGAACGTGGTGTCCGGGTCGTCGCCGCAGACCGGGTGGCAGCCGAAGGACATCACGGCTGCGATCGGTGAGCCGTCCGGGCGGATGAGCTTGAGCACCGGCACCTGTGTCTGCGCCGGGCCAACGCGCAGGCCGCCCAGCTCCTCCAGCGGCTCGCTGAGGCGCTGCCCGCGCGGGCCACCCTTCTCCCACGTGAGCGCCAGCTCCCGGCCCACGCGCGCGGCCACCAGCGCCTGATCGAGGGGGAGCTGCAGGTTCATCTCACAACGCCCCTCGGCGTTGACCGGCCGCCGGTTGAACTTCACGAGGTCCGCGTCGCCGGTCCCGGCGAGGGCCCGGGCAGGCTCGCGCAGACGCCACGCCTCGGCCACCGCCCCGGCCATCTGACGCATGCAGGTGATCGTGTATTCCTCCGAGACACCCGCGCGCAGCTCGCCGGGGAGGTAGTTCGAGGCCTTCAACGCCGGGCCCCAGTGGGTGTGCGTGCCGCAGACCATCACACGGTCGCCGGGCAGGTCGCAGAACTCCTCGACCCGCGCGCGGAGGATCTCCGTGTGATCGCGCTCCACGTCGATGAGGTCGCCGACCACGATCGCGCACGCCTCACCGTCCTGCTCGAACGCCACTGCGTGCGCGTAGAGCGGGTCCTCGATGCCATCGGAGACCTTCGTGCGCGCGCCGTAGCCGGACATGGTGAGGCCAAGCGGTGGGGTGATATCCACCTTCGCGACGCCTGCGTAGAGCTGGCTGGACATGAGAGGTACGCCTCCCCTGCTAACGATCCGTGGATAAGCTCATCTCCCATCGCGGTACAACCGCACCGCGTGCACCCGCGCGGACGAATCGCCGTTCGTGGCGGTCACCGTCAGCCGCACACGCGTGGCGGTCACCGCATCGAAGCGATGCTCCCGGTGCCGGTGATAGTTGCCCGGCACCGCCGCCAACTCCTGCCACTCCCCATCAATCTCCGCGCTGAGCGTGTAGTCGCGCACACACTCGGGCGCGCGGAAGCCTCCCGGCATCACGTGGTTCGTCCGATTCAGGTTCGTGTCGAAGATCAGCACCGCGCAGTCGAACTCGGTCGGCTCGGGCAGCTCGACCTCCAGCCACTGCGGCAGCGGCTGCTCCGGATCCGAGATCCACAGGTTCGCGCCCGTGTCCGCGCGAGGGCGGCCGTTGATCGCCTGCTCCGGGCCGAACGGGTGGCTGTCCGGGCAGACGCGCGTGGCGAGCCGCCTCCAGCCGCTCCAGCCTCCGCCGATGAACCAGCGCGTCCCGTCGGGCCGCTCGTTACAGCAGCACGTCGCGGGCGGCGCGTCGGTCGCGTAGCGCCAGAGCACGCTCTCCGGGCCCTCCGCGCGCACCCAGTAGACCCCCGGCTCCAGCTCGGCGTCGAGGCGCGCCTGAAGCCAGTGCGTTCCCCGGAGGGCCTCCACGGTCGCCGAGGCCACCGGCTCACGGTCCAGCGCCTCCATCTCCCAGAGGTCCCGCGCGCGGTGCAGGCTCACCATCACCCGGACCGCCGGCCCACGGTTGTCCAGGCATAGCGAGACGTGGCGCATAGGTCCGCCGGAGATCGGCAGCAGCGCGGCCGGACGGGTGCTCAGCGCCAGGCCATCCTCGGCGGCCTCGGCGGTGAGCGCGGCCTCGCTGGAGGCAGTAGCTACGGCGCCTCGGGCGTCGCGCGCGAGGTTCATCTCCTCCAGACCAGGCGCCCACGCGTCGGCTCGCAGCAGGCGCTGCTGGATCGGCCCGGCGTCCTCAATGAGCCCCGGCGTGAGGTCGTGCTCGACGCACCACGCCGCGGCGGTCCCGGCCGCCTGGCCGGTCGTCGCGAGGGTCTGCTGGACGCGCAGCGAGAGGAACGCGACGCGACTCGCGCTCATGCAGCGCCCGGCGAAGAAGAGGTTCGGCGCCTCGCGCGCGTGGAGGCTGCCCAGCGGGATCGCGTAGGGCGTCGGGAGGTAGTCCACGAGGCGGACATTGTCGAAGGACGGACGCTGCTCCAGCGCGGTGATGCCTCCGCGGGTATGATCGTCGATCGACCAGCCACCGTAGGCGACCGCGTCTTCTCCCGTGGTGCGGACGCCCCCGTCCGCACGCGGTTGGATCTCCCCCTGCGTGAGCACGTGCGCGCCGACGAATCGACGGCTCTCGCGCCGCGCGGGGAGGAAGCCCACCCAGTCGAGTGCCCATGTCCGCGCCTGCTCCTGCTGCGGGCCCCGGTTCTTGATGAAGTCCCACACACCATAGACGTGGCGCAGCAACTCGTCGCGGATCAGCGGGTCGTCATGGAGCGTGTCCAGCGGCCAGCCAAGCTCGATCCACCAGTAGCCTCCGGCGAAGTCGGCGGTCGAGCGGTAGGGGATGCCCTCGGGGCAGTCGTAGACGGCGGCCCACGCGGGGGGCTCGAAGGGCGCGGACGCGCCGGTGTCCAGGGCGCGGAAGACCAGGCTGGATCCGAGCACAAAGTCGTCCGGCTGCTCGGGGGCCATCGGCTCGTCGTATTCCGAGCGCGCCTCGGGCCCGACGCGGTAGGGCACGCCCGCCCCGACGCCCACGACGCCGTCGCCGGAGGCGTCGATGAAGATGCGCGCGGGGATGGTGAGACGCAAGCCGCTGTGCGACTGCGCGCCGGAGATGGCGGTGACGAGTTGACCGGCTGGAAAGCCTGTCCCACTGGTCTCGACGCGATCGATGAGCGTGTTGAGGTGGAGGGTGAGCGTCGGCTCGCGGCGGCAGGCGTCGTAGAGGACCATGTCCCAGATCGCGTTGGCCTGGCCGTAGTCCATCGCGGCGTGGTTGCGCGCGCGGTCTTCGAGGATCAGCTCATGGACGATGCCGGTCTCGGTGGCCCAGGGGTTGTGGTAGCCCGCCCCGCAGATGGGGACGCGTATCTCGCTGCTGGAGCAGCCGCCGAGGACGGGGCGGTCGTCCACGAGCGCGGTGAGCGCACCGGCGCGTGCGGATGCGAGTGCGGCGCAGATGCCGGCCATCCCGGCGCCGACGACGCACACGTCGTAGCGGTCGGTCGTGACCTCACGGAGGCACTCGGGCATGGGAAGCACTCCTGCACAGGCGTGGTCCGTGGTGCGGACGCCCCATCCGCACATCACACGGGCAGCGGAATGCGACGACGGCGTGCGGTCGGCGAGCGTCCCTCACCCCAGCGGCTCGCCGCGTGGGCGGACGCGCAGCTCGATCCCAGCCGGCAGCGCGCCCTCCACACGCACCTGCGGATCGGACGCGTCTCCCTCCACCACCAGCCACGGCACCGTCCCCGCCCGCCAGTCGGCGAAGATCGTCAGCGGAAGCCGCAGCGGTGTGCGCAGCGGCGCCACGGACAACTCCCCCGACACCCGGTCGAACTGCAGCCCCGCCAGCGCCTCGATCAGCCCGAACGCCGCCACGCCGCGCGGGTAGTAGTCGAGCGACGTCGAATCGCGCCCGTAGACATACACGTCCGTGAACGCCCCGAACTTCGCGGTGTTGATGTAACGCTGCAGATCCCAGTAGCGCTCGGCGTTGTCGATCCAGTCGATCCCCAGATACGCCGCCGCGATGTCCCGCCAGATATTCTGCGAGACCCACATGTTCTCCTCATGGCTCGTGTGCGGGGAGCCGAACTCATCCATCGTCTCGGCGGTAGCGTTACGCAGGTCCGCACGCAGCCGCCCCAGGTCCAGCCCCTCCAGCTTCATCCCAGAGCGCATCGGGTAGACCAGCCCGTTGCTCGTGTAGACCGAGTAGCTCTCCCACCCGCGCATCGTCGAAACGACCGATGAGCCCTGGTAGTTGCCGCCCTGATAGGCGCCCCCGTCATCCCAGCCGACGTAGCCGTCACCGCCCTGCATCCCCGGCCCCGCCATCGCGCCGCCTTCCCCCGCCATGCCGCCGCCCGCCCCGGCTCCCGCCGCCTGGGCCTGCTGCTGCTCGAGCGCCACCGCGTAGTGGTCCTCCAGCCAGCCCTCCGCCTCCAGCGTCCGCGCGGTGAGCGCCGCGCGCTGCGTCCACGCGTCGGCCAGCGCTGCCTCCCCCGCCTCGCGGGCCATCTCTGCGCCCGCCTGATACGCCGCGACCTGCCGCACACCGAGGTAGACCTGGTCGGGCGCGTACTGAATCGCGGGCGAGCCCTGGTCGATCGTGTTGTAGAGGCCCTCTTCGGGGAAGCCGTCGCCGTCCGTGTCCGCCGCGCTCACCCACTCCAGCAGTTCGCGCACCGCGCCGAAGTGCGCGAGCACACTCGCCCGGTCGCCGGTCCGCCGCCAGTAGTGGTGCAGCAGCAGCACGAAGTTCGTGTTCTCCTCGATCTCCATCGGGTGCCAGTAGGCCATCCCGTTTACGTCGAGCCCCACGCCCATGTCGTGGGCGAGCACGCCCTGGTCGATGTGGCCGGTCCACTGATCCAGTTCCATCCGCAGCAGCTCGGGCCACAGGGCGAAGTAGAAGGGCGCGATGTTGTACTCCACATCCACGGTGGACTGAAGCTGGCAGCAGCCCTCCCAGACGGTGAAGGTATCCCGCCCGTCCGGCGCGATCGTCCACCAGGTGTTCACGAGGTAGCTGTGCATCGCGAAGGCGAGGAGCTGCTTCAGCGCGTCGGGCAGCGTCGCGTCGGCGATGGTGCTCTCGAGGAAGTCGCAGCGCGCGCGCACCTCGTCCCAGTGCTCGAAGGCGTAGCGCGCTACCTCGAGGGGGCTGTCGAAGAACTCGTGGTACTTGAAGCGCTGATCGACGCCCTCGACGTTCTGCACCGGCCCGTCCGCCCAGCCGACGTAGACCACGCGACAGCTCTTCGTCTCGCCCGGCCGCACGCTGAAGTCCCAGGTGAGGCCGCCGAAGGGCTGCTCCCAGGTGACCGGCAGCACCGCGCGACCGTCCATGTCCGTGCGACGCGCCGGCGCGGCCCCCTCCTCCGGCGCGGGCCCGAGCGGCATCCCGCTGGTGTGCATCCGGAAGCCGGTGCGATCGTTGACGACCCAGCTCTCCTCGGTGGGCAGCTCGAACACCAGCGCGTTGCGCCGCAACCCACTGAAGCCGTCCTCGGAGAACGCGCGCATCGGCTCACCGATCGGCAGCGACCGCCCGATCAGGACCTGCCCGGACTGCGCATCGTGCGCGTTGCCGGTGACGTCCACCTGCAACGTCAGGTAGGGCGCGGTCGAGAGCTCCTCGTCCTCGGGGTAGAACGGCGCGCTCCAGGTGAAGCTCACATCCACCGGCAGTTCCGGCGAAGCGCACTGGTAGCTCAGCTCGGTCATCGTCTCCGTCTGATCGATCTTCGAGAAGTGCTCGAGGCGGTCATCGAACGGGAGCGAGCGCGCGACCTCCCCTACCTGCACGCCGAAGACGTAGCGCGCGGGCGGCTGCTTGAACTCGATGGTGCCAGGATCGAAGTACGCCGTGCGGTACTGCGCGTGCCCGAGCGGGCTCTGCCACCACACGCCCTGCTGCGGGCGCGGGTTGATCGCCACGCGGCTGCCGAGCTTCCCGAGCTGTGTCTCCCACACGTCCTCGGAGGCCGGGAGCGTCCGCTGCTGCGGCGTCAGCGCCGACGCGCGCTCGTCCTTAGGGCTGGTCTCCAAGACCCAGTCGGAGGTGTAGATGCGCAGGAGGTTGACCTTCGCGTTGTCCGTCTCGGCCTCGAACTGCACCTTCAGCGGCGCGCCCGCAGGGATGCGGATATCCACGACGCGCACGATTGCCTCGTTAGGCGCCGCGGCTGCGAGGATGTCGAGGTCATCGAGGACGGTGGTTCCGTTCACGCGCACGTCGAAGACGCGCTCACCGCGCCGCGTGAACTTGTTCTCGCAGAAGCCCAGCTTCAGCCGCGCGGGCCCTGCGGGGAGGCCATGGAAGACGTAGGTGAAGCTGCGCCCGTAGCGTTCGGTCTGGTACGTGGCGTCGTCGATCGTCTCGAAGACCGGCGCGCGGGACGTGTAGACAGTTGTCCCGCCGACCAGTTCTGCCCGGACGGAGGTAGGGAGTTCCGCCGCCTGCGCGACCGCGCAGACGAAGAGCGCGACGGTGAGGCTGATGAGATTGCGGTGCTGGATGATGGCGTTGTCCTTCCGTGTCTCTTAGGTATCGTCCGATCCCCGCCGGCCTCTCCCCCCCTGTCAATCCCGGCGAATGTCAGTTGTGCTCGCGCCCTGCCTCTGCACCCGGAAGCACGCCCATGGACCGGCCCGCCACTGCTCATCGAGCACCAGCCCCTGCGCCAGCCCCAGATTCGCCTCGACCGCCTCCGCCGGGACCGCGTCCTCGCCCTTCCCCACCAGCAGCACCAGCACGCTGTTCGCCCACAGTGTATCGACGTATTCGGGCAGCTCCCGTGTTCGGATCACCGTCACCTGGCCGACTCGGTCCGCGTAGAGCGCCACCGCGAAGCCCGGCCAGCCGGCGACGATGTGTCGCCGGCCCTCAGGAAGTTCGGTGTCGCGCAACAGCTCCGCCGCCTCCAGCTCGTAGGTCGCGCGCGCGGCCAGCGGCCCGCGCCCGAGCAGCGCCTGCGTAGGCGTAGCCGGGAAGCCGTGTCCGGCGCTAAGCAGCCACGCCGCGACGCCGAGGCTCGCGAACGCGATGAAGATCGTGCCGTGGATCGGCCGCTCCTGCCGTCGCCGGTGGAGCAGATCGCCCGCGACCACCGCGAGCATCGCGAAGCCGCCCGCGAGGACCATCGCCAGCGGCGTGCGGAGGTTCGCCCACTGCGCATCCGCGCCCAGCCCCGCGAAGAGCGAGGGGAAGACGCCCGGCGCGAGCATCGCCGTGAGCACCATCCACGCGACCGGCCGCGCGGGCGCCGGGTAACGGCCTGTGCCTCGGAGTTGGTGGTAGACCAGCGCCAGCACCGGGAAGCACGCCACCAGCCCGACCCGCAGAAGCGCGGTCAGCATCTCCTCGCCGCTCGCCACCTGCGGGCCGAATGTCTCACGAGCGAAGAACCACGGGTCGCCCATGATCGCCCAGTTCGCGATGATCCAGATCCCCGCGACGTAGGCGATGGGCAGCGCGAAGGTGATGAGCGTGCCCTCGAGCTTGTCCCGGGAGCGGTCCTGCCGCCAGGTGCGCCAGCCGAGGTAGATCAGCGCCCCGACCACGATGAAGACCGCCTCGTAGCGGGTGATGAGCGCGCCGGAGAGCACGAGGCTCGCGGCGATCAGGTCGCGCAGCGACTCGGTCCGCGCCCAGCGCAGCAGCGCCCACGACGCGCCCATCAGCAGCGCGGTCAGCAGCGCCATCGGCGCGCCGCAGGCCGCGGGCCCAAGCACCAGCGGGTGCAGCGCGAAGAGGCCCACCAGCGGCCAGCGCCATGCCCGCGGGAGGCCGCATTCGGCCGACAGCCCCAGTAGCAGGATCGCCGAGGCGCCCGCGCACAACGCCCCGAGGAGGTTCGCCGCGAGGCCGGTGGTCGCCAGCCACGGGACCAACAGCACGATCGGGAGCTGCAGCAGCGCGGGCAGCGGCGGCTGGACGAAGCCGATCATCGCGAGGTTGGCGGCAGCCTTCGGCTGGCCCTGCGCGTGGAAGACATCGTAGGCATGCGCGACCGACGCCATCCCGTCCCAGTTGACCTGCTCGTCCGCCAGCCGCCCGCGCAACCCCACGCCGAGCGTGAGCGCGAACACCAGCACGAGCGCCAGCCAGACTTCCAGCCTGCTGAGCCCGGTCATCGCGCATCACCGTCGTTGCCGTTGTCCTCGTAGGACAGGCTTTCCAGCCTGTCGGCCGTTGCCGATCGCTCCTCGTCTTCATTGACAGGCTGGAAAGCCTGTCCTACTTCCGCTCCGTCGAGGTCGAAGATACCGTGGTCGGTCTTCTCCCAATAGTGCGGGCGCACGAGGATCTGTCCGTAGGCCTTGTAGGCGCCGACGCTCATCATCAGCCAGTAGAGCGGCGTGAGCAGGCAGTATTTCACGAGGTCGTAGTAGCCCCGCGCCATGCAGCCCGCCACCGACATGTACACGAAGACGAAGTTCGCGAGGAACAGGCAGAAGCTCCCCAGCAGGTACACGCCGGGCGGGAAGAGCGCAGAGATCGCCGCCGAGTGCGTGAAGAGCCAAGCGAGCGTCATCGCCCAGTAGAGCGGGTTGATCAGGAAGCACAGCAGCGAGCCGCCGATGGTCATTTGGAACGAGAACCAGCCCGCCGGCCCCAGTTCGCGGAGGAGTTGCAGCGGCTTGCGCGTGTGTACCAACCACGTCTGGAGGTAGCCCTTCACCCAGCGCGAGCGCTGGCGGAACCACGACCAGAACGCTCCGTTGGCCTCCTCCCAGGTGGTGGACGCGAGCATCGAGGTGCGCCAGCCATGCTTGTGCAACCGCACGCCGAGGTCGCAGTCCTCCGTTACGTTGAACGGGTCCCAGCCACCGAGCTCCTTAAGCGGCTCCACGCGGAAGTGGTTGCTCGTCCCACCCAGCGGAATCGGCGCGCCCGAGGCGGTGAGGCCGGGCAGGAACAGGTCGAACCAGACCGAGTACTCGGCGGTGAACCAGCGCGTGAGCAGGTTCTGCCGCTGGTTATAGTAGTTAAGCTTCGCCTGGATACACGCCACGTTGTCGGGAGCCTTGCCGAACGCGATGGCGGCTTTCTTGAGTTGATCGGGCTCAGGCCGGTCCTCGGCGTCGTAGATCACCAGCAACTCGGACTCGCAGGTGAAGAGACCGTAGTTGCACGCCTTGGGCTTCGTCTTCGGCTGGCTGTCGGGAACGATCACGGGCCGGATGTGCGGGGGCAGCTCCATCGCCTGCGCGGCCTCGATCGTCTGCTGGTCGTCCTCCTCCAGCAGCAGCATCACGTCGAGCTTCGCCACCGGGTAGTCCATCCGTCGCAGGCCCTCGACGAGCCTCCCGAGCACGGCGGCTTCGCGGTAGAGTGGGATCAGCAGCGTGTAGGTGGGGAGGGTGGCCTCATCGATCGCCGCGATCTCATCGGGCGTCGCGTCCATGAGCATCGGGCGCTCCAGCGAGAGGGCGACGAGGTAGAACTTGTAGACGGAGTGGACCACGTAGAACGCGATGAACAGCCCGTTCACGGCGATGAGGGTGGGCAGCGGCCGCCAGATGAGCAGGGCCACGAGCAGCGCCACGAGCGCGATGGCGCCAATGGCCTGCCCGCGGGTGATGGTGCGGCAGGCGCACTCATCGGGCCGCTCGTGCAGGATACGCAGGACCGGGACGTCGGAGGGCTGTCGGTTCGCGTCGGTCAAAAGGCTCCCTCACCGGGGGACATCGCTGTCGCCGTTCGCCATTTCCCGTTCGTTGTACGGAGGGGCCGCACGAGCCGCCCGCGTCGTTTGCGGGTGGCGAGGTCGGCCCTCCTGCTGTTCGAACTCGCGCCGGCGGAACGGCTGAGGGCCGACATCGCGTCAATCGCTGGCACGATCTACGCTCGTGCGGCCCCTCCTCACGGCACGCTGTATACCACCCACACCACGGAACTACTCCACGGCCTCCGCTTCCTCGCCCTCTTCCGCGCGCGAGCTTACATACAATGTGTTCTCCACGCGGTTCCATGTGAGTGAGCCACCGAGCGCCTCCACCGGTGTGCGCGGAGAGATCATCAGCACGCCATCCAAGAGCGTCGGGGCTTCCTTGAGCTGCACTTCCTGATCGCCCACCGCCATCAGGTCCGCGCCTCGGACCATCCGCAGGCGCGTCCCATCGCGCTCGGCCTCGAGGACGCCCGCCTCGGCGTTCCAGGTGACGGTCGCGCCCATCGCCTCCAGCATCGGCACCGCCGGAACGATCAAGTTCGAGTTCGGCAGCAGCCTCGCGGACGCCGGAAGCTCGATGCGCCGATCGTCCACCACGAGCTTGATCGCGCGCAGGTCCGCGTAGACGCCGTTGAGGTAGTCGGCCGCGGCCCAGGTCACGTCGATGTCCGCGCGACGCTTGAGCAGCGCCACGTAGAGCTCCTCGGAGACACCCCGCACCTCCTGGATGCGGTCGATCACCTGCTCGCGCGCCTCGTCGAAGGGGATCAGCCGCTCGGGCTGGACCTCCTGCGCGAGGAATACGTGCGCGTGATCGCCGCAGTCCACCGGGTCGGAGATCTCCCCCTGCTTCATCGCGAACACGACCTCGCCGACCGGTGCGCAGAGCACGTCGTCGGGCTCCACCCAGCCCCGGTCGCCGCCCTGCGCGGCCGTCGGATCCTGCGAGACTTCTTGGGCGAGCGCCGCGAAGTCCTGCCCGCCCGCGAGCCTCTCCCGCGCGGCGTAGGCGTCCTCGACCGTTCGCGCCACAATGTCCAGCAGGTGGACGCGCGGGGGCTCGGTGAATTCCTCCGGGTGCGAGTCGTAGTAGCGCCGCACGCCGTCCTCGGTCAGCCCCATGTGCCTGCGGATCAGCTTGCCGAGGAGCAGCTGCTGCTGGAGCCCGATGCGCAGGCCCTTCTCAGTCTGGCCGCTCTCAGCCAGCCAGCGCTCGAAGACCGCCTGCGAGCCGTGCTGCTCGACGATCCGCGCGAGGGCCTCATCCACCTCCGGTGTCCCGACCTTCACGGCCTGCTCACTCGCGGCCTGCATCACGAGCGCGCGCACGATCATCTCGTCGAGCACCCGCCCACCGGCGGTGTTCTCGATGTACCACCAGAGCTGGTCGGCGGTGAGCGTCTGACCGTCCACCGTCGCGAGCGCGTCGGTGGTATCGTCCGGCGGCGCCTGTGCGGGCGCCGGCTGCTGGGCCAGGGCGATGGCGCAGAGAAGTGTCACCGCACACAGTATGAAGAGCCGACTCGTGGTCACGGTCGCTTCCTCCCATGCCTCCCGTACTACGCGCCCCGGTCCGGGCTCGACGTGAAGGGGCACAGACCGCTATTCCCCCGCGGTCACGATCTGACCTGCATCATCGGATGGAGGAGGGGATCAGGCCATCGTGAAGGAATTGCACCTGTTGGCGGGAAATACAGTGATGAAGAGACGCCGTAAGCAGGCGAACCGTGGGTGACGCCTCTTCGGAAATGATACCGGCGCCGCCTCGGAGCGGCGACTGCATGGGAGGAAGCACATGTACACCGACAGGCACTGGCGTGACATGATGGACCTCGGGATCGTACACTTCATGGCGTACCCGATCATCAAGGACGACGACCCCAAGATGATCCTCGAGACCGCAAAGCGCATCGCAGAGGACGACTTCTTCCAGATCATGGAGGTGCGCCCGACCCAGCACCCGGAGGTCCTCGAGGGCCTCAAGAGCATCGCGATGAGCAGCCACATCAAGATCGGTGTCGGCGCCCAGCCGCCGCTGCTGATCGGTAAGCTCAACATCAACTCGCTGGACGACGCCGAGCGGCAGAAGGCCGTTGACGCCGTGAAGACCGGCGTAGATCAGTCGTACGAATACGGCGCCCGCATCTGCGCGTTCCTCTCCGGCCCGGACAACCCGGAGGACCGCGACAGCGCCATGTCCGCGCTCGTGGACTCTTGCGTCGAGCTCTGCGAGTACTCGCAGAGCAAGGCCGGCGACGGTGAGCCGGTGTGGCTGTCGCTGGAGCAGTTCGACGACACGGTCGACAAGTGCGCACTGATCGGCCCGACCCCGCGCGCCGTCGAGCTGTGCGAGCGCGTGAAGGCGAAGGTCAGCAACTTCGGCATCACCCAGGACCTCTCGCACATGCCACTGCTGGGCGAGGATGCGCAGGAGTTCCTCGCGCCCACCGTCGACCACCTGATCCACGTGCACGTGGGCAACGCCGCGATGGCCGACAAGGACCACGCCGCCTACGGCGACAAGCACCCGGGCTTCGGCTATCCGGGCAGCGAGAATGACGCGGAGGACCTCGCGCACTTCCTCGAGACGCTGATCTACGTCGGCTACTTCGACAAGAAGCTCCCGACCGACAAGCCGATCGTGACCTTCGAGGTCGCGCCGACCGGCGACGAGGACTCGGAGCTTCTCATCGCGGGCACCAAGCGCGCCTTCCATCAGGCGTGGTCGATGCTCTAGGCTGCGCTGGACGCGCAACCGAGCAATGCCTTCCCGCGGCAGTCGCGCTTCCATCAGGCGGCTGCCGCGGCCTGAAGCATGAGTGGAGGAAGCATTGAAGATCGTCATCGCGCCGGACTCGTTCAAGGGCTCGCTCACCGCGCTGGAGGTCTGCGAGGCGGCCGCCCGCGGCATCGAGGCCATCGACCCGAGCTTCGAGATCGTGCAGGTTCCCATGGCCGACGGCGGCGAGGGGACCGTCCAGTCGCTCGTTGACGCTACCGGAGGCAGGCTCGTCACCAATACCGTCACCGGGCCGCTGGGCGAGCCGGTGGAGGCCGTCTACGGGCTGCTGGGCGACGGGGATAGCGCCGTAATCGAGATGGCCGCAGCCTCCGGACTGCCGCTCGTCCCCGACGATCGGCGCGACCCGCTGAAGACCACCACGTTCGGCACCGGCGAGCTGATCGCCGCAGCCATCGACCAGGGCAGACGCAAGCTCATCGTCGGGATCGGCGGCAGCGCCACGACCGACGCCGGTGCCGGGATGGCTCAGGCGCTGGGCATCCGCCTCCTCGACCGAAGTGGTGAGCAGATCCGCTTCGGCGGCGCGGAGCTTGCGCGCCTGGCAACGATCGAGATGACCGAAGCCGACCCGCGCCTGCGAGATACCGAGATCCGCGTGGCCTGCGACGTTGACAACCCCCTCTACGGGGAGCGCGGAGCCGCGTACGTCTACGGTCCGCAGAAGGGCGCCTCACGCGAGGACGTGAAGGTGCTTGACGCGAACCTGCGCCACGTCGCGGACGTGGTGCAGCGCGACCTGGGGCTCGACGTGCGCGACCTCCCCGGCGCTGGAGCCGCGGGCGGCCTCGGGGCGGGACTGGTGGCCTTCTGCGGCGCGGCCCTCGAGCCGGGCGTGGAGATCGTGGTCGACGCGGTCGATCTGCCCGGCTGCATGCGCGGGGCCGACCTGTGCCTCACCGGCGAGGGCGCGATCGACAGCCAGACGGCCTTCGGCAAGACCCCCGCGGGCGTGACCTCCGTGGCCCGGCGCGAGGGTGTGCCGGTCATCGCACTGGCCGGCGGCGTCGCGTTCGATGCGGTGAGCCTGCACGAGCGCGGCTTCGATGCCCTTGCGTCGATCCTGAACTGCCCGATGAGCCTGGCGGAGGCGATGGCCCCCGACCGAGCTCGGGAGATGATCGCTTTCACAGCACAGCAGATAGTGCGCTGCTTCCTTGCGGGGCGGCGCGGAAACTGAGACCTCTCATCAGGAGATGACCGCAATGCAGGTCGGACTGCTGACCGCACGTCACCGCAACGAGACGATGGACACGATCATTGACTTTGCCGCCGGAGCTGGCTTCGATTGCCTCGAGGTCGACGTCCGCCCCGGCTGCGCGCACCTCAACACGGACATGGACGCGAGCGAGGCCGCCGACATCGTCGCCATGGTCCGCGACGCGGGTCTGGAGATCTCACAGATGTCCTGCTTCCTCGACATCAGCGACCCGGATGAGGCCACGCGCGAGGCCAACCAGGCCACGCTCCGGGCCGCGGTGGACCTCGCGTCCGCCAGCGGCGTGCAGAACCTGGGCTGCCTCGCGGGCAAGCCCTGCGGCGCGCTCTCGCGCGAGGAGACGATCGACCAGATCGCCGCTCCGTTCTACAACGAACTGTGCCCCGTGGCCGCCGACAAGGGCGTCCGCTTCGCGATGGAGAACTGGTTCGCGACGAACATCATGCACCTCGGGCAGTGGGAGCAGATCTTCGAGGCAGTGCCGCACGAGAACTTCGGCCTGAACTTTGACCCGTCGCATCTGTATCACCAGCAGATCGACTACCTGCGCGCGGTCGAGGTCTTCTCCGAGCGCATCTTCCACACGCACGCCAAGGACACCGAGATCATCGCGCACCAACTCGCGTGGTTCGGCAATCGCGATGAGCGGACCTGGTGGCGATACGTGATCCCGGGCTTCGGCGAGATCGACTGGGGCATCTACACCGCCCGGCTGCGCGACAACGGCTTCGACGGCACGCTGAGCATCGAGCACGAAGACCGCGCATTCAGCCGCGAAGAGGGCTTTGAGAAGGGCCTGAAGTATCTGAAGCTGTTCGCGTAGGGCGAACAGCAAGGGTCGCGAGGGGAAGAAGAGCGGAGGAGGAGAGGGACGCATGCCCACCTCAATTAAGATCACAGCGGGCAACGTGGAAGTGCAGGCGGAGCTCAATGACAGCGACTGCGCGAAGATGATCGCGGAGGCCCTGCCCATCGAGGCAGAGGCGGGCACCTGGGGCGAGGAGATCTACTTCAGCATCGATGTGGACTGCCCCGCTGAGGACATGAAGGCCGCCGTGGACCTCGGCGACCTGGGCTACTGGCCGCCCGGCTCGGCCTTCTGCATGTTCTTCGGCATGACGCCGATGAGTACCGCGGAGGAGATCCGCCCGGCCAGCCCGGTCATCGTCGTCGGTAGCATGTCCGGCGCCTTCGAGGCGCTCAAGACGGTACGGGCGGGCACGCTCGTGACCATCGAGCTCGCGTGAGGCCGGGCCAGCCATCGGGAGAGCCGCCATGAGCTACCTTCTGGGCATCGACGTGGGGACAACGAGCACGCGGGCGTTGCTGGTTGCCGTGGATGGCACGGTCATTGCCAGCCACGCGACGGAGTACCCGCTCTTCACGCCGCGACCGAACTGGGCCGAGCAGGACCCGCAGGACTGGTGGGCGGCGGCGTGCGAGAGCACCCGAGCGGCTCTGGCGAAGGCCGGGATCGACGGCCGCGAGGTCGCGGCCGTCGGCCTCTCCGGACAGATGCACGGCTCGGTCTTCCTCGACGAGAGTGACCGGGTCATCCGACGGGCGATCCTCTGGTGCGACCAGCGCACCGCCCGGCAGTGCGAGTCCATCACCGAGGCGGTCGGTGAGCGCGACGTCATCGCAGAGACGCTCAACCCGGTGCTCACCGGCTTCACCGCACCCAAGATCGTCTGGCTGCGGGATGAGGAGCCGGCGAACTACGAGCGCGTGCGCAAGGTCCTGCTTCCGAAGGACTACGTGCGGCTGAGGCTGACGGGCGAGTACGCCACGGAGGTCTCGGACGCGTCCGGCACGTCACTGCTGAACGTGCCCGAGCGCCGCTGGTCGGACGTGATGCTCGACCGGCTGGAGATCCCGCGCGAGTGGATGCCCGATGTGTATGAGTCGCCGGAGGTCAGCGGCGCCATCACCGCCGAAGCGGCCGCGGAGACGGGCCTCTCCGCCGGGACGCCGGTCGTGGGCGGTGGAGGCGACCAGGCCGCAGGTGCGGTCGGCAACGGCATTGTGCGCAGTGGGCTGGTGTCTGTGAGCACGGGCACCTCCGGCGTGGTCTTCGCGCACCTCGACGAGCCCGCGATGGATCAGAAGCTCCGCACACACACGTTCTGCCACGCGGTGCCGGGCAAGTGGCACGTGATGGGTGTGATGCTCTCCGCGGGCGGATCGCTGCGCTGGATGCGGGACACGCTCTGCGGCGCCGAAGTGGAGGTCGCGGATAATCTCGGCGTGGACCCATACGCGCTCATGAGCGAGGAAGCCGCCCGTGCGCCCGTCGGGAGCGAGGGCCTGATCTTCCTGCCCTACCTTACGGGCGAGCGCACGCCGTACCCGGACCCGTACGCGCGCGGCGTCTTCTTCGGCCTGAGCCTCCGGCACGGCAAGCCGCACATGATCCGGGCGGTGCTGGAGGGCGTAGCGTACGGACTATGCGATTCGTTCGAGATCATCGAGGCGATGGGCGTGGAGATCAGTGAGGTCCGCGCCTCCGGTGGCGGCGCTCGCAGCGCACTGTGGCGGCAGATCCAGACGGACGTGACCGGACATCCGCACAGCACGATCAACGTGGACGAGGGACCCGCATACGGAGCGGCGCTGCTGGCGTCGGTGGCCACCGGGGCGTTCGCCAGCGTCGAGGAGGCGTGCGCGGCGACCATTGACGTCGTTGAGCGGCCGGAAGTCGACGCGATGAATCACGAGCTCTACGCAGGCTGGCATCGGCTCTACCAGAGCCTTTACGCCCAACTGAGGGGCTCATTCCAAATCGCTGCAGGGCTGGTGGAGGAGAGCCGGACCTGAGTCGCGAATTGTAGCGCCTGACGGAGCGGCGTGCGCCCGTCGGGCGCGTTTGCCCAAGGTTTGACACGACAGAGGGCCTCTTGTATAATCGACGCACTCTGGATGTCTCTGGAGACTGGTTGGAGCGTCCGGTGCGGCGAATGACGCGTCCGGGGCGTGCGAAACCCGCGGAGGGAGCGGCTGTAGATGGCGAAGAAGATCTTGGTTGTCGATGATGAGCGTCACATCGTTCGGCTCGTTGAGGTCAACCTCACCCGGGCGGGCTACGAGATTATGACAGCCTACGACGGCGTCGAGGCGCTCGAGAAGGTCAAGGCAGACACGCCTGACATGATCGTTCTTGACGTCATGATGCCGCGCATGGATGGCTTCGAGGTCCTCAAGCGGCTTCAGGCCGACGCGAGCACCCAGGACATTCCTGTGATCATGCTGACCGCGAAGGCGCAGGATGCGGACATCTTCCGCGGCTGGTCTTCCGGCGTCAGCTCCTACCTCACGAAGCCGTTCAACCCGCGCGAGCTGCTGACGTTCGTCGAGCGCATCTTCCAGAGCCTCGAAGATGGCGGACCCGGCGGCGGCGACGACGACGGCGAGACGGTCTGGGAGCTCTGAAGCTCCGCAACCAACACGCGAAGAGAAGAGCCCGCGGCGATCGCCGCGGGCTCTTTTGATTGGTGAGCATGCTGTTCAGAAGTGGATGCTCATCGCGCGCGGCGGACAGACCGGCACGCAGATGCCACAGGCAACGCACTTGTCGGCGCTGAAGCTGACCTCGCGGCTCTGGGCATCCATCGCGAGTGCGTTGGTCGGGCAGACCACGATGCACGCGCCGCAGTCCGTGCAGCGCTCATCATCGCGCGTGACATCCTTCTCCAGCGGCTGCACGCGCACGCCCTGTTCGCGCATCCATTCGACCGCATCGTCGATGCTCTTCGGCTCGCCCTCAAGCCCCAGGACCATCAATCCCTCCTGATCCTGGGTGATGTCGGCGCGCAGAATGTTGAAGCTTAGCTTGTAGCGCTCGACCGCGGTCGAGATGACGGGCTGATCGAGCAGCTTCTTCGGGAAGTGCAGCACGATTCTGCTCTCGGCCATCTCACTCACCGCCTTCCTCTTCAACCGGCCGGTTGTTGAACAACTTGAAGCCAGGGCTGTTGTCGGGCCCGGGCAGGGATTGGATCGGCTCGACAAGCTGGAACTTCCCGGCCTGCACCCAGTCCTTGAGTTCGCCCGCGATCTCCCGCGCCCGCACATAGCTCGACAGCGGCGTCGTGGGGACCTTCTGGCCCTCGACCTCGATCTCGCCGCTCTTGAGGTCGGCGTAGGAGACGTGCCCGAACGGCTTGCCTTCGTTCAGACCGTAGTTGTGGCTGTAGTCGATGATCGGGGCCACGATGTCGGCATCGCTGACGCCCGTGCAGGCCGCGATCTCCTCGTCGAGCACCGGGATGGCAGTGCCCAGGCCCAGCGCAAGCGACACGCCGTAGCCGAGGAAGCTCACGCCGACGACGTAGCGCGGGTCCATCTGCTTGAGGTCGGCGACGGTGCCGAGGGTCCCGGCGCCGCCCTTGGGCACGCCACCCTCGGTCCGCGCCCCGGTCGGCTCGTGCTGCGTCCCCTGCCAGTAGACGAAGCCCTGCGCGCCACCGAGGAAGATGCGAGAGCCGATCCCGATGGTGCGGTAGTAGGGGTCGTTGAGCAGCGGACTGAGCTGCCCGGCCGAGCAGTAGTTGGCACTCCCGAGGCCCTTCTTCACCACGCCCATGTATGTGTAGATGTCGCGGTCGGCGAACTTGTTGACCGCCACGTTGTAGTTCTGGTAGGCGTTGCGCGGGTTGAGCATGTAGGCCTCGTTGAGGTCCCGGATGTTCAGCCAGCTATCGAGTTCCTTGCGCGGATAGCAGTCGGTGCCGTAGGCGTCCGCGCGCAGGCGCACGTCCTTGCCCGCCACGAGGTCCTCGATCACGTGCGCGCCGCCATATTTGAACTCGCCTGGGTGCTCACGGTTGAGCGGATCATCCTCGGTGGGCTCGGTGGCGCCGATGTACAGGTCCACCGCGGCCAGGCCGGCGTAGGCCGGCACGTCGTTGAGCCACGCTTTGCCGATCTTCATGCGCGGCGTCGAGTGGCCGATGTTCAGAAACGCGCCCGATGAGCACATTGGCCCGAAGGTTCCGGTCGTCACTACGTCGATCTTCGCTGCGGCTTCCTTCGGACCAAGGTCGGCGACAATGTCCACCATCTCCTCGGCCGTGACGACGACCACGTCTCCGCTTCGTATCTTCGCGTTGATCTCCTCATACGTCTTTGACACGATGGATCACTCTCTCTCAAAGCGGCGCCCGCGGGTGGAGCGGCGAGCGGACGCGCTGGTGTGATGATGCTGCTCGCGCATGACATGGCTGCTATTGCGTCCCTCACCGGGACGCTGAGGCATGGCCATGCGCATCACCACTGCTTCGCGAGAATCAATCCTGCGTTTGTGCATCGCCGTTCCTCCTTTCGCGACGGGCTGCAGTCGATCAGTCGTCAAACGTGTCGGTGGACAGGTAGCGCTCACCCGTGTCCGGGACGATCGCCACGATCAGTCGATCCTGCATCTTCTCGCGCTCGGCGACCTCCAGCGCTGCGAAGACAGCCGCTCCCGACGAGATCCCGGCGAGGATGCCCTCCTCAGCCGCAAGGCGCCGCGCCGTCTCCTTCGCCTCCGTGGTCGAGACGGTGATCACCTCGTCAAGGATGCCCTCGTCGAGCACCTCCGGTACGAAGCCCGCCCCGATGCCCTGGATGCCGTGCGGACCCGCCGCGCAACCGGAGAGCACCGCCGACTCCTCGGGCTCAACGCCTACAATGCGCAGCTGCGGCTTGCGGGGCTTCAGCGCGCGCGCGATGCCCGTCACCGTGCCGCCAGTGCCGATGCCGCTGACCACCGCGTCGACGGTCCCGTCGGTGTCGGCCCATATCTCCTCGGCGGTCGTCTTCTCATGGGCCGCCGGATTCGCCGGGTTCTCAAACTGCATCGGGATCCAGGCGTCATCCAGCTCCGCGGCAAGCTCCCTCGCGCGATCGATCGACGGCTGCATGCCGCCCTGCACCAGCTCCAGCTCGGCCCCCAATGCGGCCAGGAGCTTCCGACGCTCGATGCTCATCGACTCGGGCATGCACAGGACCACCCGGTATCCGCGCGCGGCGCCGACCATCGCCAGCCCCACGCCGGTGTTCCCGCTGGTGGGCTCGATGATCGTAGTGCGGCCGGGCTCTATGACGCCCTCGCGCTCTGCCTCAAGGATCATCTCAAGCCCGATGCGCTCTTTGACGCAGCCTGCCGGGTTGAAGAACTCCAGCTTCGCCACGACGCGCCCAGGCAGACCTGCATCGAGCTTCCCGAGGCGCACCAGAGGCGTGTTCCCGATGGTCCCCGTGATGTCTCCATGGATCCGCATGCTACACACCTCCAGCGCCCATTGACGCAACACTGCCCACCGTACACGAATAAAGGCCCCGATGCCCGGAGCCGAGGTGGCATGAACCGGCCGGGCGGGGGCCTCTCAGACGTGCGACATCATACCGGCGGATCGGCCCGAAAGGGCGATCGCAGGCGTCTTCACCTCAATGTGCTTCTCAATGCTGCGGATCAACTTCACCGGTCAGTTCACCCGAAACTCTCTTCCGTCTCGCGCGTGCCTTCGGCTATCAAAGATAGCACACGCGCCGGCCTCTGTCAACAACTCGTCCAACCCGCTTCGGCAGTGCTCTGCGCCTAAAAAAGGACGGCGGGGGATTTGGGTGCCGGCGGGGACGGCACCCTCTTCCCCCACCAAATCGGTATGGGCCAAAAAAGTCGTCTTTCCCTTCGTCCGAATGGTGAGACGCGCCCCGCAAACCCAATGTTCACTATCTCGGCCAAGTTCATCGACTTTTTTCCCTAGGACGGAACGGCCGGGGCGTCTCCGCCCCGGCCCTGTTTGCATCATACCCCGCGACGGGGAGCGCTACACATCTCCGTCAACCGAAGCGACGGGCTCCATCTGCCCCGCTCTGGCGAGTTCCGCGGCCTTGCGCAACCGCGCGATGACGGTGTCTCGTGGGAGCAGCTCCATCAGGTGGAAGAGGCTCGGGCCGACCGTCTGGCCGGTGACGGCCGATCGGCACGGGTGGATGACCTGTCCGGCGCCCACGCCGAGCTCCTCGGCCAAGCCGCGGATCGCCTGCTCGATCGTGTCCACGGCCCACGATTCTACGACGCTGAGCCGCTCCGCAAGGGCGTCCAGCCGGTTCGGGACATCCTCGCGGCTGAGCCACTTCTTGCGCGCCTTGTTGTCGAAGATGAACTCCTCGGTGAAGAAGTAGCGGCCCCAGGTGGTGAAGTCGGTCAGCAGGCGCGTCCGCCCTTTCATCAGGTCAACCACGGCGATGAGCCACGCCATGCGCTCGTCGCTCGGATCGTCCTGGAAGAGGCCCTCCTCCCGGAGCACTGGCAGCAAGATGCCGGTCAGGTACTCCGCGTCGACGGCCTTGAGATACTCGCCGTTGAGCCAGGCGGCCTTCTCCAAGTCGAAGACGCCCGGCGACTTGCTCACGCCCTCAAGCGTAAACTTCGCGATTAGCTCGTCCAGGTCAAGAATCTCCTGCTCGGCGCCGGCGGACCAGCCGATGATCGCGAGGAAGTTGCGCATCGCCTCGGGCAGAAAGCCCTGGTCGCGGTAATCGAGCAGGTTGACGGCGCCGTGGCGCTTGCTCAGCTTCGTCTTGTCCGGGCCGAGGATCAGCGGCAGGTGCGCGTAGAGCGGCCGCTCGAAGCCCAGCGCATCCATGAGCTGCACGTGCGAGGGCGTGTTCGCCAGGTGCTCCTCGGCACGGATCACGTGCGAGATCTGCATCAGGTAGTCATCGACCACGACCGCCATGTGATAGGTCGGGTAGCCCGAGGTCTTGCGGATGACGAAGTCTCCGAGCAGCTCGTTCGCGAACGAGACCTCGCCGCGGACAATGTCTCGGATGACAGTCGCGCCCGTCTCCTCGACGCGGAAACGCACGCAGTAGGGCTTGCCCTCCGCAAGGAGCGTCTGGACCTGTTCGTCGGGGAGGTCTACGCAGCGGCCGTCGTAGCGAGGTGGGATGCCGCGCGCGCGCATGATCTCCCGGCGCTCGTCCAGCTCCTCAGGGGTGCAGAAACAGCGATAGCCCCGACCGCTGTCGAGCAGACGGTCGATCTGCTCCGCGTAGATGTTCAGGCGCTCGGACTGGACGTAGGGAGCGAAGGGCCCGCCGACGTCCGGGCCCTCATCCCAGTCGATCTCAAGCCACTTAAGGCCGTTGTAGATGGCCGCAAGGGACTCCTCGGTCGAGCGCACCTCGTCGGTGTCCTCGATGCGCAGGATGAACTTGCCGCCCTCGTGGCGGGCGAAGAGCCAGGCGAAGAGCGCGGTGTGCGCGCCTCCGACATGCAGGTTTCCGGTTGGGGACGGCGCGAAGCGCGTCCTTACCTCTGACATAGTAGTGGTCACCTTCTCGGGGGAAGTCTGGTCGTGTGCTCGCGACCGGCACTGCGAGGGCGAGCATCGCCCGCAGCAGGCGACCCGCGGGCGGGCGGTTCCTATCATAGTGGCATTGGGCGCCTTACGCAAGACTCCAGGGCGCCTCGCCGGGCCTACCGGGCGCCGTCGGCCGGCCGGATAACGGCCTCCGCGAGCGCCGCGTCGCCGGGCTCCCCCGTCATGGCGCGATCGGCGGTCCAGCGGCCGTCACTCTCGCTGAAGCAGGCATCATAGGCCAGCAGCGACGCGAGCTGCCAGCGTGATGTGCGACGCACTGCGTTCATCTCCGCCCAGAGCGCGTTGAGGCTCAGCCCCTCGTCGCGCTCATCGAGCAGTTCGACCATCAGGTCGCGGATGGAGATGGGCCGGTGGCTGACTCGCTCGCGCTTGCGCTCCAGCAGCGCCATGCGTTCCTCGTCCGGTGCCAGCTCCTCTTCGGTGGCCCCGTCATACTCCAGCACGTAGCTCTCCGCGGCATCGCCGCGCGCGATGCGGAAGACCGCGCCGCTGGGTGGGAGGTGGCGCTGGTACCAGCGCGAGAACCCGAAAAGCAGGCCGATGTCGGCATTCAGCCAGACCGGGTAGGCCTCCGATTCTGCGTAGCGCACGACCACAAGGCTCAGGGGCGGCTCTGAGCTGAAGAAGCGCCGATCGATCGCCCGAATCGCCATCGTGCCCATCACGTAGTGGTGGTGCAGCAGCGGGTAGTCAACGCTCTCCTCCGAAGCGAGTTCATCATCCGGCTCGATGCTGACGCCCGCGGCGACGTCTTCGTAGACTGGGTCGAGGACCTGCGTGCGCAACTCGTCGGGGAGCGCATCGAGTTCGATCAGGACATCCTCGTCGGCCATGGTCACGGTGGGCATCAGCGGCTCGGGGACGTCGTGAACCCAGTCGGGGATTGCCTGGCGCGAGAGGTAGCGTCCCGGTGAAAGCTGAATGAGGCCCTCGTCGTCGGATAGCACGCCCTCCAGCGCGTGTGCTGCGCTCGTGAAGCGCTTGTTGTCCGGTGCGATCTCCAGCACGTCCACGATCAGCTCATCGATGCCCATGGGCACTTGCGCGCCGCTCACGACCGAGACGATAGTCGCGCGGGCCTCAGGATCGAGCTTGAAGGGGGTGGATGGCGGCTCCTGCGCGAGGATTTCCGCGAGGTCCACGCGCACCGACTCCTCGGTCTCCCCCGCGACTTCGTCGGAGGCCTCCTGCAACTGCCCGTGGAGCGCCTCGATCATCCCCTCGCCGAACCACATCCCGCAGGCGGCGATCACGTCGTCCCGCTCAAGTGCCTGCTCGACGAACTCGACCGGATCAAATATCTGCGGATGGTGCAGCCAGGTGAGGAAGGCGAGCTGCCTCGGGCCGATGGGGCGATCGAGCTCGCCGAGGATGTTCACGGCGGTCAGGCCTGGATCGCGCTTGCGCAGCTCACGCTTCTCGCACTCCTGCCGCATCTGCTCCAGATCTTCGTCGCCGTCGAGGCTGTTGAAGAAGAGCAACTGCTGCTCGTCCTCGCCCACAAGGGACAGGAACCAGTCGGAGTGGACCGCCTGCTCCGCCACGTAGCGCACATCGTCGCGGGACGCCTCATACTTGTCCAGCAAGTCGCCGAAGGAGCCGGGGGAGCCACCGCGGATGCGCGCGAGGGCGGTGACCATCAGAGGTATCGGCATCGGACGCTCGTAGGCCTCGAGTAGCGCCGCAACGGCGCCGCCGAAGGGGCGGGTCTTCACGGCCCGCCGATTCGCGATTTCGAAGCGCCCGCCGACCTCCTCGAACCGCGGGTCCTCCCCGAGAAGCTGCCTGATGAGGGCGACGCTCAGCCGCATGCCGCGTGGGAGCGACCGGACAAGGTCAGAGGGCCTGACCGCCCCCGCCTGCCCGAGAATCGCGCCGTAGAGACAGTCGCCGAGGTAACGCAATGCAAGGTCCCTATCAGTCGCCATGCGCGCAACTTCCTTCCACCGTGATTCGATCAGGAGCGGTCCGCAACACCCCGCAGGTCATGCTCCTCCGCGTTGGTGATCCGCACATCCACAAACGATCCGACCTCAGGCGCGTCCCCGTCCACAATGACCTCACCATCCACGTCGGCGGCATCCCGGCAGGAGCGCCCGACGGCGAGCCCGGTCTCCTCGTCCTCGCCCTCGATCAGCACACGCATCTGCTTGCCCACGAGGCCGCGATTGACCTCCAGTGAGATCTCCGCCTGCAGGAGCATCAGCGCCTCGAGTCTGTCCAGCGCCTCGTCAGCCGGGACCTGATCGGGCAGCTCGGCGGCGCGCGTTCCGGGCTCGTCCCAGTAGGGGAAGGCCGATAGGCGGTCGAAGCGCGCCTGCTCAGCGAAAGCCAGCAGCGTGGCGAAGTGCTCCTGCGTCTCGCCCGGATAGCCCACGATGAAAGTGGTTCTGATGGCCGCGCCGGGCACGGCCTCGCGGATGTCGGCGATCATGCGCAGGTAGCTCTCCGCGCTGCCACGCCGGCCCATGCTGCGCAGGATGGCCTCGTGCGCGTGCTGCAGTGGCACGTCGAAGTAGGGCACGACCTGCTCGACCCCGGCCACCGCGTCCAGCAGCTCGGGCACCATCCCGTCGGGGTGCAGGTACTGCAGGCGCAGCCAGCCATCCCAGGCACCGAGGTCGAGCGACCCGAGCAGCCGCGCGAGCGTCCAGCCATCGTCAAGGTCGCGCCCCCACGCCGACGTGTCCTGAGCGATGACGCAGATCTCGCGCACACCGTCGTCGATGAGCGCCGCGACCTCGCGGCGGATGTCTTCGGCAGGCCTGCTGCGGTAGGGGCCGCGGATGCTCGGGATCATGCAGTAGGCGCAGGAGTGGCTGCAGCCGTCGGCGATCTTGACGTGAGCCAGCCACTCGCGACCGGTGCGGATGCGGGGCATCTCGGCTGAGTAGAGCCACGTCGGCGCCGCCTGGACGAGCAGTTGCCCGGCGCGGGAGCGCTCGCCGGCGCAGCGCGCGACTACGTCGGCGATCTCCGCCACGGAGCCCGGCCCAACGAATGCGTCGATCTCCGGCAGCTCCGCGAGCAGTCCCTCGCCGTAGCGCTGCGTGAGGCATCCGGCGCAGATCACGCGGGGAGTGCCGCCATCGCCCCGGAGCTCGACCACGTCCAGCAGCGCCTCGATGGCCTCCTCGACCGCAGGCTCGATGAACGCGCAGGTGTTGACGATGACGACCTCCGCGGCCTCGGCGTCCTCGACGATCTCGTGACCGGCGGCCTGGAGTAGTCCGAGCATGACCTCGGAGTCGACGAGGTTCTTCGGACAGCCCAGCGAGATCAGCGCGACACGCGCCATGAAGATCAGTCGTCCCTGCGGAAGATCAGACAGTAATGATGATGGTAGTTCGGCACAAAGACCGTTGGGTAGCCCCAGATCCCCAGCTTCTTGCTGTCCTGGCACCAGATGCGCTCGCCTTGAAAGCTCAGTCCGGGCGCCTCGCTCACCCGCCGAGCGATGTCCCACGCCAGCGGCCGAACGTAGCCATCAGGCACGCGCACGTTCTGCACCACGATGACCATGTACTTGCGCGGTGCGAGGAGCCGACCGCAGGCCTCGAAGACCCGCCCGAGCTGCGCGACGAACTCATCGTAGTCGGTGATGAGGCCCAGGTTGCCCTCACTCTCGCCATAGTCGGTGTCGAGGCCGTGCTCAGCTCGCTCCTTATGCGTCGAACGGACCCCGCCGCGGCTCTTGCGCAGCATATTCCAGTACGGCGGCGAGGTCATGATGAAGTCGAAACGCGGCAGGCCGTCGTCGCCAAGAGGCGCCGGGCCGTCCGCCCAGAGATCCCGCGAAGCGATCTGCCGGGCGTCCGCGCGCAGCACTTCCGCCGTGCGGCCGTTGCGCAGGCCGACCAGGCGGCCCCCCGCCAGTGCTGCGTAGCGCTCGCTCAGCTCGATTCCGACTGCGTTGCGGCTCTCCTCGAGCGAGGCCACGAGCGTCGCACCACTGCCGCAGAAAGGATCGAGCACCCAGCCTCCGCGCTTGGTGAAGAAGCGCAGGAACTGGGCGACAAGCTCCTCGGGGTAGCGAGCGGGATGAAGTTCGGTGTTGCGGTTCTGGTGGTAGCGGCGGGAGTCGCACACGAGCCATGACTTGGTGGCCTTGATCCACTCGGTACCGGTGAGGTCGTTGAGCGTGTTCGCGCGGGACTTGCGCCCTGAACCGCCCGACTCCTCGCGCTCTGTGTCCGCGCGGTCCTCCGGACGAATGTCCTCGTTGTCGAACAGTCTCAGGTCCTCGTTGCCCATGGGGACGGGTGTTTCCCCGCCGCGGGCGCCGATTCCTGCATGGCGCGGGGTCAGAGCGTCTCGGCGGTGGCCTCTTCTTCGTCATACTCGGCCTCGCCGTCCATCTCCTCGGACTCGTCCGGGTCGTCGATCAGCAACTCATCCTCCGGCTCATCCTCGTAGTCCGGCTCATCATCGAGTCCGGAGGGGTGCGTGTACTCGCCGCCGGACAGGTGGGCGTACATGGCGGCCGGGTTGAGGATGACCTCACGCGGCTTCGGGCCGACGTGTGGCCCGACGACGCCGCGCTGCTCCATTGCGTCGATCAGCCGGCCCGCGCGCGCATAGCCAATCTTGAAGCGTCTCTGCAGGCCGGAAACGGACGCCTCGGTCTCGCCGACGACGAACTCAACCGCGGCCGCGTAGAGCTTGTCGCTGACCTCGATCGCGCCGGCGAAGTCGTCATCGTCGTCCTCGGGCACCTGCGGAATGATATCGAAGTCAGGTTCTCCCTGCGAGCAGAGGTAGTCGACGAGTCGCTGCAGGTCGGCGCGTGGGATGAACGCCCCCTGCAGCCGTCGCGCTTGATTCGCGTCGATCGGCGAGTAGAGCATGTCGCCGCGACCGATCAGACGCTCCGCGCCCATGCCGTCGAGGATCGTGCGCGAGTCGTGCTGCGAGGTGACCGACAGCGCGATCCGCGACGGGATGTTGGCCTTGATCGTGCCGGTAATGACATTGACCGACGGGCGCTGCGTGGCCAGCACGAGGTGAATGCCGGTGGCGCGGGAGAGCTGCGCGAGCCGACAGATGGAGTACTCGAACTCCGCTCGCGACTGCATCATCAGGTCCGCCAGCTCGTCGATGACGATGACGACGCGGATCATCGGCTCGAACTCCTGGTCGCGGTGCTCTTTGGGCTCCGCGGCCAGCTCGTTGTACTCGGTGATGTCCACGACACCCTTCATGGCGAACTGGTCGTAGCGCTTGTCCATCTCGCGGATGACTTTGCGCAGGGCGTCGGCGGCCTCTTTGGGGGAGTAGACCACGGGCGACATCAGGTGCGGAATGCCCTCGTAGAGCCGCAACTCGACGCGCTTGGGGTCCACGAGGATGAACTTCACCTGATCGGGACGCACGCGCATCAGGATCGAGGTGATGATGCTGTGCAGGCAGACGCTCTTGCCGGAGTTCGTGGCGCCCGCCACGAGCAGGTGCGGCATGCGCTCGAGGTCCACGATGACTGGATGCCCGGCGATGTCACGCCCGAGGGCCGCAGCGAGATACGACGGGTGACTCTGCAGCTCGTTCGACTCCATCAGGCCGCGCAGGCTCACCACCGCGCGGTGCTGGTTCGGCACCTCGATGCCCACCGCCGACTTGCCGGGGATCGGCGCCTCGACACGCACGTCCACCGCCGCAAGCGCCATCGCCAGGTCGTCGGAGAGGTTGACGATCTTCCCCACGCGGATGCCCGGCGCGGGCTCGACCTCATAGCGGGTGATGACCGGGCCTCGCTCATACGCGACGACCTTCGCCTCAACCCCAAAGCTCTCCAGCGTGTCCTCGAGCTTGATGATGTTCTCGGTGGCCTCTTCGGCCGCGTCCGGACCTGGGCCCTCGTCGGCCAGCTCGCTGAGGATCGACAACGGCGGGACCGCGTAAAGGTCACTGTCCCCGAGCAGCACCTTCTGCTCCGAGTCCGTGTCACCGTTGCCGCCGTTGGCTTTGCTGCGCGGCTTCTTGCGCGCCTGCCCCTCCACGCCGGGCAGGGGGCCCGAAACCGGGGCGCTCGGGGGAGTGGAGGTCTGCGTCGGGCCACGGCCAGCGTGGTCGCTGTCGAGGTCGAGCTCGACGACCGGGCCCCTGTCGGGCCGGACGGGGCGAGCGGTGCGGGCGCGGGGCTTTGGGCTCTTCCTCTTAGTCTTCGCCTGTGAGAAGACGTCGCCAGCTTCGGTAAAGCCGTCAACGAGCGTTCGCCAGCCGAAGCGGAATGCCCCGCCGATCAGCCGGCCGATCCCTCGGATGAGCTGCTGCACCGACGTCTGTGTGACCATGACCAGCGCCATGATCGCGACGCCAGTGAGCACGATGTACGATCCGGAGAGGCCGAGGGTTTTGAGCATCACGTGGGAGAAGCCGGCCCCGAGGTAGCCGCCGTTGAGGGCCACCCACTCGGCGTCGAAGCGCGACTCGGCCGGGATCTGCATCGCGACAGCGGTCAGGATCACGAGGAAGATCAGGCCAGCCCCGGCGAGAGCGCGGAGGGAGGCGAACTGCGGGCGTTCGAGCGCAAAGAGGACGCCGATGACGAGCAGCACGAGCGGTACGGCGAAGGCGCCGACGCCGAAGGAGAGCGTGAAGGCGTTGGATAGCAGGCCCGGAAGGTAGCCCCCACCCTCCGTGACGCCGCCCCGACTGCTGTAGAGCAGGCTCGCGAAGGTCAGCACTGCGCCCGTGATGAGCGCGATGGCGACGATGTCGCGCCTGAGCTTGTGCGTGTCTTCCGACGCGCGGGCCACAGGGCGTACCTCCGATCGCTGGTTCTGCTGCGTACTGGCTGCAATGATGCGCTGCACGGCGCGGTCACGATCGGCCGCGCCTGACATGACCCTGTGAGTTGCCAACAGTATAGCACAAGCGAGGCTTCGGTGAAAGTGCCAAGCGGCCCGCTACGCCCCCCTGCGGGCTACCATCTCCGCAACGTGTCGGACGCGCTCGATGTCGCCGGGCGGGGAGATCTCGTCGGAGATCCCAATAATTAGCCTCGGCGCCTGCAACTCCAGCAGTTTCTCGACACACTCCTCGAGCTCGGCGAGCGGGAAGTTCGGAAGGAAGTGGACGCAGGGCACGCCGTCGAGCATGATCTTGTCCCCCATCGCATCGCACAGCTCCTCGAGCTCCACGTCGCCTTGTGGCAGTGGCGTCGGCGCCTCGATTCCGTGCTGGGGCAGCTTCGCGAGATACGGCAGCAGCGGCTTGAGCGCGCCGTCCATGTGGATGTGCGTGAACTTCCCCGCCGCGTGAAGCTGCTCGCAGCGGCGCTCGTAGATCGGCATCAGGTAGCGCTCGAACAGCGGCGGGGGCGTCAGCCACGCATCGATGTTGTCGCCGAAGTTGATGATCCGGGTCGGGCTCTCGCACAGCACCTCGAAGAGCTGGTCATCGCAGCGCTCGATGTGCTGCATGAACTCCTCGGCGCGCTCGGGATGGTCGTGGAGGAAGTAGATCGTGTCCTCGAAGCCCATGTACTGGATGATCAGGCGCATCAGCGGCGAGCGCGGGAAGTAGAACTGGCAGACGCCACGGTCGCCGAGGCGCGCCTCAACTGCCTCAAACTGCGCCATGTCGAAGCGCACGCGCTCGTCAGCGAGGAAGTACTCCATCACCGGGATGTCCTCAAGGCTCTCGACCGGAAACTTGCTGCGGTGCGCAGACGTGCCCTCCTCACCGTAGCGCAGCACCTCGGTGAGCGTGCCGATGGGCGTCTCGTAGAACATGACGCGCCCGTGCTCATCGCCCTCGACGCGCAGCGCGCACTTCTCGTACTCGAAGACGAGCGGGCGGCCGGCGTAGCGCACCGAGCAGCCGAGTTCGTCGTAGACATCGAACAGCCCCATCCCCGCGTGGCGCTCAGACAGCGTCCCGGTCTTCTCGCGGTAGCGGAACCAGTGCTCCAGACGCGGCTGCCAACAGATGTGGTCCACCGGCTCCCCGGCAAAGGTCCTCAGCACGCGCTCTCGATCGGTCATCGGCACTCCCTCGCGTCCGCGAATGGTCTCGCGAGCGAAGTTCGCGTCACATCGCCCGAGGACCTTCGCGGCGGCTGGGCCACGTGGGTGAAGTGGCGGGCAGGTCCCCGGCGAGGGGGCGCGGAATACTGCACGCACGCTGGGGCCCGGACGCGGCCCCCTGAAACGCAACGCGGGAAAGCGGCGCCCGGAGGCGCCTACAGTCGCAAGGAGGCTCATGATGCGCGACAAGCTACGAGTGGGATTCGTCGGCACAGGTGGTATCGCTCGGGGCCAGCACATACCGGCGTGGATGCAACTGCCGGACGCTGAGATCGTTGCGATCAGCGAGATCGACCCGAAGGCGGGCGCCCTCGGCGCCGAGATGGCCAAGGTCGACAAGGCACATATCTATGACGACTACGAGAAGATGTTCGAGGACGAGGACCTTGACGTGGTGGACGTGTGCACCGCCAACTGCATGCACATGCCGCCCACCGTCGCGGCGCTCGAGGCCGGTTGCCACGTATTCGTGGAGAAGCCGGTGGCGACATCGGCGGACGAGGTCCGGAAGATGATCGCGGCTCGCGACAAGTCGCAGAAACTGCTGTGCGTCACGCAGAACATGCGCTACTCCGACGAGGCCATCGCGGCGAAGCGCTTTGTGGACGAGGGCGGCATCGGCGACCCCTACTGGGCGAAGGCCGAGTATCTCCGGGCGCGCGGCGTACCGGCGTGGGGCGCGTTCAGCGACGTCGAGAAGTCGGCCGGCGGCCCCTGCTACGACATCGGCGTGCACGTACTCGACCTGACGCTGCACCTCATGGGCTTCCCTGAGCCGGTCTCGGTCAGCGCCAACACCTGGCTTGAGATCGCGAACAAGCCGTCGGTCATGGCGCACGACCCGAAGAAGTACACCGTGCCTGAGGAGCTGGCGGTCGGCTTCATCCGCTTCGAGAACGACATCTGCGTCTCTCTCGGCGCGAGCTGGGCGCTCAACGCGACCGGCAACCAGAACAACGTCTCGGTCTTCGGTACCGAGGGCGGCGTGCAGATGTGGCCGTTCACGCTTGTGAAGGAAGAGCACGGGATGATGCTCAACTGCACCCCGCAGGTCATCGGCGACAAGGGTCTCGGCGGGCACGCGGAGGAGATCAGCCAGTTCGTGGACGCCATCATCCGCGGCGGCATGGTGCCCGTCCCGCCGGAGCAGGCGCTGATCACGCAGCGGATCCTCGACGGTATCTACAAGTCGGCCGAAGAGGGCACCGAGGTCAAGGTCTGAGAAGAGGAGCGCAGACGGGTCCGGCCGCCTCACCGTCGCAGGCCGATGTAGAAGCCTGTCGCGAAGCCGCCTGTGAAGGGCAGGTTGTAGGTGAGGATCGTCCAGAGCTTCGTCGAAGCAGCATCGGCGGCTGTGGCGGCCGGGCCCATGATGAACTTCGAGATCGCGTCCCAGTGCCACTCAGCAAGGCCGTAGTAGGCGAGAAGCTGCATGAGGATGAAGAGCAGGCCCAGAAGGCACCCGAGCAGACGGCTCATGGTCTTCACGGCGGTGCCTGTGAAGTAGCCGAGCAGCCCGCCCACGCCGAGAGTGCTGAGAATGATGCTTAGCGACGTCATGGTCGGCTCCTCAAGTGAATTGGGCGCAGGGAATGGTAAACCGGGGCGGGAGAGATGTCAACGAAGGGCGAATCGGAGAAGTGC
>JALGSW010000035.1 GCA_029821635.1 Candidatus Zipacnadia bacterium
GGCGCTCGCGCGCAGCGCCCGGCAGCAGCCCCGCCGCGGCCCGCAGCGCCCCCGCGCGCAGGCCACCGAGGAGCCCCGGCGACCTCCCGCGCAGCCAGCCCTCAGCCTCCAGCCAGCGGCCGACGTTGATCCCGCCCTCCGTCGGGCCGGCGCCGTGATCGGAGGCGATCATCACCGTGGTATCCGGTCCGGCGAGCTCCTCGGCCAGCCGGCCGATCTCCCGATCGACCAGCCGCCACGTGTGCAGCAGCAGGTCTTCTACGCGGCGACCGTCGCGGCCCGTGGCGGAGCGCGACCGGAAGTACCAATGCTGGACCTGGTCGGTGGAGACAAAGCACAGCGCGAGGAGATCGACCGGCCGCGTGCGTGCGAGGTGGCGCGCCATCGCGCCGATCTTCGCGATCCGCTCCTCCATGCGATCGAGCGGAAAGCCGTCGCGCGTGGGTGTCACGGACTTGACGAAGTAGCCGCCGAACTCAGCGGAGAGCTCCTCGAAGAGCCCCGGCGGATGGGCGATCCCCGGCCCGAACGCGGGCGCGTCGAGGCCCGACAGACACCAGCCGTTGAGCGCGCGTGGCGGCCATGTCCAGGGGATGTTGAGGGCGCCGACCCGCAGGCCGAGGCGCGAGAGCTGCTCGAAGATCGTCGGCAGCGGCAGCGATCCGCCGCTGAGGAACTGCGGCGCGTAGTCGCGCGCGATGCGCATGAAGGCGAAGGCCCCGTGCTTGCCGGGGTTGCAGCCGGTGAGCATCGACGACCACGCAACGGGCGTCAGCGGAGGGTGCGTCGAACGCAGTTGCGCGCGCGAGCCGCCGTCGAGCAACTCCGCGATCGCGGGAAGCTCGCCGGCGCGCAGCCAGGGGTCGATCAGGTCGAAGGTCCCCCCATCAATGCCGATCAGCAGGACCGAGGGTGCATCCGTCATCCCTCGCCCCCCGGCGCGGTCGCGCGCACGAACGCGCGCCCCGAGTCCTCCGCGGACTCCTGCACCTCGAACCACCCGGCGAGCAGCGCGGCCACGTCCTCGGTAGACGCGTAGCTGCGCAGATGCGTGTCCCGCGCGCTGGGGCTCTGCTGCCCGGTCAGCGAGCGTATCAGCGACCGCAGCACACCTCCGGATGCGCCGTCATCGCGCCTCGCACTGAGGCCCTGCAACACATCGAGCGTCCCGCCGGGCCGGAGCACGCGCGCAACCTGCCCGAGCATCTCCTCCGGGCTGCGGCAATGGTCGAGCGTCCCCATCAGCAGCACCGCGTCGAAGCTGTCATCTGCGAAGGGAAGCGACTCTCCTACGCCCTGCACGAGACTCGGCGGACGCTCGGGCCGGGGCATCCGTTCGGGCACGAAGCCCCACGGCGACGCGCCGGCCGGGAGCGGGTCGATCCCAATGTACGTCACATCGTCGGGGAGCAGGTCGATCGCGTGGCCGGTGCCGCAGCCTACATCAAGCAGCACGAGCGGCCCGGCGGGGAGCGCGCAGAAGTCCACGAAGCGCCGGTGCATCGCGAGGGCGGTCTCACGCCGCTGTGCGGCTTCCGCAGCGTCACCCCAGGCGGCCTCGCGCCAGCGGAGGAAACGGTGCATCGCCTCGGTCCAGCCCTCCCAGTGGTCGTCGGCGGAGACGAGGTTCGACGCAAGGTCTGGCGGCATCATCCGCGGGATGTCATCGCGCACGGTGAACCACCGCTTGCAGTCCGGGCAGGCAAGTGTGCCGACGAGGATCAGCTCCTCGTCGGTCTCCTCGATCACGAGCCCGAGCGGTCTTCCCCCGCAGACGGGGCACATCAACGCGTCCAACAGCGCGTCGGAGAGCATGTCCTCACACCTACTCAATGTATCCGAGCGACCGCAGGCGCCCCCTGACCACCTCGTCGTCCCCCGCAGTCGTGGCGCGATCCCCCAAGCCGGTAGGAGCATTCACCACGACCCGTCGCACATCCTCCGCCGCCTCGGTAGTCAGCAGGTCGGTCATCACACGACCGTCCATGTACGCCGGCGCCGGCTGTCCCAGCAGGTGCAGCAGCGTCGGGGCGACATCGTAGATCGACGCGGCCACCGATGCGTCGAGGGCGCGGAAGCGCGGCCCGCACGCAACCAGCGTCCCGTCCGGATGGTGCGCGCCCAGGGGCAGCTCAGGAGGGTCCCGACGCTCAATCAGCGCGCCATCGACGGCGATCAGCCGCCGCACGCGCAGATCGCTACGCCAGTGCACCAGCAGGTCGGGCATCAGCTCAGCCTCAGGCCCGGTGAACTCCTCGTCCCCACGCGTCACCGCCTCGACCGCCGCCTCACCCGTGGCCGCGTCGCGCAGCGCGAGCAGTCCATCCGTCAGCTCCGCCAGCAGCGCTTCGTACTCAGCGCCCGGCTCAACGCAGCCCTGCGGCCAGCGTCCGCGTGTGTTCACGAAGACGTGCCCGGTCTCCGTCCAGACGCGCGTCCTCGGCCAGTCCGCAGCGAGGCCCCGTCGCCCCGCCTGCGCACGGCTCTGCAGCGCCGGGAGGCGCGCGCGCAGCCAGGCCTTCACGCGGTTGCCCGCTCGCCTGCGCAATGCTTCGAAGCCCGCCCCGAGCGCCCCGTCCACCGCGCGCTGCAGGCCCGCCCGCGCCTGCGGCACGAGGTAGCCTGCATGCACGAGCCACGGCCGCAGCAGCACCTGTCCGCCGGAGTTGGGCGCCTGCCCGTGATCGGAGACGACCAGCACGTCCGTGCCCTCTCCGGCTTCGTCGAGCAGACGCCCGAGCGCGCCGTCCAGCGCCGCGTAGACGCCCAAAAGCTCCGCCCGCCAGCGCCGGGCAAGGTCCGGATCGTGCTCGGGGTGCGCGTCATCGAGCAGGTGCCAGCACCAGTGCTGCAGCGAATCGGTCTCCGTGACGACCGCGCACAGCACGTCCGGCCTCTCCCGCGCAAGGACGCGCCGCGCCGCCTCAAGCTTCGTCTCGACGCCGCGCTGCGCCGCTCGGACGACCGCGCCGTAGCGTCCGGCGGTCGCGTGCCGCCGCACGTCCGGATGGATCGGGTAGTCGCCGACCTGCTCGGCCAGCCAGCGCGCAAGCTCGGGCGGGTGTGTGAAGCCTTCGCTCGCGGGCGACGGGCAGAGCCAGCCCGCGATCATCACCCCCTCGACCGGCTCGGCCGGGAAGGAGACAGGGACGTTGAGCGCCGCCACACGCGCGCCCGCGTCTGAGAGGATGCGCCAGACGCTCGGCACGAGGCGCGCACGGGCGTCGATCTGAGTGAACTGATAGCTGCCGCGCACGGGGTTGGTGAAGTGCAGGATCCCGTGCCGCCCGGGGTTCACGCCGGTCACCAGCGAGGTCCACGCCGAGGCGCTCTGGTAGTTGGGGGTCGAGCGGAGCACACCCGACGAGCCGCGCTCGGCGAGGCGCGTGAGGTTCGGGGTCAGCCCGTCACGAATCAGTCGCTGCAAGAGCGTGGGCGGCAGGCCGTCGATCCCGACGACCAGCAGCGGCGCGCTCACAGCTCGTACCCGAGGGCCCGCAGGCGCGACGCGACGGCCTCCGACGCCGCCTCGATGCGCTCGGGCGACTCGATGATGCGCGGTGGATCGCGCTGGAGGATGCGCACAGGCACCTGTTCGAGCATCCGGTCCGTCATCGCCTGCTTGAGCACCGCGCCGTCGAAGTAGCTCGGCACGCTCTCACCGCGCAAGTGCAGGATCGTGGCGGCCACGTCCTCGACCTTCGCGCCCTCGATCCGTGCCCCCCGCCGAAGGCCGCCACCCGCGGCGATGAGGATCCCCAACGGCGATGGCGCGCCCGAGGGAATCCGCCCCGTCGCCGGTCGTGCGACCTGCACCCGCCCGTTCCCGCCGGTCGCCGTCAGTCCCATCACCGTGCGGCTCTGATCCCAGCGCGTGATGATGTGCGGGAACTGGTTCACGAATGGGCCGCTGCACACCCGCTCGCGAGGCTTCGCCCACTCCAGCGGCCGCCCCCCCGAGGCCGGGTCGATCGCCGACTGCAGCTTGGCGGTCACGTCCAACATCAGCCGGTCGCACGTCCCGTTGCTCACTGTCCCGCCCGGGAAGGTGTCCTCGTGGTTAAGGTACAGGTTGCCGCCGGGCGTCGGGATCATGAACGTCCGCTCGTAGTCGATCCAGGGATCGCCGTCCGCATCGATCGGCGCGTGGCCCTCGTCCGGGTCCGGGATCATGCCCCTGAGCGACTCTGGGAGGATGTCGCGCAGGAAGTCGCATATGCCGTCAATCCCATTGCCGATGCTGTTGCGAAGTCTCCGCCACGCCCCGCCTGCCGAGGAACGGTAGGACAGCAGTCCGAGGTGCGCGAGCCAGTCCGGCAGGCACAGCGCAGCGCGGCTGTTGATCCCCGTCCCGTGCGCCGACACGACCATCAGATGGTCGTCGGGCCCGAGAGACTCCACCAGGCGGGCGATCTGCGCGTCCAGCTCGCGATGGATCGTGGCGATCAGCTTCCCGTGCTGAGCGAACACGTCTTCGCGGAAATCCGAGTGCTTGCGATCGATCAGGTGCCAGCACCAGCGCAGCACCCGGTCAAGCTCGACGAAGTTGACCGCGAGGAAGTCCCAGCGCTTCTGCCCCAGCAGATCGAGGGTGAGCGCGGTCCGTGCCCGCATCGACTCGACGGCCAGCTCCACGCCCTCCTCGTACCGCCCGGCCGCCACGTAGGAGCCCAGCCGAAGGTCGTGCGGGATGTCCTTGAGCCGCCGCCGGGCAAGCGATGCGGCGCTGTCGGGGTGCGCGAAGCCCGCCGCCTCGATCGACGGCGCCAGCCACCCGGCGACCGTCGTCCACTCCGCTTCGCGCGCAGGGAAGGTCATCGGCACGCAGACCGTCCCGACCTCCTGCCCGCGGTCGGTGAGCATCTGAGACAGCGTCGGGGCGCGCAGCATCCGCGAGTTCGCCATGCGCCACTGGTAGCTCTCCGGCACGATGTTGCGCAGCGCCCAGACGCCGTGCTTGCCCGGGTTCACGCCCGTCAGCAGGCTCGACCATGCCGAGCAGGGATCGTGGTTGACCGATGACTCCATCCGCCCGTACACGCCATGACGCATCAGCGACCGGAGGGCGGGCATCTCCCCGGTCGATGTCAGTCGCTCGATCAGCTCGGGGGTTGCCCCGTCGATGCCAATCAGCAGAAGCATGGTGGTGTCACCGCGCTCCGACGCGCGGCTCTCCGCACTGCGTTGATCTGAGAGTTCGATGCCACCGTCATGTCCTCGCCGGTGCTGCAAGATAGCGCGCCGAGCTCGCCCGCGCGCCGGTCGCGATCAGGCCAACCGGCTCGGCGCCGTGCTCGCGCGCAAGTGATGCAACCGCCTTCGCGTCCGCCACCGTCGCGTGACGCAGGTCCACGACCAGCATGATCCGCCCGCCCAGGGCCAACAGCGGGGCCGCCGCAAGCAGCCCGCTCCCCGCCGGCGGCGCCGCCAGCAACAGCTCCGCGTGCGAAGCCGCCAGCGCCTGCTGCGCCGCCGCGCGATCGGTCTGCGGCGACAGCAGCGCGCCGAGGCCCGCCTCAGCGCCACCATCGCCCGCGTCCACGCCGGCCGGCATCAGCACAACCGCCCGTTGGCCGTCGTCTCCAGCCAGCCCCGCCAGCGCCTTCGCGACTGCCTCGGCCTCGCCAGCATCGTCGGCCGATGCCAGCACGAACGCGGCCGGTCCGTCTGTGTCCCGCGCGATGGCCCGCAGGTGCTGCAGGATCGCCAGCAGCGCTTCACCAGCGCGCGCGTCCTGCGCGCCATCACGCCAACGCGCTCCGAGCACGCCCAGCACGGGCAGCCCGAGCACTGTGGCAGCCTGCTGAGGGTCGCGCAGCCGATCGTCGAGCTGCTCTGCAAGGCCCGCCGCGAGCAGCCCCAGCAGCACGCCGGCCATCAGTCCGCCGGCGATCGTCAGCAGCTTCTTCGGCCGCGCGGGCTTCTCCGACACGATCGCGTGTGCCAGCAGCCTCGACGCCGGAGTCTTCGCCCGCTCGGCGATCTCGTACTCCTGCTGCTTCTCCTTCAGCGCCAGGTAGAAGCGCTCCAGCAGCTCGATCTCGCGCTGCAGCTTCAGCAGCGCCACCTGCTCGTCCGGCAGGCCGGCCAGCGCGCCCTCGACACGCGACGCCGCCGCCTGCAGCACGCGCATCGACTCCCGCGCCGCCAACTCCTCCCCCTCGGCCACGACCATCTCCTGCGTAAGCTGTTGCGCCACCGGGTTGAGCGACTCCTGGCGCGAGTCGACGACCTCCACCGCGGTCGCCCTCAGGCGCGCGCGCAGCTCCTCCACGCCCGCCGTCGCCCGCCGCACCGGCATCGCCTCCGGTGCGTACTCCTCCAGCAGGCTCATGCGCCCCGCCTCAGCCTGCGCCAGCTCCCCCTGCAGCGCCACGATCTCCGGGTTGCGCCGCACCACCGTCGCGTCGATCACGCGGTCATCCATCACCGCCAGCTTCGCGTCCAACTCATCATGCAGCGCGCGTCGCGCCCGCAGCGTCGACTCCGCCACCGCCGCCTGCTCGTTGAGCCGCACCAGCAGCCCCACCTGCTGCCGCGCCGACTCATCCAGCGCCACCGTCCCGACGCGCTCGGCAAACTGCCGCAGACTCTCCTCGGCCTCCGCCAACCGCACCTCGACGTCGGCAAGCTGCTCTTCCACGTAGCCCCGAGCATGCCGCGTCGTCGCGCGAGCATCCCCCAGGCTCCGCCCGAGGTAGCCCAGAACCAGCGCGTTCACGAAGTCGCGTGCCCGCTCGGCGTCCGGCGACTCGCAGCGCACCTCGATGATCTCCGAGTCCTCCAGCGGCGCCACCATCAGCGTGTCCAACAGCGCCTGCCAGTCATCCGGCCAGCGAGCCGGCGGCGGCTGGTCGCCCAGACCCTCGACGATCCCCGGCAGCTCCTCCAGCAGTTCGTCGCTCATGCCCACGCTCAGCAGCCGCGCCAGCAGCGCCGGCCGCTCATGCATCAGCCCCCACGCGCTCTGCAGCGTCGGTCGGCTCTCGACGATCTGCACCTGCGTCGCGAGGTCGGCCCCACCAAGCGCGGAGACCGGCTCGCCTAGCATCGAGAGCACCGGAGCGGCCGCCGACAGCACCGCCGACCGCTGCCCTGTGCCCGACACCATCACCAGCTCCGCCCGCGCCTCGTACGATGGCCTCGCAAGGAGCGCATAGGCGGACGCGCCGCCCGCGCACACCGCGATCACCGCAAGCAGTGGCCACCTGCGGCGCCGCAGCACGCGCAGGTGGTCGCGAAGGCTCATCGGCACGTCGGCGCTGTCTCTCATGCTCAGAACGCGATCCGCATCAGGCCTGCGACCCCGAGCAGCAGCCGGCTCAGTTCATCGCGTGTCATCGCCGGGTCGCGCGGCACGTAGACGATGTCGCCGGGCGCGAGCGCGGGGTTCTCCGCGCCCTCCACCCCGCGCAGCAACTTCTCAGCGTTCACCTGAGTCATCTCCGGCCCACCCTCGGTCTGCCGCCACAGCACGGTCTTCTCCGGGTGCGCCTCCTCGTCCCAGCCGCCCGCGGCCGCGATCGCGTCCATCAGCGTCATGCGCGGCTCCAGCAGCATCGGCCCGGGGCTCGCGACCATCCCCACCACCGCGATCCGGTCGATCGCCCGCGGCAGCACGATCGTGTCCCCGTCGATCAGTTCCGGGTCCACAGCGCCCTCGCGCGCCTGCAGCAGCGCCTCAAGGTCGAGCGGCACCGAGCCGCCATCGGCGCGCAGCAGCACCGCCGAGGCGGGCCGCGCATTCTCCGCGACGTCTCGCCCCAGCGCCAGCGCATCCGACACGCGGTCGCCCGCGTCGAAGTCATACTTCCCCGGCGCGGTAAACGCGCCCACCAGCGCCACTCGGCGGCTCACGCGCGGCGCCACGATCGTGTCGCCCGGCTGCAGCAGAGGGCTCGCGGTCGCATCTCCGCGTGCGATCAGCGCCTCGAAGTCCAGCGGGGTCGAGCTCCCATCGCCGCGCAGCAGGCTCCCGGCGGGCGCCGCATCGTCGAGCAGCCCTCCCGCGGCCGCGAGCGCATCCGCGGCCCGGTCGCCCTCCTCCGCGGGGTAGCGCCCCGGAGATTCCACGCGCCCGACCACCGTCACGAGGAACTGCGCGCTCACCAGCAGCGTCTCGCCAGGCAACACGCGCACTGCGTCTCCGCGCCGCGCGTCAGCGAAGCGGAGCGCCTCCAGCACGTCGATCCGCCGCTCGCGCCCCTGCGAGTCGATCAGCAGCGCCCAGCGCGGGGCGGCCGTCGGCGCAAGGCCCTGCGCCAGCGCGATCGCCTCCGCGACCGTCACCGGCTCCCGCACCTCCAGCGCCCCAGGCGAGCGCACCGCCCCGAGCACGTAGATCGGCGCCACGTGGCGCTTCACCAGCCGCACCGTGACCCGCGGCTCGCGCAGCTCCTGCGCCAGCGCCCCGGCGATCTGCGCCGCGACCTCCTCGAGCGTGCGCCCGGAGACCGTCACAACGCCCGCCACCGGCACGCTGATACGCCCGTCAGGCCCCACCGTGGCGGCCTCGACGCCGAAGTCCGGGTGGTAGAGCACGTGCACCGAGACGACATCGTCGACGCCGAGGCGGTAGGCCTCGGCACCCTCCGCTCGTTCGGCGGATGCGACCTGCCCCACCGCGCACTCGCAGGCCAGCAGCGTGACGAGCACTGCGCAGGCGAACGCGATCGTGCGGCGGAAGCTGACTGCGGTGGACGGTGCGGTCATCGTGAGCCAATCCCCCACTCAGCAAGTTCGTGGGCAGGCAGTATACCCAACGTGCGCCGTGCGGGCAAGCAGCCTCAGTGCCCGAGCAGGCGCAGAGCAACGTTCACGAGCCAGCCGGCGGCGATCACTATGAGCACCCAGCGCGCTCCCCGCGGCCCGCTCAGCCAGCCCGGCAGAGCCGACCGCCCGCGCACGAGCGCCACAGCGGCGTTCGCGCCGAGCAGCCACGCCACCACGTACAGCGGCGGCCCGAGCACGTGCGCTCCCAGCGCCGCCAGCACGTCCCCGCGCGCCATCAACGCGAACGCGGTCGTCATCCCGCACATCGGGCAGGGCAGGCCGGTGATCCAGCGGAACGCGCACGGGATCACGAGGAGCTGCTCGTGCGTCCCGAAGCCCTGCGGGCTCGGCGTCAGCAGCCGAGCTGTGACCAGCACCCCTGCGGCGATCAGTAGCACCGCGACGGCCTCGATCCGGTCACCGCGCGCTACCTCCGCCACCTCCGGCCCCTCAGGGGCCTGCGTCGCCTCGTGTGCGCTCATCGGCACTCATGATACCACCCGGCCTGCGCTCTGTCACCATCGCCTCGCGCACCCAGACCTCGATCCACGGGAAGGGGTAGCTCAGATCCTGCGCGACGGGCCGCCCATCCCCAACTCCCCACGCGCCTCCGCCAAACTCCCCCACCGGCCGGTAGCCCTGCTCCCGCAGCGCCGCCACGAACGCCTCTGCGCGCGGCTCCCCCGCCGCGAGGCCCACGCCGATCTCAACGCCCGTGAGCACCATCGTATCCGGCGCGGCGTCGCGTAGCGCATCGGCGTCCAGCCCAAGCACCGCGATCTCGCGCACAGGCTGGCCGTACGCGGCCCACAGCGGTTTGCCGCGCAGCGCCGCGCCACCGTTGCAGTAGTCCACCGGCGGCTGGTAGAACCACGGCTCGGTGATGAGCCCGATCGTGCCCTCAACGGGCACTTCCTGCTCAATCAGCTCCAGCGCCTCGGCCCGCGCGTCGGTCATCACCAACTCGCTCAGGATGCGGTGATCCATCAGCCCGGCGGCGAGCACTGACCCGGCCATCACCACCGCGACGGCCGCCGCTGTCCCCCACGTCGCCCACCGGCCCGCGACCGCGGCCAACACGTCGTCGGACACCACGCCCGCTGCGAGCACCGCAACGATCGGCAGCAGCGGCACCGCGTAGCGCGCGTAGCGCACCTCCGAACCGGCGACCATTGCGAACGCCACCAGCCCGAAGGCCAGCAGCGGCCACGACTGCCTGCGCCCCACCGCGAGGCTCGCGGCCAGCCCGATCGCCGCCGCCGACAGCATGACGTATCCGGTGCCCATCGTGAGGTTGCCGAACTGGAACGCCCAGCCGCTCGGATAGAGCGCGATCATCGCCGGATCGTCGCCGGTCCGCATGTGCTGCATCTCGAAGGAGATGTCGCGCCACGCGCTGGGCCAGTCGATGAACGTGTAGGGCGAGGTTGCCGCGAAGGCGACCAAGACCGCCCCCGCGAGCGCCGGGAGCATCGTCCACGGCGGCGCCTGCTCGGTGTTGCGATCGCGCAGCCACACTGCCAGCCATGCCGCGAGCGGCGCGACCACCGCGACGCCGCCCGAGTACTTCACGCTTGCCGCGAGCCCCGCCGCTGCGCCCGCCCAGAGCACGTTCCGCCAGCTCGCCTCGCCGACCATCGAGACCGCGAAGTAGCATGCCAGCGCGGTGAAGAACGCGCCCGGCACATCCACCGTCGCGTAGTGCGACTGCAGCACGTGCAGCGGCGCCAGCGCCAGCAGTATCCCCGCCGCCAGCCCCTCGCGATGGCCCCAGATGCGGCGGGCGGTCGCGTAGACCACCGCGACGGTCCCGACCGCCAGGATCACCGTTACGACGCGTGCGTCCAACGTCCACACGCGCAACACCTCGGGCAGCACCGGTCCGCCGGGAGTTGCCGTGGCGATGCTCGCGAAGAGCGCGGGCCCGGCGAGCGCGGCGGCCGCTGCGACGAGGTAGAGGTAGAGGCTTCCGTAGTTGAAGAAGTGCGGGTTCGCATCACCCAGCGCCAGCGAAAGCGCGCCGCGCAGCGAGTGGAACTCGTCCGGGTGGCAGGAGAACAGGTGCGTAGAATCCGGCAGCCCCCAGGTGAGCCCGATCAGTCGCAGCGCCAGCGCCACGCCCAGCACGAGGGCCAGCCCGGCCATCCGGCCGAACTTCCCGCTCAGACGCCCGCCACCCGCCTGCGACTGCTCAGTCATGCTCCCCTCCATCCAAGCCGTTCGTGGCGCAGGCTTTCCAGCCTGCGGCCGTTCATGCCCCCCCCATGACAAAGCGGCGCCGCACGCGCGAACGCGGGGCGCCGCTGTAGTCACTACCCGCGCGGCACTCAGCCACCCGAGTGCATGATCGCGTAGTGCGCTGCCGGACCCCAGTTCCCCGCGCCATCCACCGCGCGCACGTGCAGGAACCACAGGCCGGTCTTCAGGCCATCGAAGCTCTTCGCCGCCGTGTTGCCCATCGACTCCGCCGGCGGCTCGGTCGCAGGCTCCTGATCCAGCACGTAGCTGAACCCGGAGACGCCGGTCGTGTCCGTAGCCTTCCAGCGGAACACGGGCTTGACCGTGCCGACGCTGCCGATGACCACGTTGTCGAAGTTGGCGGTCGCGCCCTTCTTGTTGTTGCGACTGTTGCGATCGCCGACGATCACCGCGGTCACTTGCAGCGCGCCTTGACGCTGCTGGCGCTTGAGCAGCGGAGCGATGTTCACCGATGCGTGGTGCCACTTGCCGTCGGCTCGCACATCCGGCACGCGGCCGATCGATCCGCTCGGATCGTCGGTCATCGCAATCGCCCACCACTGCCCGTTCATGTTCAGTTGCAGGTCCAGCTTCACACCCGGATCGAAGCGGTAGTCAAACGCGATCACCGGGTAGCGGTCGGCCTCGAAGCTTCCCGAGGTCAGGAGCGCCTGCATGTGTCCGTTGCCCTGCTGCGCGGTCAGCTTCACGCTCGCCGCGCCACTGGCCGCTGTTGCGGTGTCGCGCTCAACCAGCGCGCCCTCACGGCCGCCGCGGTTCGCCCAGCCATCCACGCCCGTCTCAAAGGTCTGCGTCAGGTGCGAGCGATGGGTGCTGCAGTCGATCTCGGCGATCGCCGGCGCCTGCTTGTCCTGCGCGTAGTCCATCGTCCACTTCCACGACGGCAGCTCCGTCACCGGATTGCCGGCGTAGTCGGTCGCGGCCTTGAGCGCTACCTGCACCTCGGAGCCGTTGTCGAAGACCGTCGGCTGAGGCGAGGTCTCCTCGCAGTTCCACACGAGCCGGCCCTTGTCCGAGAGGTATGTCAGGCCTCTGTTCGAGACCGAGTAGTCCTTGCCTCCCACGCTCAGCACCACGCTCGAGGGGTCGATGCCCGCGAGGCCGTCGTCCGTGAGGTCCAGCACGATCTGCGAGGTCGCGGTCGTCGCGTTGGCCGCCGGCGCCGCCTGCGTGGCCATCGGCTGCGAGCTGTCGATCAGCAGCCGACGGTGCGCGGTCGGCGACCAGTGGCCCGCGGAGTTCTGCGCCCGCACGTGCAGCCATCCGTCAACGTCCGCGCTCTCTGCGTAGTCGATCTGCGACGCCGTCGTCGTCAGTTTCTGCGGCAGTTCGGTGGCCGGATCGCTGTCGATCGACCAGTTCGCCCCGGCAAGCCCCGTCAGGTCCATCACGTTCCACGCGATCTCCAGGGGCTTGGCGGCACTGACGATCGGCACCAGTTCAAAGTCATCCATGTGGAAGACCTGGCCCGGGGCGTTCGAGGTCCAGCCGCTGTCTGCGATCCACATCTGCAGCACCTTGTAGCCCGGCGCGTGCGGATCGTCTTTGCGCAGCATGTCGTAGAGATTGAACTCGGCGGTGTGCCACTGGTTGTCCGCCAGCACGCCCGGCACCTCGCCAACCCGATTGTAGCTGCTGTCCGTGTCGGTGAAGCGGATGCTCTTGCGCGAGCCGTTCACGTGCACCATGAGGTCCGCGCGCAGCCGCTCAGGGATCTTGTACGCGAAGCGCACGATCCGGTAGCGGCCCGCATCGAATGCCGTCTTGCGGATGTACGCGCCGTAGCTGCCGCCCGTCACCGGGTTGTAGAGCTTCAGCGAACTTCCCCCGCTCGCGGCCGTGCTGGAGTCGATGCTCAGCACCGCGCCGCCCTCCGCGCCCCAGTTGCTCCACTCGCCCATCTCGCGCTCGAAGGTGTCCGCGAGTAGCGGAACGTCGCCCACCGCGATCTGCGGCTCGCGCGGCCCGGCGGTCTCGACGTCGGGCCCGGCCCGGAACGCCCAGCTCTGCTCGCCCAGCGCGTTGTTGTTGCGATCGCTCAGCGAAATCAGCTTCACATCGAGCGTCCCGCCCGCCGCGAAGGTCTGCCCCAGCCGCGCGACATCAACGCTCAACACCTGGCTCGCCGGGTCGAAGCTGACGGCCTCGTCATCGATCGAGAGCGTCCGGTCGCCGACTGCAATCTTCACGCTCGCCGGATCCACACCGATCCCGTCTCCATCGCTCAGATGGATGCGCACCGGCCCACCGCCACGAAGCGCCCCACCGTCCGGCTCGACCGAGACCACGCGCGGCGCGCTTGTGTCGCGCCGAACCGCCATGCTCTCGACCTCGCCCCACTCGCCTTCGGTCAGCTTCGGCATCGCATGCACGTACCACGTGCCGTCCTCGGTCGGGGTGAAGCTCGCGGTGCCGTCCTGCGACGTGACCTCCGCGGCCGGCCGCCCTTCGGGATCGCGGTCGAAGCTGATCGCCCAGCCCTCGACCGTCACCCCCGCCGCGGCCTTCGCGGCCACCTGCACCGCGTCGGCAGAGGGCTTGAGCAGCGCGAGGTTGTCGAGGCAGACCTTTGCGCCCGCCTGGTTGCCGCCGAAGCCCGCGTCAAGGTAGTCCTCGCTCGACATGTTGCCGATGAACAGGTTGCTGGCGATCAGCCTGGCACCGGTGCCCAGCGCCTGCTGTGCGTGGCCGAGCAGGTCGAACTCCGCGTGGCGCCACTGCCCGTCGGCGCGCACACCGCCCACCTGGCCGATCATCCGGTAGCCGCCCGCTGCGCGGTCCAGCCCCGAGAGCGCGATCTCGCACGGCACTCCGTCGATCGTGGCGTAGAGGTTCACGCGCGCGTTCGCGTCCAGCCGGTAGTCGAACGACAGCCGCGGCAGCTCGCGCAGGTCGAAGCGCCCCTCGCGCATGTTCGCGGCAAAGGTCCCGCCGGAGAAGGTGTTGACCAGCTTGGCGCAGTGTCCGCCGCCCGCCGCTCCCGGCGTCGCCAGCGTCACCATCGCGCCCTGATCGCCGTCGCGCGTGCTCACGCCCGCAAGGTCGGTCTCGAAGTCCGTGAACAGGCTCGGGTACGTGCTGCTCGTGAGCGTCGCCTGGCGAGGATGCACCTGCTCGACCACCCGGACGCCCAGATGCTCCATCGGCACCGGGTCGCGCGGAATCTGCTCGGTCTCGTAGTAGATCTTGATGCGCGAGAGGATCAGCCCGTTGTCCCGCGCCCAGATCGCTATGCGCCCGCCGGGGAGCGGGTCGGTGTCCACGGCCTCGGCCACGAACTTGTCATCCACCCAGAAGGTCAGCTTGCCATCGTGCTTGCGCACGCGCAGCATCCACCACTTACGGTGGAACTCGTACGTCGAGGGGTAGCCGTCCTCGAAGATCGGCAGGAGCCCCTCGGGGGAGCGGTTCTCGGCAAGCACCTGCGTGCCCTTCATGATCCGCGAGGAGCTGTTCAGCTCGCCGCCGTAGATGAAGCTGTACCCGCTTGAGGGGTTGGCGCCGTCGCCGCAGATCGTGATGTTCATGTCGTTGGGGTTGCGGTAGGAGCGCGCCGCGGGTGCGACGCCCATCTTGAAGCCGCAGTACGCCTCGACCGTGACGTCGCCGGTGAACTGCCGCTTGTTCCAGACCGCCGCGATGCCGTCCTGCTCGAAGCCGCCGAACCACGACCACTGCGGGCTGCACGTCCACCGATTGGTCGTCTCCCACAGCCCGCCCTCGGTCATCCAGTCGGTCGGCGGGTCGGCGAAAGTGTAGTCGTAGACGTGGTCGGAGTAGATGTCCACGGTGCCCGGATCGACGGTGAGCCCCGCCTCATCCAGCGCCACCAGCCGGTTGTCGGCAGGGTACACCCAGTCGCCCTGCGACGCGCCGAGGATGCTCTCCCGGCGCCCCAGCTCCTCCTCCACGGCCGCCAGGCTCTGCTTCGCCCCGGCGTGGCCGGGATTGGCCTCCAGGACCTTCTGCAGCAGCCCACGCGCCTCCGCCAGCCGCCCACGCAGCCGCCGCACCTCCGCCAGCCAGTAGCGCGACTCGGTGGAGGTCGGCTTTGCCGCCAGCACAGCCTCGAAGGCGACAGCCGCCCCGTCGAGGTCACGCAATTCCATGCGCACGCGGCCCAGCCAGAAGTGCGCGGCGAGCTGGTCCGGAGCGGCCGCGGTGATCCCCGAGAGGATCTCCGCCGCTTCGGAGTACTTCCCGTCGCTGATGAGCTGCGTCGCCTGTTCCAGGGACGCGGCGTGTGCCACTGGCCCCGTGAGGACCAGCGTCAGGATCGCCGCCACGCCCACCGTGATTGCTAACGCCCAGTGCCTCGTTACCATCGCCGATTCCTCGCTGCCGAGCGGTTGTCTGGCGCCGAGGTGCGTTACCACCTTCAGCGCTTCACGTTGAAGACAACGTTCCCGTCAATCGTCGCGACAACCCACGTGCCCTTGCGCTCGAAGCGCACCGAGCACGGGGCGTTCGCGACCTCAACCGCCTGCTCGCCAAGCTGCTCGCTCCCCGCCAGCAGTGTGGCGGTGATGCTCTTCGAGCCCTTCGTGGTGGCGATCATCAGCGTGATGCCCGACGCGGGCTCGTCCGGCGTCCCCTCCAGCGTCAGCCGAACGCTCCCCGCGGCCGCTTCGATGTTCGGTATCTCGAACGCAATCGTCTTGTCGCCGAAGTAGTCGCCCTTCGTCCACCACGTCCCGCCATCCTCAGCGGGTTTGAGCCACGGCGCGCGCGTCGAGGCCCACTCCTGCATCTCGAAATGCTCGTCACCCTCGGTGAACTCCTTGGCCACCCGCGCGATTCGCTTCGGCGGGATCATCGCCAGGTAGACGTTGTCGAAGCGCACCGAGCCCGCACCGTCTGCCACGAGCCCGGTCCGCCCCGAGATCGCGCCCGCGTCATACGCATCCAGCACGCGCTTGCCGTCCAGGTAGCCGGTGATCAGTCCATCATCGACGACCGCCTTCAGCCGATGGCTGCTGCCGGAGGCGATGTGCGCGGGGGCCGAGGCGAGCACCTGCGCTTCGCCGTCGGCGACGCGCACGATCTGCGCCTCGCCCTCGTAGCTCACGCCCGAGCCCTTCGTGCCGAAGCGCAGCCCGTACCAGGAAGACGCGTCGGCGCAGACCGCGAGTCCCATTGCGCCCTTGCCCTCGGCGTCCACCGCGACCCAGTAGCGCTGCCAGCTCTCCATGCCCGCGACCGCGAGGCGACTGCCGGAGCCGCTCGCGAGCATCGTTCCGGCGTCGTGCTTCCAGTCGCCCGAGCGCGCCACCCACTTGCCGGGCGCGGGCTGGGCGAACTCGTCGCTGAGGACCTTCCAGTCCTCAACCGCGACGCTGTCGAAGAATACACCGCCGGCGCCCTCACAGTAAAGGCCCGGCTGGCCCTGGCCGAACAGGTTGGCATGGGCCACGAGCCTCGGCTCGTCATCCACGAGGCACTGTATCTCGCCGTCGCAGACGCGAAGCTGAAGCTGGTACCACTGCCCGGGAATGTGTCCGCCATGCGTCTGGGCGAGCACCGAGCGCTCCCCGCCGCGTACGCCGATGATCTGCAGCAGATCGGCGTCCTCGCCTTCGGCGAGCGCGGAGGTCCAGCGCGCCATCACGTAGTTCTGCGGGTCCTGATAGTAGGCCACGAGGCCCATCGGGTCGGCCTCCGTCACGCGGACGGCCGCGGTCACCTGGTAGTCGGTCCAGAACCAGTACCCGGTGCAGGCGATGGCCGGGCCTTCGTCACTCTTGCCCCAGTAGCTGAAGGCATTCGCCGACTTGTCCGCCTCCATCCGATCGCTCTGCTCGTCCACGCGCAGCGACTGTGTCTTCCACGTCCCGCTGACGGCCTCCCACGTGCTGCTGGCGTCCTGAGTGCGCATGAAGTCGTCGGTCATGTACACGTCGCCGAGCGGCTGAACGAGCGGGTCCACGATTTCCCCGCCGGTCACGGAGTAGCCTACGCCGCCACCCGAGAGTGTCGAATCCCACGCCTCGGCCAGCACCTCGCGGCCGAGCACGAAAACGATCCGCCACGCGTCGCGGCGCACGGTCAGTTCGAAGTCGCTGTCGGCCTCGAACGCGCCGAACGGGTGCGACTGGCCAATGCGCGTGGCCTTGCCACCGACGATGCGCTCCACGTAGGTCTCGCGCGGCGCACAGGTGATCACATAGGTGTTGTCCGCGTCGGTCTGCTCCAGCACGATCTGCAGCCGCAGGGCCGCGGGATCGGTTACGTGCAGACTGGCCGCCAGCGCATACGGCGGCTCAGTCACGTCTTCGAGCATCGTCGGCCCATCCTGCGCCTCTGCAGGCATACGTGCCAGCGCAGCCGCACTCAACACTACGAGCGCGGCCGCGATGACTGCGAATGAGCCTCGGATGCCACGTGCTCCCTGCATCCGAATCATCGTCGCTTCCAGTCCTCGCGTTTCGTCGGTAGCCAGCCTCCGCTACTTCACGACATACTGTCCGGTGCGCGTCTCCACGCGCGTCGGCACGTATTGTGTGCTGTTGATCAGCATGAACTGATCCATCCGGGCGCCATCCTCACGATTCTGCATCCGAATCGTGTGCTGGCCGGCGGTAAGGGTCAGCTTCGGGCCCTTGACCCAATGCCAGGTCTGATACGTGGCGTCCTCGACGTAGACCGCTGGCTTGGCGTCCACAATGATGAAGAACGAGTTGCCGCAGGCATCATACCACCAGGTGCGCGCCCAGAGCTGGTAGACTCCGGCGGTGGGCACGTTGACCTTGTACCTGGCGTTGCCGGTATCGGCCGGACCGGTCTCGCTGGTGGCGTGCGGCCGGCGCAGCGGGATCTGGATGTAGTCGTTGTTGCCGAGGCCGGCGCCCGTCGCGACGACCTTCGCCATAGACGGCGAGATTGCGAAGTAGTCTCCTGCCTCGACCACCATCTTGACCATGGCTGCCGAAGCGACCCCTGCCACGAGCAGAGTGACGAGCGAGACAACTACGGCGGATACGATGAAGCGGCGCATTGTCAGTCCTCCCGACGGTTTTCCTTCGATTCGTCCTCTCGGTTGGGTGCTCTGAGTCCCTCGAACCCGCGCATCGCCACTGACGCGATCATCGCGAAGATCAACGCCCACACCAGGCTGGTTCCTCTGACGAAGAGGCTGGAGAACATGTTTACGAGCAGTATTCCGTAAACGCCCCCCAGCAGGCCCCAACACAGTCCCATCGACCACGCATCGTGCGCCTGCGTCCAGTTGTCCTCGGCCATTCGCCAGAAGTGCCCCAGCCAGGCAAGGAAGGCCACCAGCCCTACGAACCCCGTCGAAGCCGCGATCACCAGATACAGGTTGTTAGTGTCGGGCTCGATCTTCGTCGGCGGCGGGATCATCCAGTAACTTGATTTGCCTATGTGCTTCTGATAGTTACCGACGCCGACGCCTAAAGGAAAGTTCTCCGCCGACATGATGAGCGCGGGGTACCATTCAAGCCAGCGCATCTTCAGGACAGTCGTGTCCTCATGGCCCGGTCCGAGCTTAAAGAGCTCCCCATGTTCGACCGGGTCTGCTACTTCGCGGAAAACCGCGTCGCGGTTGGTGTGCAATACCCCCACGAACAGCACGATCAGCAGCGTCGCCCCCGTCAGATAGTATCCCAGCGCCCGCAGGTTCTTCAGCGCGCTCAGGATCAGCAACACAAGTGCCAGGCACCAGAACTGTAGCCCGGCGAGCATCGTCACCGCCCCGACCACCACGACCGCGAGGAACCACACCCGGTGGGAGGTATCGTGCGTCCAGATCGCGATCCCGTACAGCACCGGCAATACCATCGCGAGGTAGGCCGAATAAACGTTGCGGTTGGCGAAGGTCCCGCGCACATGCGAGGGCTCCTGGCCGGTGAGGTACTGATACAGGCCGATCGCGACCGCGACGGTCGTCGCGATCGCCAGCACCTTCGCCGCCAGCACCAGCCGGTGTTGACCGCGCACCACGTCCGCGAACAGCGCGTAGACCGCCACGAAGTAGAGGCCGATCTGGGCGATCTCCACGATCGCCGACTTCAGGCTCAGCGCGCCCAGGGCCGACAGCGCGGCAACGGCCAGCAGCGCCCAGATCGCCACCGGCGGCCGCGCGATCTCGTTCCACCTGCGCCGCACCAGCACCAGCAGCGCCCACAGCCCGAACAGGCCCGCCGCGTAGATGTCGGCGTAGAGGATGAACGGACCATCCTTCGGGTTGAGCGCGTATGAGAACTGCGTCGGCGCAATCAGCACCAGCAGCAGCGTGGCCGGCCACAACAGATCCTCGACCCGCTGCGCGATTGATTTTCCTGTTGCGGCTCCTGCCTCCGCTGCCAAGGTCAATTCACCATCAAGTTCCGCACCACGACGCCGATCAGCGCCAGGCCGAGGTAGATGTGTGCCCAGCGCTCGACGCCCCGCATCCCGGGGATCGTCAGGCAGACCAGCATTAGCAGTCCGTAGGACAGCGCGCGGAAGACCAGCACCGCCGGGCTTGAGATGACTGACAGGTCATAGAGCCCTCGGAACGCCAGCCACATGATCGCCATCAGGCCCAGCAGCAGCGCGGCCGCGGCCAGCAGCGACGGCCGGAAAGGCACTTTGCGGGGAAGCGCGCGCCGATCAACCGCCACCTGCAGCGCCAGGAACAGCGCCGCGACGACAATGCCCACGTGCGCGAGAGTTGGCTCGAGCAGCACGAGCGGGGTCTCGAAAAGCCGCTCGCCCCCGGGCAGCCCCAGAAGCTGGGGCTCGTACGCGAGATACAGGGCGATCGACGCGCCCAGCGCAAGCAGTCCACGCCCGGCCGCGGATTTGACATCCCACGCCCTGACGAGGCCCACCAGCACGAGCGCGAGGCCCACCAGACCGTACCGAACCCACGCGAGCGAGGGAACCATGCCCCGGATCTCGATCTGGGACGTGTAGATCGCGCCGAAGAGGACCACCAGCAGCCCGACGTGGACGCCGATCATCGGCCACCATGCGGGCTGCGTCTCCTCGGCGATCTCAAGCCTCTCGGCTGCCACGCTACGCCTCCCGTCCGTCTCGCATGCAACGGGCGCCCCGCCCGTCGGCCGTTGTCGTGCTGTTCAGGAGGGGCGAGCTTCCCTGCTCGCCCGGTCGCTACCGTCGATCTCCGATGACGCACACCCGCAGGCACAGGCCCACGGGCTCAGTCTTATTAGAAGGCCAACTGCGCGAAAAGTTCCACCGGCGCTAACAGGGACGCACTCAGATCGAAAACCTCGCCGAAATGAGCCACCAGAGCATCGGCCATGGCCTTGCGCGAGGGTGTCGGGCCGTCCAACTCCGCCAGCGACCCCATCTGCTCGGGCCGCAGCCCGCACGGATCGATCATCCGCCACCAACTCGGCTCCACGTCCAGGTTCAGCGCAAATCCGTGCCACGTGACCCAGCCGCGCACCGCGATGCCGATGCTCGCGATCTTCCGGCCGTCCACCCACACGCCCGTCAGGCCCTCGACGCGCTCGCCGGTGTAGCCGACCTCCCCCAGCGCGTCAATGATGACCTGTTCGAGCGAGCGCAGGAACCAGTGCAGGTCGCGCCGGTGCCGCCGCAGGTCCACGATCGGGTAGCCCACGATCTGCCCCGGGCCGTGGAAGGTCGCTCTGCCCCCGCGCGTCACATGACGCACCTCGGCGCCCGCTGCTTCGAGCAGCTTCGCGGCGACCTCGCCCGCCGGGTCCTCCACCGCCCGCCCGATCGTCACCACCGGGTCGTGCTCAACCAGCAGCAACGTATCCGGCGCCTCGCCCGAACGGACCTGCGCCAGCAGCCGCTCCTGCAGCCTCTCGGCCTCAGCGTGCGCCATCCGGCCCAGCTCGACCACCTGGCAGATCCGCTCGCTCACTCCGACCGGACCTCCAGGAGCCGCTCGTAAGCGCCCGCCAGCGACGTGAGCATCCGCTCGCGCGAATGCTCACGCATGACCACCTCGCGCCCGGCCTGCGCCATCTTCGCGGACACCCCATCCTCAGTCAACGCCGTGCAAATCGCCTCAGCCAGCGCGACCGGGTCCCCCGGGGGGGCCAGTCGCCCGGTCCGTTGCGGCTGCACGATGTCCGCAATGCCCGGAATGTCACTGCCCACCACCGGCACGCCCACCGCCATCGCCTCCACCAGCGCGTAGGGCATGCCCTCCCACAGCGATGGCATCACGAACAGGTCGAGGGTCGCGAGCACGCGTGGGATGTCATCGCGCCTGCCGAGGAAGCGGAAGCGCCTCCCCAGGCCCAGCTCCGCCACCCGCGCCTCCAGCTCCTGGCGCAGCACGCCGCTCCCCGCGATCGCGAACGTCGTGTGCGGCATCTCCTCGATCACGAGCGGCGCGGCCTCGACGAACGTTCGGTGGCCCTTCTGCTCGACGATCGCGCCCACGGTGCCGACGATCCGGTGGCGCTGCGGCAGCCCGATCTCCTCCCGGATTCGGTGCGCGTTTGCCTGCGGATGGAAGGCCCGCAGGTCCACGCCTGTGCGCACGACGGCCGCCTTGCTCGGGGGGACGATGCGATGGCGCAGCGCGATCTCCCGCTCACCCTCGCAGGCGCAGACCAGCAGGTCGGTGATGCGCCCGGCGAACCGTTCGGCGGCGAGGAAGAGCGTCCGGCGCGAGCGGGGCAGGTTCATCTCAAAGGCGAATGCGTGCGGTGAATGCACCCGCAGCGCGCGGCTGCCTGACCGCCACGCCGCGAAGCGCCCGAGGATGCCCGCCTTGGAGCTGTGCGTATGAATGACGCCGAACGCGTTGGCGCGGAACAGCTCGCGCAGCTCGCGGTACGCGCGCAGGTCCTGTGCGCGATCGACCTCGCGCGTCATCTGCACGATCTCCACGCGCACACCGGCCTCGCGCAGGCGCTCGATGTCCTCGGCGAACTCAGGCGTACGCAGCGTGGAAACCACTGCGGTCTGCTCGAAGCGCTCGGCGGGCAGGCCCAGGCACACGTCACTGAGGTACTGCCGGGTGCCGCCCTCCGTTGCTTCGAGTACGTGACAGACTGCGATGCGGTCGGCGTCGGCCATCAGGCTATGAGCCCCCGAACTTCTTCGCGAGCTTCTCCCGCACGTAGCCGACGACCATCTCGACCTCTTCGACGCGCAGCAGCGCGGCAGCGATCAGATACGCGACGACGCCCGCAGCCCCGCAGATCGCCAGCGCGATCGCGCTCTGAACGCGCCCGCCTGAGAGGACCATCGCCTCGAGGCCTGCGTACACCAGCCGAACGACCAGCCCCATGAACCCGGTGGCGATCAGCAGCCTGACCAGGAACGATCCGGTCTCGCGCCCGCTGATCGGCTCCAGCCGCCGCCGGAGCATGCCGTAGAGCACGACGACCTTGAGGCTCTTGCTCAGGCTCAGCGCGAGCGCGATGACGCCGACGTTGCGCCCGAGGCGGTGCGTGCCAAACCATGCTAGGGCGATGTGCAGCACAGCCGCGGCCGCCCCGACGTAGTTGGGCGTGGCGGTGTCGCCGAGGGCGAAGAACCACTTGTTGATGCTGCCCTCGAGCGCGAAGAAGGGGATACCCGCCGCGTAGGGGATCAGCGCGCGTTGTACCACGTAAGTGTCCTCGGGGCGGAACGCCCCGTCGCCGAGACAGAGCAGCCGGATCGCCGGCACCGACAGCACCACCAGCCCGAGCGCCATCGGCACGAAGAGGAAGGCCATGACGCGGCTCATCGCGACAAGCGACTTGGTGAACATCGTGCGGTCCTTGCGCGACGCCCACTCCGACACGAACGGGTAGACGACCAGGCTCACCGCCAGCGGGAGGATCAGGATGGGCGCGTCGGCGATCTTGCGCGCGAAGTCCAGCGCGGTGTAGAGACCCGGGTCGATGTCCGTCGCGAAGCGGCTGTCGAAGAAGGTGCGCGCGGCGGAGAAGACCAGGCCCACGACCACCGGCGGAACGAGCGCGAGCATCCGGCGCACGTCCGGGTTCTTCAGGTCGAGCGTGGGCCGGTACAGCCGCAGCTTCTGCCGCAGCGCCAGCACCTGCACGAGCAGCCGCAACGCCGCGCCAATCAGCACGCCGATCGCGGCCGCTCGCAGCCCTGAGTTCGGCAGGCCCTGCTCCGTCCCCGTGGGCTGCAGCCCCCAGTACGCGACGAGCCCGAAGATGGTCGCCGGCAGCGCCACCCGCATGATCGCCTCAGCCAGCGCGGGCGCGGTGAAGCGCTTGTACGCATGCAGCGTCAGCTCGAGCATGACCGACATGACCAGCAGAATCGTCGCGAAGCCTGCGATGCGCAGCAGGTCCACGCCCAGCGCCTGGCTCTCCGCGCTCATTCCCGGCCACAGGCGCATGACATCCGTCGCGAAGATGACCAGGAGCAACGTGACGGCGGTCATGAAGAGAAGCGTGAGATTCGAGATGGAACTGAAGAAGCTCCACGCCTCCTCCTCGTCCGCGTCGCGATGCTCGACGAAGATCGGCAGGTACGTCGGTCGCAGCAGCTTCTCAACCTTCGAGTAGATCAGGAAGACGATGCTGTTGTACACGACCTTGAAGACGTCGAGGCCACCCGACAGCCCCCAGTAGTCCGACAGCATGCCCTCCTTCACATAGCCGGCGATCTTCCCGAGGAACAGAAACGCACTGACGATCACCACGGAGATCGTCATCCTCGCGCCCGCGCTCTCCCGCGGCGCCTCGGGCTGCTCGGCAGGCTGTTGGTCGGGCTGCTGCTCTTTGTGCTCGTTGGGGACTTCGTTCAAAGCACTCACCGTTCTTCGTATGATGCGCGGACGGCCAACGACACCTCACCCCCCGGCCCCCTCTCCGTTCCGGCGAGGGGGAGAACGACGGCAGCGCCGGGCAACGACAATCGCCCGCAGGCTGCGAGGGTTGCGCCTACCTCCGGCGGCTCATCACCGTCGCGAACAGGTCCGCGAGCTTCGCCACATTCTCCTTCACGTCGAAGTGCGCGACCACCTCGTGGCGGCCCTGCTCGATGACCTTCGCGCGGAGCTGCTCGTCAAAAAGCAGCCGCTCCATCTGCGCCGCGAGGTCCGTCGGATCTCCTGGGTTCGCGAGCAACCCCGTCTCCTCGTGCTCGATCAGCTCGGGGATTGCCGAGACGCGCGTGCTCACCGCCGGCACGCCCATCGCCAGCGCCTCAAGCAGCACATTCGGCAGGCCATCGCGGTCGCCGTCACTTGCCACGATCGACGCCAGCGCGAACAGATCGGCCGTGCGGAAGAGCGGGATCAGCTCCTCATGCGCCAGCGCACCGTCGAACTGCACGCAGTCCTCCAGCGCAAGCCCCGCAGCCAGCCGCCGCAGGTCCGCCTCCTCCGGCCCGGTGCCGATGATCCGCAGGCGGAAGTCAATGCCCTCGCGCCGCAGCATCGCCGCGGCCCGCAGCAGGATCGGGAAGCCCTTCTTCTCCACCAGGCGCCCAATCGAGAGGATCAGCGGCGGACCGTCGGATGGCTCGGGGTGAGGCAGAGGCATCAGCTCGACCACGTCCACGCCATGGTGGATCAGGTTCAGCCGCTCCGTCGAGGACACCGGTTGCTGCCGCCGGATCTGCTCCAGGCCCGCCTGAGTGCACACCGAGACGAACTCCGCCTCGCGGACCTTCCTGTCCATCAAGACGGCCTCGTCGGTGAAAAGGTCCCTCGCGTGCGCGGAAAGCGAGAACGTCGTCTCCAGCATGTGCGCCAGCAGCAGGCCCACGGTCGCGGGCATCGTCGCGAAGTGCGCGTGTACGTGACGCGGCTTGCTGCCTCGCAGCGCGCACGCGAAGAACGCCGCCGCCGCGAAGCTGCGGGCAAGCTCCCCGGCCGCCCGCGGCGCGCGGAAGATGCATCCGAGCGTGTAGAGCAGCGCGCCCCAGAAGCCGAACGGGTAGAGGATCATCGCCACGATCCCCGCCAGCAGCGAGCGCGGGGACAGCGGCCAGGGGCGGTAGACTGTCCGCCCGGCAAGCTCCGCCGCGCTTTCGTGCACCACGCCGTCGCCCGGCTCCAGCGCGAGGATCGACAGCTTCAGCCCCCGCCGCTCAAGCTCAAGTATCTCGCGCAGGATGAAGGTCTCGGACAGCGATGGGAAGCTGCCCAACACGTAGACCAGTCGCCCGCCGCGCTCAACCCTTCGCACCCGCGACCTCCCGGTAGACCTGCGACACGATCCGCGCGTGTTCGGCCCATGTGTAGCGCGCGGCGTGCTCGATGCCCCGGCGGCTCAGCTCCGCCCGCGCCTGAGAGTCCTCGGTCAGCTCAATCAGCGCGCCGGCGAGTCCGTCGGCTCCGTCGGCCAGCGGCACGATCCTCGCGCCATCGCCCGCCACTTCCGGCAGCGCGCCGCCGTCTGAGACCACCGCGGGCGTCCCGCACGCCATCGCCTCCAGCGGCGTCAGCCCGAAGCCCTCGTGCAGCGACCACTGAATCAGCAGGTCGGCGCCTGAGTAGAGCGCCGCGAGGTCCTCGTGCGCCACCCAGCCGAGCCGGTGAATCCGGTCGGCGGAGGGCGAGTGCTCGATCTCCGCGGAGATGCGCCCGCACTTCCAGCCGCGCTTGCCCGCGATCACCAGGTCGTGCGGGATCCGCTCAGCCACGGAACTGAGCGCGTCGATGACCGCCGCGAGGTTCTTGCGCGGCTCGACGTTGCCCACGCACAGCAGGTAGCGCTCCGCCAGACCGTAACGCTCGCGCACGCGCTCGATCGCGTCCTCACCGGCGGGCGCGAACTCCCCGCTCACGCCGAGCGGCGCGACGCGCACCCGCGAGGGATCGACGCCGACGTGCTCGACGAGCTCGCCCTTCGTGAACGCGCTCGGCACGATCACCGCATCTGCCCGCCGCGCGCTGCGCGTCATCACGAGCCCGTAGTGTATCACGTTGTGCCACTGGCACCAGTCGGGGCGGCTGAGCGTGATCGTGTCGTGGATCGTCACCACCGACGGCCCGGCCCAGCCCAGCGGCAGCACGTAGGCCGCACCGTGCACCACGTCCACGTCCGCCGCCGACAATCGCGCGCCTGCGAAGAACTGCTCGTAGGTGACACGCCCCGCGCGCCCACCGGCCCACGGAGGCGCGACCAGTGGCGCGATCTCCCGACCTGTCGGCAGCGCTTCCTCGCGCCCCTCGGCTATCAGCAGGCTGAAGCGCTGGTCAGCGGGCTCGATCTCCACCAGGCCCTCGACCAGTCCGACGACCGCCCGCTCCACGCCCGACGGTCGATCGCCCACCACGAGGCAATCGACCCCCACGTGCAGCCTGCCGTCAGCCGCCGGGTTCGCGCTCATCGCCGCGCCTCGGCCAGCGCCTCCTCGTAGAGGTCCTCGGTCAGCCGCGCCATCCGGGCCGGGCTGAACCGCGTATCGATGCTGTGCTGCGCCGCCCGGCCCATGCGCTCGACCGCGCCGGGGCGCGAGAGCAGCTCAACGACGCGTGCGGCCATCTGCCGCGCATCCGCCTCGAGCACAAGGATGCCCGTCACGCCGTCCTCGATGATCTCCGATGGCCCGCAGGCATCCACCGCCACGCACGGGACGCCGAGGCTCAGCGCCTCCAGCACCACCCGCCCGAGCGGCTCGTCCTCCGCCGGGTGCACCAGCACGTCAACGGCACTCAGGACCGACGCGACGTCCTCGCGGAAGCCGGTGAGGATAAGGCGCTCTGTCAGCCCGAGGCTGCGCACCATCCGGTGCAGCTCGGCCACGTACTCCGGGTGCTCGCCGAACATGTCCGCGCCGACCAGCAGGAAGTGCGCGTCGGTCTGCTGCGCGAGGATGTGCGCGGCAGCCTCGATGAACACGTCCTGGCGCTTCCACGGCACCACCTGCCCGACTGCGCCAATGAGCGGCGCGGTCTCCGGAATGCCCAGCTCCCGGCGCACTTCGAGCGCCGACCGCTCCGGCTGGAAGCGCAGCGTATCAAGACCGTTGTGTATCATCACCGTCTTCGCGCCGGCGTCGCGGTGGCCGTCGATCATCGCATCGGCCACGCAGGCGGAGATCGCCGCGATCCGCGTCGCGCGCGGGATCACGAAGCGCAGCGCCCGCTCAGGCGCGCGCAGATCTCTCGCGTGCCACACGAGCGGCCTGCCCGGCTCGAGGCGCATCGCGCAGCCGAGCGCCGCGGTGAGGCTGTTGGCGGCGATCAGATCGGCGCGCAGCTCCTCGGCGGACACCCGGACCTTGTCCGCCCACGAACGCAGCTTCAGGCCGCCCACGAGCATGCTCCATGGGCCCGAGCGCGTCAGCCGCAGTTCCGGCACGAGGCTCACCGGCACTCCCGCGTCGTCCAACTCCGCCGCGAGCCGCCCCGCCGGCACGGCCGCGACCGGCTCGAAGCGCCGCCGGTCGAGCTGGCGGGCGAGCGTGAGCATGCTGCCCTCCGCGCCACTGACGGCGCCCACGTGGTTGACCAGCAACACCCTCCGCGCCCGCCGATCAGCCATCAGCACCCTCCGTGGCCCCTGGCGGGTAGCGCGAGGCGAGCCAGTCAAGGCTCACCTGCATGACCTCCCGCTCCCAGCCCAACGAGTAGAACGCGTGGTTCGCGCCCTGGATTACGTGCTGGTTGAGATCCCGCCCGGCCACGCGCGAGAGCTCACCGTAGTGCTCCAGCGCGCTCTGCGTGGTCGGGTCGTTGCCTCCGTAGATGAACAGCACCTCGCCGGCGAAGTCCACGAAGCGGCGGTACCAGTCGATCTCCCGGTCACTCGCCACGCCCTCCTCGCCCGCGCCCTTGCCACCGCGGGTGATCGCGCGCAGGATCATTCCCGGCTGCAACCGCCCGCCGGCCAGCTTCGACCACGTGTCCCGGCGGAAGAGCTTCGCCACGTAGGTCGCGTAGATGCTGCGCCGCTTGGCGGCGTCCGCCTGCGCACGGTCGCCCGCAACGATCGGCGCCGACCACAGCACCAGCGAGTCGATGCGCTCGTCGAGCGTCGCGGCGCCGATGGCAACCTCGCTGCCGGAGCAGTCGCCGATCAGCGCGACGCGCTCCACGCCCGTCTCCTCGCAGACGACCTCGACCGCGCGCTTCGCGTCCTCGATCATCGTCGAGAGCGTGGTCGCGGCCGCATCGCCCTGGCTGTCACCGCGACCGCGAAAGTCGAAGCGCAGTGCCTCAAAGCCCATCTCCGCCGCCATCCGTGCGGCCTTCGTGAACATCTGATGCGGGCCGATGCGGTAGCCCGCCCAGCCGTGCAGGAAGACCAGCGCGCCCGGCCTCGGGGGGCCGTCGGGGGTGTGCAGCACGCCCAGGACCCGCTGTCCGTGGCTGTCGAAGAACAAGTGCCTGTGCATCGTCTCTTGCTGCTGACCAATCACTGCCGTCGCAACCAATCGACCGTCGCTGAGATGATAGGTTCCGCGTCGATCACGCCGATGCGCTGCCAGACGGGCTCCGCGCGCACCGCCACGGCCACGCCTCGCTCGTAGGCATCGGCGAGTTGCTGCATCGGTTCCGCGATCGCGTCCTTCGCGCTGATGTTGAGCACCAGCGCGGGCCCGGCGTAGCTCGGCGGCGGGGCGAGCAGGTTGATCTGCTCCATCTGCTCACGCATCGCCTCAGGCACGCTGTAGCCGTCGAAGTCCACGGTACCCTCCGCCGGCGCCCCGGCCTCGGCCGCCGCGTCCTCGCTCTCCTCGCCGCCCTCGTGGCGCGTCATCATCGCCTTGATCACCGAGCGGCGCAGGTTCTGCTTGATGTAGCGCTCGCCGTCGATGATCGGCTCCCACAGCGCCAGGCAGGCGACGTCCGGCAGCTCCTCGGCGACCTGCGCGGCCAGCGTCGCGCCCAGCCGCAGACCGAGCAGGCCGACCTCCGCCGTGGTCTCGCGCGCGGCGCAGTCGAGCGCGCCGCTGATGTCCTCGCGCCAGCCGCAGAGGTCGTAAGCGTCGAAGCTGCCGGGGCTGTCGCCGCAGCCGCGGTGGTCGAAGCGCAGGACTGCGATGCCCGCCTCGGCGATCGCCCGCGCGGCCTCGACCATCGTGCGGTGCGCGCACTTCTTCTCCTCGGCGAACGGGTGGCACAGCACCAGCGCGCGCGAAGTCGGCTCGGAGGGCACGTGCAGCACTCCGTGCAGCGGCTCTCCCCCACTCTCGAAGTTCACCAGGCGCTCCTGCACTGCATCCACGATCGGATCAGCTCCGCTTGCGCTCGACGTACTCGGCAAGGCTGTCGATGGTCGCGAACAGATCGACGCTGAAGTCCTCGTCCTCGAAGGATATCTCGAACTGCTCCTCGAGGCCGACGACGATCTCAAAGAGGTTCACCGAGTCGATCTCGTAGTTCTCCATCAGGTTCTCATCGTCGGCGATCGCATTCGGATCGGCGTCGAGGAAGAGCCGCTCGACGATCATCTCTTTGATCTGCTGCTTGAGCTGCTGGTCGGACATGCGTGCTTCAGCTCCTTCTGCAACAACTGACAGGCTGGAAAGCCTGTCCTACTCCTCAACCAATCATCGGCGGGATGCCCGTCTGCTCCATCGGCCGCGTCTCGAGCTGCTTCCACTGGCACTCACTGTCCGGCGGACCGTCCTCCTGCGCGAACATGCGCTTCCAGCGGCGCTTGAACTCCATCCCGTTGCGGATCGTGACGTACTTGTAGTTCACGTCGGGCGAGTCGTCGGTCGTGACGCTCTCGTAGTGGTACATCTCCGCCGCCGGCTCGTAGAGCACCGTCCAGCCCGCCTCGCGGGCGCGGTAGCAGAAGTCGAAGTCCTCGAACTGCGCGGGGTTGAAGATCTCATCGAGGCCGCCGATGCACTCGGGGATATCCGCCTTCATCAGCCAGCAGGCGCTGATCAGGCACTGCACCTCGCGCCGGTCGCTGTGCTCGGGCGAGTCGATCGGCTCGCCGCGGCCGAGGTACTGCACGCGGCCGGTCTGGGAGATCGCCGCGCCGGCGTGCTGGATGTTGTAGGGCGCGAACGGGTAGACGAGCTTCGGCCCGACGATCCCGTGATCGTCATGCTCGTCGAGCACCCCTGCGAGCTTCCCCAGCCAGTCGCGGCTGCGCACGGCGACGTCGTTGTCCATGAAGCCGATGTGCTCGCCGAACGCGATCGCCAGCCCCTGGTTACGCGCGGTGCAGGCGCCGACGTTCGAGGCGTTGCGGAGCAGGTCGAAGCGTACGCCCTGCGCCTCCGCGAGCACGGGGAAGCGGTCCTCGAGGAAGGGCACGGTGCCATCGGTCGAACCGTTGTCAACCACCACGATCTGCTCGGGCATCGGGTTAGAGCGCAGCATGCTCGTGAGGCACAGTTCGGTGTACCTGCACTTGTTGTAGCTGACAACGATGATCGACGCGTCAATCGTGCCTGCAGCCACGTGGTATCTCCTGAGTTCAGTAGTTGAGCGCGTCCGCCGCAGCCTGCGCGATGTCGCGCCAGTCGGGCGTGGCGGCCGCCTCCAGCACGGAGCTGGTCGGGACGGGCACGTCCAGCGCCGCCACGCGCATCGGGGGGGCCTGAAGCGCGTCGAAGCACTCCTCGGTGATCCGCTGGGCCACCTCCGCCGCAACGCCGCCCGTCAGCGGGCCCTCCTCCACCGCCACCGCCCGCCCCGTCCGCTCCACCGACGCCGCCACCGTGTCGATGTCCAGCGGCGCGAGCGTGCGCAGGTCAATCACCTCGGCCTCCACGCCGTGCTCGACCAGCGCGTCGGCGGCCCGCAGCGCCTCGCCCACCATCCGCGAGTAGGCCACGATCGTGACGTGCTCGCCCTCGCGTCGCACCACCGCTTCGCCGAGCGGCACGGTGTACTCACCCTCCGGCACCGGCTGCTTCTGCCCGTACAGGATCTTGCTCTCGATGAAGACCACCGGGTCGTCGCAGCGGATCGCGGACTTGAGCATGCCTTTGGCGTCCTCGGCGGTCGCGGGAGCCGCCACGAGCAGTCCGGGCGTGCTCATCAGCCAGCGTTCGAGGCTCTGCGAGTGCGTGGGGCCGTAGGAGCGCCCCGCGCCCGCCGGGCAGCGCAGCACCAGCGGGATCGTGACCTGCTCGCCATACTGATAGCGGAACTTCGCCGCGTGGTTGCAGAGCTGGTCCATGGCGAGCGTGAGGAAGTCCATGAACATGAGTTCGGCGACCGGGCGCAGGCCGGTCATGGCCGCGCCGACCGCGACGCCGACGAAGCCGTTCTCGCTGATCGGCGTGTTGCGCACGCGCTCCTTGCCGAAGCGCTGCGCCATGTCGCGTGTGATCTTGAAGGCGCCGCCGTATTCGGCGATGTCCTCGCCAATGAGGATGACGCGCTCGTCGCGCGCCATCTCCTCCTCAAGCGCCTCCCGGATTGCGTGCGAGTAGAAGATATCTCTCATGAGTATGCGCTCAGCCCGCCTCGATTCCCTTTGTGAGTAACAACACTCGCAGGCGTGGAAAGGTCGCGGGACGGCCTTCCCGTGGCACGGGCGCCTCGCCCGTGCG